>NZ_JBEYIS010000024.1:0-117786 GCF_040635975.1 Streptomyces sp. NPDC006798
TGAACAGCAGCAGCAAGAGGGAGAGTCGCCATAGTGGCTCCGTAGTCTGTATCTTCGCCGGGTGGCCGGGACGCCGGGCCGGGCTCAGCGTCCCGGCCGTACCGTCACGTCGTTCATCGCGGCGTCGCGCGGCAGATCGATCGCGGTCAGGATCGCGGTGGCGACCGACTCGGGGTCGATCCAGCGCCCGGGGTCGTACTCCCGGCCCTCCTGGGCGTGCACCTTGGCCTGCATCGGGCTGGCCGTCCGCCCCGGGTAGACGGTCGTCACCCGGATCCCGTTGCCCTGCTCCTCGGCGCGGAGCGAGTCGGCGAGGGCCTTGAGGCCGTGCTTGGAGGCGGCGTACGCGCTCCACTCGGGACTGGCGCTGAGGCCGGCTCCCGAGTTGACGAAGAGGACCTGGCCCTGGGTGATCCGCAGCTGGGGCAGGAGCAGCCGGGTCAGTTCGGCCGGGGCGATCAGATTGGTGTTCAGCTGGTGGTGCCACGCCTTGGGCGTGAGCTCGCCGACGGGGCCGAGGTCGACGACGCCCGCGATGTGCAGCAGGGTGTCGATCCGGTCGGGCACCGACTGGTGCGAGAACGCCCAGGAGATCTTGTCGGGGTCGGCCAGATCGGCCACCAGGGTACGGGCGCCCGGATAGCGCGCCGCGACCTCTTTTGCCCGGCCCGCGTCACGGGCCAGGACGACGAGGTCGTCGCCGCGCTCGTGGAGGCGGCGGGCGACGGCGGCGCCGATGCCCGAACCGGCGCCGGTGATCAGATGCGTGCTCATGGGGGTCATGCTCGCATCCGGCCGGAGCGCGCGGCCAGCGGGTTCATCGGCGGGTCCCGGCCGGGGGCCGGGGCCGGGGTCAGCCGGCGAGCGCGTCCTCCAGATACGCGAGGGCGGAGACCGGCTCCTCGGCGAAGAAGACCAGCTCGGCCAGCGGCACCGGAAGGAAGCCTTCCGCCTCCATCCGCCGGAACTGGGTCTTCAGTCCGTCGTAGAAGCCCGCCGTGTTCAGCAGGACCACCGGCTTGTTCTGCCGCCCGTGCTTCTTCAGCTCCAGAATCTCCGTCGCCTCGTCCAGCGTTCCGGTTCCGCCCACCATCACGACCACGGCGTCGGACTTCGCCAGCAACAGGGCCTTCCGCTCGGCGAGATCCCGGGCGATCACCATCTCGTCGGCGCCGACCCGGGCGGACGCGGCCAGGAAGTCGACCGAGACACCCACGAGACGCCCGCCGGTCTCCGCCACCCCGTCCGCGACGACCTTCATCAGACCGCTCTCCGAACCGCCCCACACCAGGGTGTGGCCGCCCTTGCCGAGCAGTTCGGCGAACTCGCGGGCCGGGCCCGTGTAGCGCTCGTCGAGATCGGCCGCGGAGAGGAAGACGCAGATTCTCATGGCGTCACCGTACGGGACCCGGACACGGCCGCCGGACCCCGTACGGAACCGGCTCCGTACCCGCGCGGAGACCGGATCCGAGAAATCTCGGCCGGGAGCGATGAGTCGGGCGCCGCCGCCCGGTCAGCACCCACATGGACAAGACGATCCGCACGCTGGACCGGACGCGGTCGGCGGACGGGACACCTCTCGCGTACGAGCGGCGGGGCGACGGGCCCCCGGTAGTACTGGTGGGCGGCGCGCTGGGCACGGCGGCGAGCGACGGACCGCTCGCCGATCTGCTCGCGGCCCGGTTCACCGTCCTCACCTACGACCGGCGGGGCCGGGGCGGCAGCGGGGACCCCGGCGGCTACGCGGTGGAGCGGGAGATCGAGGATCTGGCGGCCGTGATCGAGGAGGCGGGCGGCGGCGCCCGGGTCCACGGCACGTCGTCGGGGGGCGTACTGGCGCTGCGCGCCGCGGCGGCCGGGCTGCCCGTCACGCATCTGTCCGTGTACGAGCCCCCGTTCGACCCTGCGGTACGGCCCGGACGCCCGCCGGGCGACCATGTGGCCCGCACCCGCGCGCTGCTGGCCGAGGGGCGGACCGGGGACGCGCTGGCGCTCTTCCTGGGGCTGATCGGGACGGCGGACGAGTTGGTGGCGCGGATGCGGGAGGCGCCGGTGTGGGCGGAGCTGGCGGCCGTCGCGCACACCCTGCCGTACGACTACGCGGTCCTCGGCGACGGCTCCGTACCGCTGTGCCTGCTGCACGAGGTGCCGGTACGGGTGATGGTCACGGACGGCGGGGCCAGTCCCCCGGCGGTGCGGGAGACGGCGCGGCTGGTGGCCGAGGCGCTGCCGCGTGGCAGGCACCGGACCCTGACGGGGCAGACCCACGACGCTTCGCCTTATGTACTGGCGCCCGTCCTGGAGACGTTCTTCGCCGTCTGAGCCACCGCCTGGGCCCGGCGCTCCGGCCGCCCGGCCGGAACCGGGACCGCGCGGCGCGGAACGGCACCGCGCGGTTCCGGGGTTCCGGGGTTCCGGGGTTCCGGCAGGCGTACGGGACCGGGCGTACGGGTCAGACGGCGGCGGCGGCCCGCCGGGTGGCGGAGATCGTCGCCGAGCCGACGACGCGGGTGCCGTCGTACAGCACGATCGCCTGGCCGGGAGCGACACCCCGGACCGGCCGGTCGAAGACGACCCTCAGTTCGTCGCCGTCGGGGACCGCCGTCACCGGGGTCTCGCCGCCGTGGGCCCGCAGCTGGGCCGTGTACGTCCCCGGGCCCTGCGGCGCGGCTCCGCACCAGCGGGGGCGGATCGCGGTCAGCCCGGTGACGTCCAGGGCCTCGGCGGGACCGACGGTGACGGTGTTGTTCACCGGCGAGATGTCGAGGACGTACCGCGGCTTGCCGTCGGGCGCCGGATGGCCGATCCGCAGGCCCTTGCGCTGACCGATGGTGAAGCCGTAGGCACCGTCGTGCGAACCGATCGTCGTACCGGCCTCGTCGACGATGTCGCCCTCCGCCCGCCCCAGCCGGGAGGCGAGGAAGCCCTGGGTGTCGCCGTCCGCGATGAAGCAGATGTCGTGGCTGTCCGGCTTCTTCGCCACGGCGAGGCCCCGGCGCTCGGCCTCGGCCCGGATCTCGCCCTTGGTGGTGAGGGTGTCGCCGAGGGGGAAGAGCGCGTGGGCGAGCTGGCGCTCGTCGAGGACGCCGAGGACGTACGACTGGTCCTTGGCCTCGTCGCTGGCGCGGTGCAGTTCGCGGCGGCCGTCCTCGGTGTGGACGACGGTCGCGTAGTGGCCGGTGCACACGGCGTCGAAGCCGAGGGCGAGCGCCTTGTCCAGCAGCGCCGCGAACTTGATCTTCTCGTTGCAGCGCAGACAGGGGTTGGGGGTGCGTCCGGCCTCGTACTCCGCGATGAAGTCCTCGACCACGTCCTCGCGGAAGCGTTCGGCGAGGTCCCAGACGTAGAACGGGATTCCGATCACATCGGCGGCACGGCGGGCGTCGCGCGAGTCCTCGATGGTGCAGCAGCCGCGGGCCCCGGTACGGAAGGACTGCGGATTCGCGGAGAGCGCGAGGTGCACACCGGTGACGTCGTGCCCCGCCTCGACGGCCCGGGCGGCGGCGACGGCGGAGTCCACGCCCCCGGACATGGCGGCGAGTACGCGGAGCGGGCGCTGGGGAGTCGTCTGAGTCATAGCCCTACCAGAGTACGGTCCTCGTGAAACGAGAGCTCGCGAGTATGCGTCGTAGGGGATATGGGACACGAATCGGAGCCGGTGAAGGCAGGCCCGGACGGCGGGGCCGGGGCACGGCCCGGGCCGGGCGCCGCGGACGGGAACACAGACGGGGAAACGGGTGGGGACACGGGTGGCGACGCCGTGGGCGAGGGCGCTGTGAGCGGGGGCGGGGGCGGCCGGGCCCGGCCCCGGGTCGGCCGCCGCGGTCTGCTGATCGGCGGCGCCGCGGCACTGGTGGGCGGCGGGCTGCTGGCCCGCGACGAGCTGAGCGACATGTGGTGGCGGCTGCCCGGGGTGTCGAAGCCGCGCAAGGAAGGTGAGCTGGATCACACAGGCGCGCAGTGGACCGCGGCGTCCCGGGCGAACTGGCGGCTGGCCGACCGCCCGGCCGACTACCGGATCGACCGGGTGATCATCCATGTGGTGCAGGGGAGCTTCCCGACGGCGCTGCGGGTGTTCAAGGACCCGGGGCACGGGGCGGCCACGCACTACGTGGTGCGCAAGGACGGTCATGTGGCGCAGATGATCCGTGAGCTGGATGTGGCCTTCCACGCGGGGAATCGTTCTTTCAATGAGCGCAGCGTGGGGATCGAGCACGAGGGCTTCGTACACCGGCCGCAGGACTTCACGGACGCGATGTACGCGGGATCGGCCCGGCTGACGGCCGGGATCTGCGTACGGTACGGGCTGCCCGCCGACCGGGAGCACATCATCGGGCATGTGGAGGTTCCGGGGACCGACCACACCGACCCCGGGCCGCACTGGGACTGGGACCGCTATCTGCGGCTGGTGCGGGATGCGCTGCCCGAGGCGCGGCGGGTGACGACGGCCCGGACCTGACCCCGGCCGCGCTCCGGTGCCCGAGGGCTCCGGAGCGGGCGGTACCGGGGGTTCCTGTTCCTGTTGTGGCGTGGTGTCGCCAGAGGGCTGTGCGCGACCGCCGGGCGGGGCAGACTCAGCTCAGACCCGCTGTCCGGGCCCGGTCGACCGCCGGGCCGATCGCCTTCGCGACCGCTTCCACGTCCGCCGTGGTGGAGGTGTGACCGAGGGTGAAGCGGAGGGTCCCTCGCGCCAGGTCCGGGTCGGTGCCGGTGGCGAGGAGGACATGGCTGGGCTGGGCGACCCCGGCGGTGCAGGCCGACCCCGTGGAGCACTCGATGCCCTGTGCGTCCAGGAGCAGGAGCAGCGAGTCGCCCTCGCAGCCGGGAAAGGAGAAATGCGCGTTGGCCGGGAGCCGGTCCTCGGGGTCGCCGCCGAGGACCGCGTCCGGCACCGTGTCGAGTACGGCGCGGACGAGCTGGTCCCGGAGGGAGCCGATCTCCCGGGCGAACTGCCGGCGGCGTTCGGCGGCCAGCCGTCCGGCTACCGCGAAGGAGGCGATGGCGGGAACGTCCAGGGTGCCGGAGCGCACATGCCGCTCCTGGCCACCACCGTGCAGGACCGGAACCGGGGAGTAGTCCCGGCCCAGGAGGAGCGCGCCGATACCGTACGGCCCGCCGATCTTGTGACCGGAGACCGTCATGGCCGCGAGCCCGGACGCGGCGAAGTCCACATCGAGCTGACCGAATGCCTGTACGGCGTCGGCGTGCATCGGGATGCCGTACTCCCGGGCGACGGCGGCGAGTGCGGCGACCGGCATCACGGTACCGATCTCGTTGTTGGCCCACATGACGGTGGCGAGGGCGATGTCGTCGGGGTCGCGTTCCACGGCCTCGCGCAGGGCATCGGGGTGGACCCGTCCGTAGGCGTCGACGGGCAGGTACTCCACGGTGGCGCCCTCGTGCTCGCCCAGCCACTCCACGGCGTCGAGCACGGCATGGTGTTCGACGGGGCTGGCCAGGACCCGGGTCCGCCGGGGGTCGGCGTCGCGGCGCTGCCAGTAGAGGCCCTTGACGGCGAGGTTGTCCGCCTCGGTGCCGCCCGAGGTGAACACCACCTCACTGGGGCGGCCGCCGAGGGCGTCGGCGAGGGTCTCGCGCGCCTCCTCGACGGTACGGCGGGCCCGGCGCCCGGCGGCGTGGAGCGCCGAAGCGTTGCCGAACGCGGTGAGCTGGGCGGTCATCGCCTCGACCGCCTCCGGGAGCATCGGAGTGGTCGCGGCGTGGTCGAGGTAGGCCATGGTGGCCTCGATTCTACGAGGCGGAGAGGGGGTGCATCGGCGGCGCGTAGAAGTACACGGGGCGGCACGGCTCCCGGTTCGGTCGGCCGGGCGGTGAACGGTGGCCGGACGGGCGGGCGGCGGCGCTCACCCGGCCCCGTGGCGCCCGCTCACGGCGGCGGCGGTACGCGGCGGTTCGGCCCGGGGCCCCGGGCCGAACCGCGGCGGCCGGGACCCACGCACCGGCCCGGGGAACCGGGCGCGGTGCCTCCGGGCGGGGCACCGGAACGGGCCAGGCCCTTGGCCCGGGCCTCCGGCCCGGGCCGGGTTCGGGCGGCAGCGGCATGCCCCGGGCCGGAGGGACGGCACGGCGGACGGCACGACAGCGGGGCAGGACCGAGGGGAGGTGATCGGCTGTCAGCGGGGCACTTTGGCGAGCTGCCGGGACTGGGCGACCAGCCGGTCCCGGCTGTCCCAGATCTCGGCGTCCTCCTCCAGGAAGCCGCCCGCGAGATTGCGGGTGGCGATCGCGACCCGCAGCGGCCCGGGGGCCGGGCGGCAGCGGATGTGGGCCGTGAGTTCGACGGTCGGGGTCCAGCCCTTGAGTCCCAGGTCGAAGGAGGTGGGCGGGAAGCAGTCCACGGTCATCAGCAGGGAGAGGGGGTCCGCGTCCCGGCCGTCGGCGAGCGTGAACCAGCCCCGGACCTCGCCCTTGCCGGAGGGGGCGCCGAGCGCCCAGCCGACGGTGTCGGGGTCCAGCCTGATGTTCAGCCGGCCGAGGATCGCCCAGGTCCTGGCGAGATCGAGGCCGGGGGCGTCGGCGGGGCCCACGCACCGCTCGTACGGCGGCACGGCGGGCGGGGTGGCGGAGGTACGGACCTCGTCGGTGAGGGCGTCCAGCTCGCCGTAGGTGGCGAGTACCCGGATGCGTTCGACCTCCCGGCCGTCCTCGTCGATCTGGTAGAGCGAAGCCTGTCCCGTGGAGAGGGTACGGCCGGTGCGGACGGTCTGGGTACGGATCACCGCCGGGCCGGGGGTGCAGGCGCTGACGAAGTGGCCGGAGAGGGTGAAGGGATCGGGGTGCGGCAGCGCGTCCCCGAGGGCGCGGCCGACCGTGCCCAGCAGATAGCCGCCGTTGACGGCGTGCAGGATGGTCCAGCCGGGCGAGAGGTGGGTGTCGTAGACACCGGAGCCCCGGGGGACGACGGCGGTATCGCGGTCGAACTCGCTGTTGCCTATGGATGCCTGAGCTGCCATTGCCATGGACGCACCGTACCCCAGTCGAATACTAAGCGGTAGCTTTCCGGGTTCGCAGGGATCACCGGCGCTCACGAGCCATCACGGGGCCGGGCCGGGAGGCCCCGGGCCGGTTCAGACGCCTTCCGTCGCCGTGGAGCGGCGGTTCCAGGCGCGCGGGGCCCGCCAGTGGAAGCGCATCGCCAGCAGCCGCAGGGTGAAGGCGGTCAGGGCGGCGAGTCCGCTGGTGAAGGCGTTGAGGGTGTCGAAGCGGATGAAGAGCGCGATCATCGTCGCCCCCACGATGGCGGGGACGGCGTAGAGGTCCCGGTCCCAGCGGAGCAGGGACGGCACCTCGTTCGCCAGGACGTCCCGCAGTACGCCGCCGCCCGCCGCCGTGGCCACCCCGAGCACCGCCGAGGAGGTCAGGCCGAGCCCGTATTCGTATGCCTTGGTGGTGCCGGTGACGCAGAACAGGCCCAGACCGGCCGCGTCGAAGACATTGACCCCGTTCTGGATCCGTTCGACCACGGGATGGAGGAAGAAGACCAGGGCCGTGGCGACCAGGGGCATCAGAAAGTAGCCGAGGTCGGTGAAGGCGGCCGGGGGGACGGCCCCGATGATCAGATCACGCAGCAGCCCCCCGCCCAGCGCCGTGACCTCGGCGAGTACCGCCATCCCGAAGACGTCGAAGTTCTTCCGGACGGCGAGCAGGGCGCCGGAGATCGCGAAGACGAAGATTCCGGCGAGGTCGAGCGCATGCTGGACGGAGGGCGTGAACAGTTCTTGGAGCACCGGACGATTGTGCCGTCCGTCCGGCGGTGCCGCCGTCGCACCGCCGGGGACTACTTCCCGGGGTCCTCCGGCTTCGGGTCCGGCTCCGGGTCCCGGTCCGGCCCGGCTCCGACCGGGTCACCGGCCTGGTCGGCGACCGGATCACCGGACGGCTCCTCGGGGGTCTCCACCGCCTTCGGTGTGGCGGACACCACCTCCACCGCCTCCCGCGCCGAGGCCAGAACGGTGTCGCCGGGCGCCTGGTCCGCCGCGTTCTCCGGGTGGTGGCAGGCCACCTGCTGGCCCGGCCGCAGCTCGATCAGCGGCGGCTCCTCGGTCTTGCAGAGCTCCGTCGCCTTCCAGCACCGGGTGTGGAACCGGCAGCCCGCCGGGGGCGAGATCGGCGAGGGGACATCGCCCTTGAGCAGGATCCGCTCGCTCTTGGCGCCCCGCCGCCGGGGGTCCGGCACGGGTACGGCCGACATCAGCGCCTTGGTGTAGGGGTGCATCGGCGACTCGTAGAGCGACTTGCGGTCGGCCAGCTCGACGATCTTGCCGAGGTACATCACCGCGATCCGGTCCGAGACATGGCGGATCACCGACAGATCGTGGGCGATGATCACATAGGTCAGCCCCAGCTCGTCCTGGAGGTCGTCCAGCAGATTGACCACCTGGGCCTGGATCGACACGTCCAGCGCCGAGACCGGCTCGTCCGCGACGACCAGCTTCGGCTTGAGCGCCAGCGCCCGGGCGATCCCGATCCGCTGCCGCTGGCCGCCGGAGAACTCGTGCGGATAGCGGTTGTAGTGCTCGGGGTTGAGACCCACCAGCCCCAGCAGCCGCTGGACCTCCTTCTTCACCCCGCCCTCCGGCTCGATGCCCTGGAGCTTGAAGGGCGCCGAGACGATGGTGCCGATGGTGTGCCGGGGATTCAGCGACGAGTACGGGTCCTGGAAGATCATCTGGATGTCGCGGCGGAGCGGCCGCATCCCGCCGACGCCCAGATGGGTGATGTCATGGCCCTCGAACTCGATCCGCCCGCCGGTCGGCTCCAGCAGCCGGGTGATCAGCCGTCCCATGGTCGACTTGCCGCACCCCGACTCGCCGACCACGCCCAGCGTCTCGCCCGGACGGACGTCGAAGCTGAGCCCGTCGACCGCCTGGACGGCCCCGGTCTGGCGGCGCAGCAGCCCCTTGCGGATCGGGAAGTGCTTGACCAGGCCCTCGACTTTGAGCAGCGGCTCGGGCCCGGTGTCCGTACCGGACCCTTCGGCCTGCCGGGGAATCTTCACGTTGTCACTCACAGCTTGGGCGCAATCTCTTCGGTCCAGATCCGCGTCCGCTCGTCCTTCGCCATATGGCAGGCGGAGAAGTGCCGGCCGCCCACCTGCTGGAGATCGGGGCGGACGGTGCGCGTCACATTGTCCTTGGGCACATCGGCGTACGGGCACCGCGGGTGGAAGGCGCAGCCGTCGGGGATGTTGATCAGGCTGGGCGGGGAGCCCTTGACCGGGATGAGCCGTTCGGTCTGGTCGCGGTCGATCCGGGGCATCGAGCCGAGCAGACCCCAGGTGTAGGGGTGCTGGGGCTCGTAGAAGACCTCTTCGGCCGGGCCGCGCTCGACGCACCGGCCGCCGTACATCACCAGGATGTCGTCGGCGAGTTCGGCGACGACGCCCAGGTCGTGGGTGATGATGATGACCGCGGAGCCGAACTCCTTCTGGAGGTCCCGCATCAGATCGAGGATCTGGGCCTGGACGGTGACGTCGAGGGCCGTGGTGGGCTCGTCGGCGATCAGCAGTTCGGGGTTGTTGACCAGCGACATCGCGATCATCGCGCGCTGGCGCATCCCGCCGGAGAACTCGTGCGGATAGCTGTCGACCCGCTTGTCGGGCTGGGGGATGCCGACCCGGTCGAGCATCTCGATCGCCCGGGTGCGGGCGGCCTTCTTGTCGACGTCGTGGTGGACCCGGTACGCCTCCACGATCTGCTTGCCGATGGTGTAGTACGGGTGCAGCGCGGACAGCGGATCCTGGAAGATCATCGACATCCGGCGGCCGCGGAGCTTCCGTACCTCGTCGGGGTCGGCGCCGAGGAGTTCCTGGCCGTCCAGCCAGATCTCGCCGGATATCCGGGCCCGGCCGCGGCCGTGCTGGCCCGCGGTGTGCAGGCCCATGATGCCCAGGGACGTGACGGACTTACCGGAGCCGGACTCGCCGACGATACCGAGGGTCTTGCCCTTCTCCAGCTGGAAGCTCAGCCCGTCCACGGACTTGACCAGGCCGTCGTCGGTGGGGAAGTGCACCTTGAGGTCGCGGACCTCCAGGAACGCCTCGGGCGCGGGGGCTCCGGCCCGGGCGACCTCACCGGGGGCGAGGGCCGGGGAGTTCCCCCCGGACTTCTTCGACTCGGTCATCCGATCCTCACACGCGGGTCGACGACGGCATACAGCATGTCCACGACGAGGTTCGCGACACAGATGAACAGGGCGGCGAAGAGGGTGACACCGAGGATCAGCGGAAGGTCCTTGGAGTTGATCGACTCGATGGCGAGCTTGCCGAGGCCCGGCAGGTTGTAGGTGGACTCGGTGAGGACGGCGCCGCCGAGCAGCGCGCCGAGGTCGAGTCCGAGCAGGGTGAGGACGGGGGTCCAGGTGGAGCGCATGGCGTGCCGTCCGATGACGACCCGCTCGGTGAGCCCCTTGGCCCGGGCGGTACGGATGTAGTCCTCGCCCATGATCTCCAGCATGGTGGCGCGGGTGAGCCGGGCGTACATCGCGGCGTAGAGGAAGGCCAGGGTGATCCAGGGCAGGATCAGGCTCTGGAACCACTGCGCGGGGTCGTCGCCGAGGGCCGCGAACTCGCCGCTGACCCAGTCGAGCTGCCAGCTGAAGACCGCGAGGGAGATCAGACCGGTGAAGTAGATGGGGAGGGAGACGCCCGCCAGGGCGACGGTCATCGCGGCCCGGTCCCAGAGGGTGCCCCGGCGCAGGGCCGAGACGACTCCGGCGGAGACTCCGCCGACGACCCAGAGCAGACAGGCGCCGCCCGCGAGCGCGAGGGTGACCGGGATGGCCTCGGTGAGCTGCGGCCAGACCGCCTGCTCGGTACGGAAGGAGTAGCCGAAGCAGGGGGCAGGGCACTTGGTCACATCGGTGCCGTTGGCGTACTCCCGGCCGGCGAAGATGCCCTGGACGAAGTTCCAGAACTGCACCAGTACCGGATCGGCGAGACCCAGCTTCTTCCGGATGCCCTCGATGGCGACGGGGTCGGCCTGCTTCCCGGCGAAGAGGTACGCCGGATCGGAACCGGCCCACTTGGGGAGCACGAAGAAGATGACGAAGGTCGTCAGGGTGACGACCATCAGCATCATGGCGACGGCGAACAATCGCCGGATGACATAAGCAAGCACTGTGCGCGGCCCGGCGGCGGCACCGAGCCCGGGTTACGGGTTCGGGGGCCGCCGCCCGAGGCCATCACCTGCCCTTCGGGACTGGCGGGTTGGGCGTTGGTGGGGTGGTGCCGGTGGTGACCCGCGCCTGGGGCAGCGGGTCACCACCGGGATCCTCGTTGAGCGGAGGACTACTTGACGACGCCCAGGGTGACGTAGTCGTAGCGACCGCTGTACGCCGCCGTGGAGTAGGCGTTGGTCAGTCGCGAGCTGCGCCAGGTGATGTTCTTCTCGTAGACGAGCGGCATCTGGACGGCGAGGTCCGAGACGGCGTGGTTCATCTGCTTGTAGATCTCACCGGCCTTGTTGGGGTCGGTCTCCAGCAGCGCCTGGTCGAAGAGCTTGTTGATCTTCGGGTCATTCGTCATCGACATGTTGTAGTTCGCGTTGTCCGCGATGAAGCGACCGTCGATGATCGGCTGCGAGAAGCCCTGGCCGGTCGGGAAGTCGGGGCCCCAGCCGGTCATGATCAGACCCAGGTTGCGCTGCTTGACGACCGCGGGCGAGCCGGTGATGCTCGACGACTCGGCGCCGTCGATCGGGTCGACCTGGGTCTTGATGCCGACGGCGGCCAGCGACTGCTGGAGCGCCTCGGCGGCCTGGACCTCACCCGGGTTGTTGCTGCGGGCGCTGATGTTGGTGGAGAAGCCGTTCGGCTTGCCGCACGCCTGGAGGGCCGCCTTCGCCTTGGCGGTGTCCGGCTTGCCCTTGCGGGCGAGGACGCCGTACGGGTCGTAGTCGTCGGAGCCCTTGACGTCCTTGGGCAGCATGTTCGGGGCGATGTCGCCACCGGCCTGCGGGCCGCCGCGGACCTGCTGGATCGAGGCGAAGTCGGTCGCGTAGATGACCGCCTTGCGGCACTCGACGTTGTTGAACGGCGCCAGGGTCGAGACGATGTCGACATAGCGGACGAAGCTCGTCTGCATGTTGTCGACGTTCTCCTTGTGCTCCTTGAGCGCCTTGGTACGGCCCGCCTGGCCCATCCCGGTGGCGTTCAGGTCGAGGTCGTACTCGCCCTTGATGAGCAGCTCGTCGATCGCCTCGATGTTGGAGTTGATGGTGACCGTGATCTTGTCCGGCAGCGCCGGGCGGATCGGGTCCGACGCCTTCTGCCACTTGTCGTTGCGGACCAGGCTGATGCTCTTCTTGGGCTCGTACTTCTCGAACTTGTACGGGCCGGAGGAGAACGGCTTCAGCTGGTACTTGGCGGCCGTGTCCTTCTCCTTCTTCACCGGAGAACCGGCGGGCATCGCCAGCATCTGCTCGAAGTCTCCGTTGGCCTTCGGCAGGTTGAAGACGATCGTCTTGTCGTCCGGGGTCAGGATCGCCTTCAGACCCAGCTTGTCCGGGGTGGTGTCCTTGTACGGACCCTTGTACGTGCCGGTGGGGTCGAGCACCTGGCGCAGGTACTGCGGGCCGCCCGGGAGGACGTCCGCGGCCCAGACGCGCTGGATGCCGTACTTGATGTCCTTGGACGTGATCGGGGAGCCGTCCTCCCAGGTGATCCCGTCCCGGAGCTTGTACGTGTAGGTCTTGCCGTCATTGGTGATGACGGCCTTCTCCTTGGCCAGGTCCGGCACCAGCTCGGCGCCCGCGGCGCCCGGCTTGGTGGCGTAGGTGACCAGCTGACGGGAGTAGAACCGGGAGAAGTCCCAGGCCATGCCGTAGTACTGGCGCTGCGGGTCGGCCGAGTCCAGGTCCTGCTTGCCGATGAACTTCAGCGTGCCGCCCGCCTTGGTGGACGGGTTCGCGATGCCCGTGGCACCGGCGTTGAAGCCCGCGCCCTTGCCGGCCTTGTCGTCGTCGCCACCGCCACCACACGCCGCGGTGGCCGTGAGGGCTGCGACGACGAGGGCCGCCACGGCGATCCGCCCCGGCCTCGACGAACGTTGGGGAGTCATGGTTACTGCAACCTCCGGGGTAGCGCGGTCCCTGCTCGACGCCGGGAAACCATCGGGAAGCCGCCTGACAGGTCTGGCAGGGGCACGTTCAGTTGTCTGCGGCCGGGCGGGGCCGCCGGGGGCGCTCACCGGGTGCCCTTGGGGTCGAGCGCGTCCCGCACGCCGTCGCCGAAGAGGTTGAAGGCCAGCACCGTGATGAAGATCGCCAGTCCGGGGATCACCATGAAGGTCGGATCGGACTCGTAGGTCTTGACCGCCGTGGAGAGCATCTGCCCCCAGGACGCGGTCGGCGGGCGGACGCCCGCCCCCAGGAAGCTGAGCGCGGCCTCGGTGAGGATGTTGGTGGGGATCATCAGGGTCGCGTAGACCGTGATCGGCGCCACCAGGTTGGGCAGCAGTTCCTTGAAGAGGACGTACCGGCGTCCCGCGCCCAGGCTGCGGGCGGCCTCGATGTACTCCTTCTCCCGCAGCGAGAGGGTCTGGCCGCGCACGATACGTCCGACGTACGGCCAGCCGAAGAAGCCGATCACCGAGACCAGGATCGCGATTCTGACGCTCGATCCGGTCAGTCCGAAGAGGTCGTTGGGGAGGACCGCGACCAGGGAGATGATGAAGAGCAGCTGCGGGAAGGAGAGCAGCATGTCCATCACCCGGCTGATCACCGCGTCGACCCAGCCGCCGAAGTAACCGGCGACGATGCCGAAGAGGGTGCCGAGGATGACGGCGACCACGGCGGCGAGGAAGGCCACCAGCAGGGAGATCCGGGCACCGTAGACGACCCGGCTGAAGACGTCCCGGCCGGTGTTGGGCTCGACGCCCAGCAGATGCTCGGAACTGATGCCGCCGAAGTCGCCCTTGGGGGTGTTGAACAGCGGGTCCAGCTTGTCCTGGTGGAACTTGTTCGGCGGGTGTCCGAAGAGGTCCACCAGGACGGGCGCGAAGACCGCCACGAGTACGAGAAGGATGACAACGATGCCGCCCGAGAGCGCCAGCTTGTCCCGCTTCAGCCGGGACCAGGCGATCTGCCGCAGCGACCGCCCTTCGACCGACTTCCTGACTACATCCGCCGCGACATCGGCGGCCGCGGTCTTCTCCGCGTCCGCGCTCGTGTCGTGCACTGGTGCCGTCATCGTGGTGGGGACCCCTCTCGGCCGGAGGTGACCGGCCCGTACCCGCCGCTGTAGCGGCTTGGTTCTCAACATCTGGTGCGCATGGAGCAGTTGGTACGAGACGTACGTTTTGGTCCGATGGCACACGGGGACGAATTTCCCCCTGGAGCGGGAGTCTTCAACGCTCCCTCGATCACCCGCCAGACCTCCAGGGCAATGGTTGCCCAAACGTGATGCGTGTAGAGGGATTCCGTTATGCGGACGTTCACCCGGGCTGAGCGGAGCCCCATCTCCTCGCGAAACGACAGGAGTTGAGCCAGTATCCGATTATCGAACAGATTCATTCCTGCGATTCCAAGGCGGGAAAGGCGCAGAACTCCCGTATTCAGCGGGGCAGGGCCGAGTCGGGCCGGAATCCTTCGGAGGAATCGACAGCGCGTACGACCGGGGTGTGTGGCAACGACATTCGGCCGTCGAGGGGCGTCCGGTACCGGGTCTCACCCTGTGGAAGGGGATGCGTGGGGCGGCCGGGCCGGATGACAGCTCAGTGTCAGCCGGGGGTGAGGGCGGCGGGCCGGGCCGGTCAGCGGCCGGGGGCCGGGGGGTAGCCGTAGCCGCCGGCCGGGGCGCCGGGTGCGGCGTGGGCGTCGCGGTCGTAGAAGGGCCGGGCGTTGGCCCGCAGCCACATCCCGACGGGGTCGTACTCGTCGGAGAGGGCGACGGTGGAGACGGGGAGGCCGTCGGGGACGGCGGCGATGGACTGCTGCATCATCGCGCGGACCGCGTCGACGGAGGGGCGGCTGGTGTCGTAGAGGTCGAGGCCGATGGCGAGATAGGGCGCGCCGAGGGCGGGCTGTACCCAGGCGCGCCGGAGGGAGCGGACGGCCGGGGTGTGGTGGGCGTTGCGGGAGAGGAGGGCGTAGAACTGGGGGATCTCTACGGCGGGTTCGGAGAGCCGCAGGGGGCCGGCGGGCATCCGGTCGAGTCCGGTGGCGATCCGCCGCAGGTCGGTCCAGGGGATGCCGACGCCGCCGCCGGGGGCGTGCGGATTGAGCCAGATGCCCCAGCGGTCGGGGTAGAGGGCGCGGGCGATGTCGAGGCCGGTGGTGGTTTCGTGGGCCCGGCTCCAGCCGGAGGCGGCCAGCTCCTGGGGGGAGGTGACGGCGGGCGCGTAGCCGAAGCCGTCGATCTCCAGATTGCCGTACTGGGCTTCGGGGGAGCCGGGGCGGCCGTGCCACAGCAGTAGCCAGATCCGGCCTGCGGCGGGGTCGGCGAGGGCGGCGAGGAGTGCTTCGTAGGCGTCGTAACGCCCGGGGGTGACCTGGCGGAGCAGGTGCTCGATCTGCCCGGTCGCGGCCGTGCCTGACGCGCTCACCACTGTTCCGCCCCTCCGGTCCAAGCCGTCAACCGCCGCTGGGCCCCGCGACCCAGACCGCCCCCAGCTTACGGCGCCCCCCTCCATTTGGTGATGCCGTTCCTCCGGGGTGCCGCGGACCGCCCCGCGAGGCCCCCGGTACCGGGTACGCCCTTTCGCCCCTCGCCCGGGAGTACGAGACCCCAGCCGAGCGCCCCGAGGACGAGAGCCCCTTCTCAAGCCGTGTGCCCCGGACCGCCTCGCCTTGCCCTGGCGCCGGAGAGGGCGAGTGAGCCGAAGGGGCGCGCCGTGTTCTGGAGGGAGAACGCGCGGGCCGCGAGGAAGGAGCGGCCGGGCACGATCGGCTGAAGAACACGGCTGAAGCGCCCCGGAGGCGAACCGAGCCCCCTAAAAGAAGGGCCTCTGTTGGGTGAGCCATTCGGCGACGGGGTCTTGGGTGTGGTCGAGGAAGACCATGTTGACCGGCCAGCGGACGGTGTGGCGGCCGAGGGCGCGGGCGAGGGCTTCGTGTGCGGTTTCGGGTGCCGTGCCGGGGGCGAGTTGGACGCCGATGAGGAGGGTGGGGTCGTCTCCTTCTACGGAGGCGAGGGCTCGGCGGGCGGTGAGGACGGTGCCGGTGGCCCGGAATTCTTCGGATGCGGCGGCGAGGAAGTCGACGGGGTCGTCCTGCCAGTCGGGTTCGAAGAGCCGGACCCGGCCGCCGCCGGAGGGGCCGTCGAGGGGGGTGTGTCCGGCGCGGCAGAGTTCGGCGACGGCGGGGGGCGGCAGGGGGACGCCGATGGTTCCGCCGGGGTTGACGGCGATGCCGACTTGGGGTGGGAGTCCGCGGGCGAAGTCGCGGGCGGGGGCGATGGTGCAGGGGATGTGGTCGCCGGCGCAGGCGAGGTATTGCTGTTCGGAGCTGAAGACGGGGACGTATGCGGCTCCGTCGAGTTCGATCATCGGCAGGTCGAGGTCGGGGCTGTCGGGTCCGCCGCCGTTGGGGAGGGGGATCCAGATCTGGCTGCGGCCGAGTACTTCGACGATCCGGGGTCCGGCGCCGGGGTGTCCGAGGGCGGCGGCGAGGGTTTCCTCGAGTTCGTTGACGGGCCAGGCGGGGTAGGGCCCGGTGAGCCCGTTCTCGTGGGGTGCGTGGGGTTGTTCGGCGGGCGGGCCGCCGGTGGGTCCGCCGTACGGCTCGGTGTGCGACCCGTCGTACTGCTGCCGCGTGTCCAGTCGCTCCGGCACGTTCATCCCTGTTCGCCCTCTCCCCCGGACCGCCCGGGTCCCCTTTGTGGTCCGGGGACGACAATAGGGCCTGCGGTACGGATCGGTTCGGGCGGCGGGAATTGGCTCCGGGCTCGTCCGGAGGTCCGCCGGGGGCGTTATCGGGGGGTGAAGCCGATCCGGGCGAGGGCTCCGGCCGCCGGGCGGTCGAGCAGGATCACGGAGGCGCAGCCGGTCGGGGCGCGGCCCGCCTCGGCGTCGGAGATGAGCCGTCCGGCGGTCCTGCGGTGTCGGGCGAAGGCGTAGCCGGAGACGCCTCGGCCGCGTTCGCGCTGGCCCTGGCGGGCGACGGCGGGTGGGACGTCGAGGAGGATCAGATGGAGGCCGGTGCCCCGGCGGCGGGCCTCGCGGGCGAGCCAGCGGCGGACCCAGGCCTGGGTGCCGCAGTCGTGGACGACGACGCTCTCGCCGGAGCGGAGGGCGCGGCGGAGGCCGGTGTAGTGGGCGAGGCGGACGAAGGGCCGGTACAGCGCGTAGGGGAGCAGCCGGGGCATCTCGGCGTCCCAGCGGTCGCGGGTGTCCTGGGAGTCTATGGCGGCGGCCGCGGCGGTCCGCTTGATCAGGGTGGACTTTCCGCTTCCGGGCAGTCCGGAGACCACTACCAGGTCGCCCGCGGCGAAGGTGAGCCCGCGCGGGCCTCGTCCTTCGCGGGCCCGTAGATCCCGCAGCACCGGTGGCGCGGTGGCCCGGAGCCGTTCGCGCGCGGGCGCCTGTGGCTGGGCGGGCACCCCCGCGGTCGTGGCGTAGGCGCTGGAGCGCTGCAACGTCATCACACCCTCCTCCCCCATGTCGGGTCACCCACACCTATGCCCATGGAGCGTCAACGGACCTTAAAGAAATGGTAATGAGATCCGAGCGTTTTTTCCGGCATTTCCCTTCTGTTTCCGGCCATTGCGTCGTGCGCCCCGGGCGTGCGCCGGGTGAGCGCCTCCCCTGGGAGGACCCTCCCGGCCGGTGCCGCGGTTCCCGCCGGCCGCCCGGAGCGGTCCGCCGGTGATCCGCGGGCGGCCCTCCGGAGGACCTCGGACCCGGCCCCGTACCCGACCGCGTACGCGGCCTCGCCCCCTCCCTCGTACGCGATCGTGACCAGGTGTCCACGCAGGGGAACAACGCCGCCGGGGCTCCCGTACTTCCCGGTCCGCGTGTAATGATGTGGCCGCCAACTTCATACCGGCCGCTTGAATCCGCGCGGGAGAGACCCGGACTCCGCTCCGGGCGCCGAAGGAGCAAGTTCCTCCCTTGAATCTCTCAGGCCCCGTACCGCGCGCGATGAGGCAGATCTGAAAAGCGGGCCGGTTCCACCGGCTCCACCCAAGGTGCAAGTCATGACCGTCCGTACGGCCATCCGTACGACGCTCGCGACGAACCTCTCAGGTTCCGATGACAGATGGGGAGGAACGTCCTCGTCGTCATGTCTTCTGCCATGCCCTGGGAGTAACCGTCCATGAGCACCGTCCCCCGCCGTACCGCCCTCGACGCCCTGCACCGCTCCCTGGGTGCGACGATGACCGATTTCGCGGGCTGGGACATGCCGCTGCGGTACGCCAGCGAGCGGGAGGAGCACCAGGCCGTCCGGACCCGGGCGGGCCTCTTCGACCTCTCCCACATGGGTGAGATCACCGTCTCCGGCCCCGGGGCCGCGGCTCTGCTGGACCACGCCCTGGTCGGCAATATCTCCACCATCGGCGCCGGCCGGGCCCGCTACACCATGATCTGCCGTGAGGACGGCGGGATCCTGGACGATCTGATCGTCTACCGCACCGGCGACACCGAGTATCTGGTGGTCGCCAACGCGGGCAACGCGCAGATCGTGCTGGACGCGCTGACCGAGCGGGCCGCGGGTTTCGACGCCGTGGTCCGCGACGACCGGGACGCCTACGCCCTGCTGGCGATCCAGGGCCCCGAGTCGCCCGGGATCCTGGCCTCGGTCACGGATGCCGATCTCGACGGGCTGAAGTACTACGCGGGGCTGCCGGGCACGGTGGCCGGGGTCCCGGCGCTGATCGCCAGGACCGGCTACACCGGTGAGGACGGCTTCGAACTCTTCGTCGCGCCGGAGCACGCCGAAGGACTGTGGCGGGCGCTGACCGAGGCGGGCGCGTCCGCCGGTCTGGTGCCGTGCGGTCTGTCCTGCCGCGACACGCTCCGCCTGGAAGCGGGCATGCCGCTCTACGGGAACGAGCTGACCACGGCGCTCACCCCGTTCGACGCCGGTCTCGGCCGGGTGGTGAAGTTCGAGAAGGAGGGCGGCTTCGTCGGCCGCAAGGCGCTGGAGGCCGCCGCCGAGCGGGCCGCGGACAGCCCGCCGCGGGTCCTGGTGGGCCTGGTCGCCGAGGGCCGCCGGGTGCCGCGGGCCGGTTATCCGGTGGTCGCGGACGGCGCGGTGATCGGCGAGGTCACCTCCGGCGCCCCCTCGCCCACCCTCGGCAAGCCGATCGCCATGGCGTACGTCGACGCGGCCCACGCCGTGCCCGGCACGCCGGGTGTCTCGGTCGACATCCGGGGCAGCCAGGAGCCGTACGAGGTCGTGGCGCTGCCGTTCTACCGGCGGCGGAAGTAGCCCCGGCGGGCGCCCGCCGGCCCACCACCCCCTTCCGCTCTCCCCCGTCCCCCTTCCTCCCCCGGTCCCCCCGTTTCCCCGGCTGACGTGACCAGACGCACGTCCCGGCGTACCCCGTCCGTTCATCCGCACCGTCCGCGTACAGGAGAATTCATCCCATGAGCAACCCCCAGCAGCTGCGCTACAGCAAGGAGCACGAGTGGCTGACGGCCGCCGAGAACGGCGTGTCGACGGTCGGGATCACCGAGTTCGCCGCCAACGCGCTCGGTGACGTCGTCTTCGCCCAGCTCCCCGAGGTGGGCGCGACGGTCACCGCCGGTGAGTCCTGCGGCGAGCTGGAGTCCACCAAGTCGGTGAGCGATCTGTACTCCCCGGTGACGGGTGAGGTCACCGAGACCAACCAGGGCGTCGTGGACGACCCCTCCCTGGTGAACAGCGCACCCTTCGAGGGTGGCTGGCTGTTCAAGGTGCGGGTGGCGGAGGAGCCGGACGATCTGCTCTCCGCCGACGAGTACGCCGAGTTCACCAAGAGCTGACGACAGGAATATCTACCGATATGTCGCTTCTCAATTCCTCTCTCCACGAGCTGGACCCCGATGTCGCCGCCGCTGTCGACGCCGAGCTCCACCGCCAGCAGTCCACCCTCGAAATGATCGCCTCCGAGAACTTCGCCCCGGTGGCGGTCATGGAGGCCCAGGGGTCGGTCCTCACCAACAAGTACGCCGAGGGCTACCCCGGCCGCCGTTACTACGGCGGCTGTGAGCACGTCGACGTGGTCGAGCAGATCGCCATCGACCGGGTGAAGGACCTCTTCGGCGCCGAGCACGCCAATGTCCAGCCCCACTCGGGCGCCCAGGCCAACGCGGCGGCGATGTTCGCCCTGCTGAAGCCGGGCGACACGATCATGGGTCTGAACCTCGCCCACGGCGGGCACCTGACCCACGGCATGAAGATCAACTTCTCCGGCAAGCTCTACAACGTGGTCGCCTACCACGTGGACGACGCCACCGGCCAGGTCGACATGGCCGAGGTCGAGAAGCTGGCCAAGGAGTCCCGGCCGAAGCTGATCGTCGCGGGCTGGTCCGCCTACCCGCGCCAGCTGGACTTCGCCGCCTTCCGCCGGATCGCGGACGAGGTCGGCGCGTACCTCATGGTCGACATGGCCCACTTCGCGGGCCTGGTCGCGGCCGGGCTGCACCCCAACCCGGTCCCGCACGCCCATGTCGTCACCACCACCACGCACAAGACCCTGGGCGGTCCGCGCGGTGGCGTGATCCTCTCCACCGCCGAGCTGGCGAAGAAGATCAACTCCGCGGTCTTCCCCGGTCAGCAGGGCGGCCCGCTGGAGCATGTGGTCGCGGCCAAGGCGGTCTCCTTCAAGGTCGCCGCGTCCGAGGAGTTCAAGGAGCGCCAGCGGCGCACCCTGGAGGGCGCGAAGATCCTGGCCGAGCGCCTGGTCAAGGACGATGTCACCGAGCACGGCGTCTCGGTGCTCTCCGGCGGTACCGACGTCCATCTGGTACTGGTCGACCTCCGCCACTCGGAGCTCGACGGCCAGCAGGCCGAGGACCGGCTGCACGAGGTCGGCATCACGGTCAACCGGAACGCGATCCCGAACGACCCCCGGCCGCCGATGGTCACCTCGGGTCTGCGGATCGGTACGCCGGCCCTGGCCACCCGCGGCTTCGGCGCCGACGACTTCCGCGAGGTCGCGGATGTGATCGCGGAGGCGCTCAAGCCGTCGTACGACGCGGCCGCGCTGCGGGCCCGGGTCACGGCCCTGGCCGGGAAGCACCCGCTGTACCCGGGCCTCACGCCCACCCAGCCGTAACCGTACATTCGTACGATTAACACGCTGGTGTCCTGGTACGGACCCCGGGGGCATCGCGCACACTGAGAAGTGGGCCGGTGCCCCCGCCGTACGCACGGGATCCACCGGATCCCCGCCCTCCGCCCCGTCCCGCCCCTTGTCGTCACCATCGGTCCACAACACCGGTCCCACCCGCACCACCCCGCGCGGCAGACAACGGCGTCTCCCCACCCTCAGGAGTTTCTCGTGGCCATCTCGGTCTTCGACCTGTTCTCGGTCGGCATCGGCCCGTCCAGCTCGCATACGGTCGGCCCCATGCGGGCCGCGCGGATGTTCGCCCGGCGGCTGAAGAACGAGGGACTGCTCGCCCCCACCGCCGCGATACGGGCCGAGCTGTACGGCTCCCTCGGCGCCACCGGCCACGGCCACGGCACGCCCAAGGCGGTCCTGCTGGGCCTGGAGGGCGATTCGCCCCGCACCGTCGACGTGGAGTCCGCCGACGAGCGCGTGGAGCGGATCAAGGAGTCCGGCCGGATCTCCCTGCTGGGCGCCCACGAGATCGCCTTCGACTTCGACGAGGACCTGGTCCTGCACCGCCGGGAGACCCTGCCGTACCACGCCAACGGCATGACGATCCGGGCGTACGACGCCGACGGCGGCACGGTCCTGGAGAAGACGTACTACTCGGTCGGCGGCGGCTTCGTGGTGGACGACGACGCGGTCGGCGAGGACCGGATCAAACTCGACGACACCGTACTGAAGTACCCCTTCCGCACCGGCGACGAACTCCTCCGGCTCACCGCCGAGACCGGTCTCTCCATCTCGTCCCTGATGCTGGAGAACGAGAAGGCATGGCGGACCGAGGACGAGATCCGGACCGGGCTGCTGGAGATCTGGCGGGTGATGCAGACCTGCGTGGCCCGCGGGCTCTCCCGCGAGGGCATCCTCCCCGGCGGGCTGAAGGTACGCCGCCGGGCCGCGAAGACCGCCCGCCAGCTCCGTGCCGAGGGCGACCCGGCGGCCCGCGCCATGGAGTGGATCACCCTCTACGCGATGGCCGTGAACGAGGAGAACGCGGCGGGCGGCCGGGTCGTCACCGCCCCCACCAACGGTGCCGCGGGCATCATCCCGGCCGTACTGCACCACTACATGAACTTCGTTCCCGGCGCCGACGAGGACGGCATCGTCCGGTTCCTGCTGGCGGCCGGCGCGATCGGCATGCTCTTCAAGGAGAACGCCTCCATCTCCGGCGCCGAGGTCGGCTGCCAGGGCGAGGTGGGCTCGGCCTGCTCGATGGCCGCCGGAGCGCTGGCGGAGGTACTCGGCGGCACCCCGGCGCAGGTGGAGAACGCGGCCGAGATCGGCATGGAGCACAACCTCGGCCTGACCTGCGACCCGGTCGGCGGCCTGGTGCAGATCCCGTGCATCGAACGGAACGGCATGGCGGCGGTCAAGGCCGTCACGGCGGCGAAGATGGCGATGCGCGGCGACGGCAGCCATCTGGTCTCCCTCGACAAGGTCATCAAGACCATGAAGGAGACCGGCGCGGATATGTCGGTCAAGTACAAGGAGACGGCCCGGGGCGGGCTCGCGGTGAACATCATCGAGTGCTGAGGCCGTCCCGGCGGGTGGGCCACGACCAGCGTGATCTGCCTTTCGGCGCGATCAGGGCCATCCCCGCCCGCACGGCGGAAAGCCCCTGAGAAGTCCCTGGCCGATCCTTTCCTGGTCGGCGTCCGACCAGGAATCATCGCTTTCGCTCGACGTCAGCGCCCTCCTCGCACCGTTCGGACAGCTCTTCAGCCGACGCCTGCGCCGGGGACCGGGCACGGAGAGCGCCCACCCGATAACAAGAGTTTTGTTAAATCGGGTTCATGGCTACCTCCTCCGCTCCCGGTGATGGCCCCGTCCGTCCGGTCTCCGTCTCCCTCCACGAAGGCACGATCGCCGTCCTCAAGGCGCGTACCGGCAAGCAAGGCCTGTCCGCCTACGTCGAAACTCCCATCCAGCGCCAGCTCGAGCGGGACCTGCTGCGCGAACTCGTCGAAGACGCCGAAGCCGAACACGGTCCGGCAGACCAGGCAGCGGTCGAGGCCAAGCGGGCGATCCTCCGCGGTGACACGGCCGACTCGGCGGACGCGGCGTGAGCGGAACGCTCGTCCTGGACTGTGAGGGATTGTCAAAACTCGTACGGCACTCCCCTGAAATCACCGAGTGGCCGGCCGAGGCCGAGGACATCCGTGTGGTCACCAGCTCCATCACGCTGGTCGAAGCACGCGACCCCCAGGTCAACCGGGCCCGCTTCGACTACGCCGTCTCCCGCGTGAACATCGTCCCGCCCACCGAAGCCATCGCCCGCCATGCCAGCAAGCTCCTCGTCGCTGCCGGCCTGCACGGCCACGAGTACGCCCTCGACGCCGTCGCGGCGGCAACCGCACTCGCCTCGCCCGCCCCCGTGACCGTACTGACGTCGGACCCCGAGGGCCTCCTCATGCTGTGCCGCCCCGGCGTCCGCATCATCAAGGTCCTACCGTCTGGTGACCACCGCCACCCGCGACGCCGACGCCTACCCGGTGTCCGACAAGGTCACCGCGGAGTGGACCTCCGCCTCCGCCCGTCCCGCGCGGACCGAACTGCTGCCGCTCTCGGCGGTCCGCTTCACCCCGGACCTGGCCCTCGACAGCACCGCACCGGCGGGCGAGCCGATGGCGCTGCCCTTCACCGTCCAGGGCGCGGCGGCGGGTGGCGGCCTGCGTCGCTCACCGTATCGGTGAGCTATGACGACGGCCGCACCTGGCGGCAGGCACCCGTCCGCGACGGCGTCGCGAAGGTCGTCAACCCGGGACCCGGCCGGGGCATCACCCTGCGGGCGGAGGTGACCGACAAGCGGGGCAACGGGCTGGAGCAGACCGTCCACAACGCCTACCGAGGCAGGTAGCCGACGGCGAGGGAGACCTCGTCCCGGCGCGGACGTACCGGCTGTGGCGGCACGGCCGGTACGTCCCCCCGGGGGGCACGGCCGGTACGTCCCCGGGGGCGCGTAGGCGGTACGTCCCGAAGCGCCACCGGGCCCGGCCCGGCCGGGGTCGCCGCGCCGCGCGCAGCACGGCCGGGGCCGCAGCGCCGGTCGTACGGCGGGATATCACTCCTTCCGGCGGGATCCGCCCGCCGGTACTTGACGTGCCGTCGCCCGGCTCCGGAGTCTGTGGGTTCCACCACCCGCTCCCCCGAGCCGGAGGTTCCATGACGGTCACCGAACCGACCGAAGGCGTTCCGTGGTTCGACCTCACCCGCCCCGGCTTCTCCGTCACTTCCGCCGAGGTGCGCGCGGCCCGGGAGCGGTCCTGGTACGCCCGGACCACCTACGGACTGGCCGTACTGCGCCACGCGGAGACGGCGGAGCTGCTCGCGCATCCGCTGCTCCGCCAGGGGAGCGTCTCCTGGCTCGCCCATAACGGGGTGACCGGGGGACCGCTGGCCGACTGGTGGCGGAGCTGGATCCTCCACCAGGAGGGGGAGGCCCATCTCCGGCTGCGGCGGCTGATGAATCCGGCCTTCTCGGCCCGGATGACCTCGATTCTGCGGGCCCGTTTCCGGGCGGTGGCCGTCGAGTTGGCGGATGCCTTCAAGGACCGGGGCCGGTGCGAGTTCGTCGGCGAGTTCGCGGAGCCGTACGCGGCCCGGGTGATCGCCCTGCTGCTCGGCCTGCCGCAGTCCGACTGGCCGTTCATCGCCCGGCACTCCGCCGATCTGGGGCTCGCCCTCGGTGTGACCGTCCGCCAGGACCTGCCCCGGATCGAGGAGGCGCTCGCCGCGCTCCACGGCTATGCCGACGAGCTGATCGCCGTGCGGCGCGGCCGGGAGCACGGCGACTTCGTCTCCGGGCTGGTCAGGGCCAACCGGGACACCGACACGCTGAGCGACGACGAACTCCGCGACGGTCTGGTGCTGCTGATCTTCGGCGGCTTCGACACCACCCGCAACCAGCTCGGTCTCGCGATCCGGACCTTCGTCCGGCATCCCGGCCAGTGGCGGCTGCTGGCGGAGCGGCCCGGCCTGGGCGCCAAGGCGGTCGAGGAGGTGATGCGGGTGGATCCGACCGTCCGCTGGATCACCCGGCAGGCGGTGGCGGACTTCGCCTTCCGGGGCCTGGACATCCCGGCCGGGACCACGATCCAGCTGTGGAGCCACTCCGCCGGTACGGATCCGCTGGTGTACGGACCGTACTCCTTCGACATCACCGCCGAACGGGAACCGCACTTCGGTTTCGGCGGCGGCGTCCATCACTGTCTCGGCCATTTCGTGGCCCGCGGCGATATGACCGAGGCGCTGCCGGTACTGGCCCGGCGGCTGCGGGACCCCTGGATCACCCGGGACGCGGTCTGGCTTCCCGACTCCGGCAACACCGGTCCCGTACACCTCCCCCTGCTCTTCACCCCCGGTCCCTGACCGGAGCCGTACGCCCCGCCCCCGCCCGCGACTCCGATACGAGGTGTCCATGACCGACCGTTCCCCGGGTGCCACCGCACTCGACCGCCATCGCGAGCGGAACACCGACCGGGAGGCGGTGGGCGCCGTACGGAAGCGGATCGCCGAGGCGGGTGTGGAGTACGTGTACTACCAGTCGGTCACCCTCGGCGGCCGGGTGGTGGGCAAGGTGGTGCCCGCCGGTCATCTGCTCCGCAGTCTGGAGCACGGCGTACGACTGCACCGGAGCGTCGCCG
This sequence comes from Streptomyces sp. NPDC006798, assembly GCF_040635975.1. Classification (NCBI taxonomy): domain Bacteria; kingdom Bacillati; phylum Actinomycetota; class Actinomycetes; order Kitasatosporales; family Streptomycetaceae; genus Streptomyces; species Streptomyces sp. NPDC006798. The sequence continues at coordinate 25,923 of NZ_JBEYIS010000024.1, forward strand.
CGGACATCCAGACCGACCGGCACGGCACCCTGCTGGGCGGCGGCACCCGGGCGGCGGAGTTCGTCGCCCTGCCCGAGGTGGAGACCTTCGCGGTACTGCCCTGGGACCGGAGCGTCGGACGGTTCTTCTGCCTCCTCTACGAGCCCGAGCACCGGCCGGACGTCGGCGGCGACCCGTTCGCCGCCGACGTCCGGGGCCATCTCGTCCGGCGGCACCGGGAGTTCACCGAACGGACCGGGCTCGTCCTGCGCTCCGGCTGCGAACCCGAGACGACCTGGACCGGGCCCGGTCTGGCGGCGCCCCAGCGGCCCGACTCCTGCCCTGCGTACCGGGTCGACCTGCTGGAACGCTGCCGCCCCGTCTACCAGAAGGTGATCGGCTACGGCCGGGCGATGGGGCTCGACATGATCGAGGGCGACTACGAGGACCCCGGCCAGCTCGAACTGAACTGGATGTACGACCGGGCCGAACTCACCGCCGACCGGCTGATCACCTTCCGCCAGATCTGCCGTCAGGTCGCCCGGGAGCTGGGGCTCTCGGCCAGTTTCATGCCCAAGCCCGCGACCGGGGTGATGGGCAACGGCTGCCATCACAACCTCAGCCTCTGGGACGGCGAGCGGAATGTGCTGGCCGACCCCGGCCGCCGGGAGCTCCATCTCTCCGAGACCGGGCGGTACGCCCTCGGCGGCATCCTGGCCCACGCCGCGGGCGCGATGGCGGTCATGGGGTCGACCGTCAACTCCTACAAGCGGTACTGGGACGCGGGCCTCTTCGCCCCCGAACGCATCGACTGGGGCATGGACGACAAGACCTGCACGGTACGGCTGCCCGCCAACGGGCGGCTCGAATACAAGCTCCCCGACGCCATGGTCAATCCCTATCTCTCCCACGCCGTCCTGCTCGGCGCGATCGCGGACGGCCTGGCGCAGCGGACCGATCCGGGTCCCCCGCAGGGCGGCCCGGACGCCTCCGCGCCCCGTTTCCCCGCCCTGCCCGCCACCCTGGGCGAGTCCCTGACCGCCTTCGCGGCGGACTCGGTGGTCAGGGACTCGCTCACGCCGGAGATCGCCGACCTCCATCTCGCCGCCAAAAAGGACGAATGGGCCCGTTTCTGTGCGGTGGTCACCGACTGGGAGCACATGATGTACGCGGAGGCCACTCCCTGAGCCGACGGCGGGGCAGGAGGGGCGGGGAACGGGGCCGGAGGGTCAGGAGCCGGCCGGCGGGCGGGCTTCGGCGCGCAGCCGGAGACCGACCGGGCCGAGGATCGCGCCGTGGGCCGGGCGGACGGCGGCGGGGTCGACGGGGCGCAGCCGCCAGTGGGTGGCGATATCGGCCAGCGCCAGAGTGATCTCGTTCATCGCGAAGACGTCGCCCATGCACTTCCGGGGGCCCGCGCCGAACGGGATGATCCCGTTCTCGACATGGTCGCGGACGCGTCCCAGCGCCTTGCCCTCCCAGCGGGACGGGTCGAAGCGTTCCGGGTCCGCGTAGGTCGCGGTCGAGTGGTGCAGCACATAGGGGCTGATCACCAGATTGGTGCCGGCCCGCAGGAGGTGTCCGGCCAGTTCGGTGTCGGTGGCGACCTCACGGGTGAAGATCCAGATCGGTGGATACATCCGCAGGGTCTCGGTGATGATCCGCTGGGTGAGGGTGAGGTGTTCGAGGTCGTCGTGGTCCGCGGCCCGGCCCGCGAGGACGGTGTCGACCTCGGTGTGCAGGGCCCGCTCCAGCTCCGGGTCCGTGGAGATCCGGTGCAGCGCCCAGGAGACGGTGATGGCGATGGTGTCGGTGGCGCCGAAGAAGAAGGTGATCGCGGCGTCGTTGAGTTCGGTGTCGGTGAGCTTGTCGCCGGTGGTGGCCAGCAGCATCGACAGCAGGTCGCCGTGGTCCTCGCCGGTCCGCCGGTAGTCGGCGATGACGGCGTCGATGGTGCCGCGCAGCCGGGCCCGGCTGCGGTCGTAGCGCCGTTTGCCCGGGGTGGGTATCCGGTCGAGGGGCGCGGGGAGGGCCATCCGCCGGAAGACCCCGTCGCTGACGGTGGCGAGGTCCCCGGGCGTCTTCGACAGTTCGGGGGAGGCCAGATGTCCGGCGAAGAAGGCGGCCACCCCGGTGCGGGCGGCGACGGTGGTCATGTCGGCCAGGATGTCAATCTCCCGGCCGTGGGTCCAGGCGCCGGTCACCCGGGTGATCTGCTCGCTCATCAGCCTGGTGTACGCCTGCTGCCGTACGGTGCCGAAGGCGGGCTGGGCCACTCGCCGCAACCGGCGGTGGTCCTTGTACGGGCAGGTCACCACCCCGTCGCCGAGGACCTCGCGGGTCCGTTCGTAGATCAGGCCGCCCTTGTCGAAGGTGCGGTCGTCCTTCAGTACCTCGTAGGTCAGTTCGGCGGTGGTGACGACGGTCGCCTTGAACGGTCCGATGCCGATGTCGACGAGTTCGCCGTGGGCGGGCAGCGAGCCGAAGAAGCCGTACGGGTCCTTGAGCATGCTCACGGCGTGCCCGATGAGGGGCAGGGCGCCGGGCGCGCGGCTGCGGCCCGGCGTACGGGGGCTTCCGGCTGACGTACGGGTCGGTATCCGGGGCCGGTTCGATATACGGGGTCTTCCTGATAAGGACACGGTGTCTCCTGGTGGGTGATCGGCGGTACCGGGCCCGGGGCGACGGCATGTGCCGCGGCGGAACGGCACCGAGTACGCGCGGGTCGTGGCGGTACGAAGGCCGGGGCCGGGGATCAGGAGGAGGGGCGGGCCGGAAGGGAGCCGGGCGGATCACCGGGGACCGTCGTGCCCGCGCCCTCCGTCCACGGCGTCGACGGTCCTGCCGGCTGGTGCTCGGCACCACCATAGGGACATTCACCCCCGCGCGGAACGCCGTGAACCGCACATCCGTTGCGTATTCGAAAATTCATGCCCTTTCGGTCCGCGCCGGGCGGGACCGAACCGAGGCGGGCCCGTGGGCGGAAACGGCCGGGGCCGGGGCCGGGTCGTGTGGACCAGGCCCCGGCCCCTTGGTGCGATGCGCCGCGTCAGCTCTTGGCGAAGGACTCCCAGAACTCCTCGAACGTCAGCATGCCGTCGCCGTTGGCGTCCTTCGACTTGATGACCGCCTGGGCGACCGTCTCGGTGACGTTGAAGTCCCCCAGCTGCGCCATGACGCTCTTGTACTCGGCCGCCGTGATGAGTCCGTCGCCGTCGATGTCGTACCGGTCGAACGCCTTGCGGGCCTCTTCGATGTCCGCCACTGCTTCCGCCCCTCCTGGGTGCTCTGTTGACGGGGTCAGATTATCGGTGCGGGGCTGTGGACAGCGCCGAGGGCCGGTCCGGGGGCATCGTGGATCATGGCGGCATGAGCGATGAACTGGGCCGGATCCTCGACGACGCGTCACACGGACGGTTTCCCGCGCCCGATGGGCGGATCACGGTGGTCGGACAGCCCTCGGCGCGGGACGCGGGGGTCGTGGCCTTCACCGCGCATGCCGTCGTCTTCACGGACGAGGACCCGGAGTGGGTACGCGAGCAGGTGGCGTCAGCGCCGTCGGATCCGCTGTCCGCGCCGATGAACCCGGTGTTCCTGGCGGCGCTGCTGGCGCGGACGGGCCGCTGGATGAGCACGATCGACCAACTGGCCGTCGCCGGGGCGCTGCCGGGCTCGCCGGGGATACCGCTGCGGGAGATCGACGATCCGGCGCATCCCCGGGTGGCCTGGGCGCTGGCACACCGGGACGAGGTGCGGGTCTGGGCCGTCGACGGCGGGGTGATGATGCTGGGGCGCGGGGTGGCGGGGCGCTGGGAGTGCGCGATCGAGTTGGACGAGCGGGCGCGGGGCCGGGGGCTGGGGCATGTCCTGGCCCGGGCGGCCCGGCAGTTGGTGCCGGGGGACGCGGTCTGGGCGCAGATAGCCCCGGGGAACGCCCGCAGTGTGCGGGCGTTCCGGTCGGCGGGATTCGTCCCGGTGGGTTCGGAGGCGCTGTTCTCGGCTAGCCGACGGCCGGAATAGCCGGGCCTCCGGTGGTGCCGGTGGTGTCGGTCGCTCCGGCCGGGGTAGTGGGGGCGGGGCGCTGGACCGGGACGGCCGGGGAGGTCGCGCCGGGTGCCGGGGCGGGTGCGGCGGCCGTGGTGGTGGCGGGGGTCTGCTGGACGGACGCGGCGGGGTATCCGGCCCGCCACGGGACGTAGTGCGGGTTGTCCCGGCAGCCGTCCATGATCTCGGTCTTCTTCTCCTTGTCGACGGGGCAGACGCCGACGACGAACTCCCGGGCCACACCGCCGGGGAAGGCCACCTCGACCTGGTCGGCGTACTTGTGGGTGTCGCCGATCGTCTTGTTCACATCGACTCCGCCCGGGGCGTCGATGTAGTAGTTCCAGCCGTTCTTCCACGACTTGTACAGATCGTGGTTGTAGCTGGTGGAGACATACGGGGAGGGCTGGTTGACCAGGACGTACCGCTCGATGTCGTACTGGCCGTCGAGCGGGGCCTTGGGGTGGAAGCCCTGCTCGAAGACGATCTCGGGGCCGCGGCCGTCGGTCCGGTAGAGCTGGAGGCAGTTGGCGCGCCAGGCGGGGGTGGGGGTGATCCGGTTGATGTCGACCCGGCGGTCGGCGGCGGCGTAGAGCCGGTCCTCGACGGCGGGACAGGAGTTGGCGGGCGCGGCGGCGGCCCGGACCGCGGCGGGGGCGGCGGTCGCGGGTGCCGTGCCGGTGGGCGCGGCGGAGGCGGGGACGACGGTGGTCGCGGCGGCGGCCGGGAGGAGCGCCGCGGAGAGGGCGAGGACGAATACGGCGGCCCGGCGGCGCGGGCGGTTGCTGATGACCATGATGATCACCATCCCGGTCCGGCCGCACCGCCCCGGGCAACGTCACCCCCGGGTGGGCGGGTCGGTGCCGGGAGTTGACCGGCGGGGCGGCGGGGTGTGGTGTCCGCCCGGACGGCGGGACGGGTCCCGCCGTCCGGGCGGGGTGGGGGGGCCGGTCAGGCCGGGGTGCCGGGCAGCGGCTCGGCCAGGCGGCGCAGCATGCCCGCGACGAGGGCGGTCTGGGCGGGCACGGTGTCGGGGTAGACGAATTCGGTCCTGGCGTGGGCTCCGTCGCCGACCGCGCCCATGCCGCAGAGGACGGGGCGGCCGAGGGCGGCGACGAAGTTGGCGTCGCTGGCGCCGCCGACGGCGGTGTCGGGGAGTTCGTCCCGGCCCTGTTCCCGGGCGACCTCGCGGGCGAGGGCGAGCAGGGGCGCGGAGGCGGCGTCGAGCGTCATCGGGGGCCGGTTCCAGGCGTGGTCGATCTCCACCCGGACCCGGGGGTCGCTGACCTCGATGGCGTCCAGTTCCCGGTCGACCCGGTCCTGTTCGGCCCGGCTGGTGACCCGGATGTCGACACTGGCGGTGGCCCGTCCGGCGACGACATTGGTGGCGGAGCCGCCCTGGACGAGGCCGGTGTTGACGGTGGTGCCCCGCTCGGGGGCGGCGACCTTCGCCGCGGCGACCACGAACTCGGAGAGCGCGGTGATGGCGCTCGCCCCGTCCTGGGGGGCGAGTCCGGCATGGGCCTCGACGCCGGTGACCGTGATCCGGAAGATGCCGGAGCCCTTGCGGGAGGTCTTGACGGCGCCGTGCGCGGAGGGCTCCAGGACCAGGGTGGCGTCCACCCGGCGGGCCAGTTCCTCGATCAGGGGCCGGGACGAGAGGGAGCCGATCTCCTCGTCGCCGTTGAAGAGGAAGGTGACGGTGGGTACGGGCGCGCCGCTCTCCCGGGCGAGGGCGAGCGCCCAGACGCCCTGGATCAGTCCGGTCTTCATGTCGAAGATGCCGGGGCCGCCGAGCTTCTCGCGGCCGTCGGCGTCGGGCGCCGGGGGTTCCCAGGCGGCGAGGGTGCCGGTCGGCCAGACGGTGTCGTAGTGGCCGATCAGCGCCACATGTCCGGTGCCGGTCCCGGTGTAGGTGAGGGCGAGGGTGTCGCCGCACTCGCCGCCGGGGTGGCGCTCCTCGCGGTCGGGCGGGCCGAGCCGGCTGACGGCGAGTTCGCGCAGATGGTCCAGGCCGGCCGCGAGGCCGGGCAGATCGTCGCTGCCCGTCTCGTGGCGGACGAGGGAGAGGATGTCGGCGACGATCCCGGCCGATGCCTCGTGGGCTCGGGCGGTGAGATCGTCGGCGGGCACTGCGTTCATGGTCTGCTTTCTCGTTCGGAGGGACCCCTCGTACGGGTTCGCACAGGGGTGCGTACGAGGTGCGTACGGGGGCGTACGGAAGGGGTACGGGGGGCGGGAGCCGGGCGCCGGGTGACGGGCCGCCCGGGCGGGCCGCCGGGGATCAGCTGATGCCGAAGGGGATACCGAGCAGGTACCAGGCGACGAAGAACGCCATCCAGGCGACCCAGACGACGGCGGCGATCGGGATGGTGAAGGAGGCCAGGGTGCCGATTCCGGCGGACTTGCGGTACTGCTGGATGAAGCCCAGGGCCATCACGAAGTACGGGCTCATCGGGGTGACGCAGTTGGTGACGGAGTCGGCGACCCGGTAGACGGCCTGGGTGGTCTCGGGCTCGATGCCGATGAGCATCAGCATGGGGACGAGTACCGGCGCGGCCAGGGCCCACAGGGCGGAGCCGCTGGTGATGACCAGATTCATGATGGTGATCAGTACGGCGATGCCGACCAGCACGGTCCACCCCGACAGATCGAGGTCGCGCAGGGTCTCGGCGCCCTTGACGGCGAGGATGTCGCCGATGTTCGTCCACTTGAAGTAGGCGAGGAACTGGGAGATCGCGAAGAAGAGGACGAGGATCGGCGCCATCGACTTCGTACCGGCGACCATCGCGTCGATGATGTCGCGGGCGGCGGTGAAGGTGCCGGTCATCCGGCCGTAGACGGTGCCGACGACGGCGAAGAAGAGGCCGAGGACGAGCGCCATCCCGCCGATCACCGGGGAGTTGACGATGCCGCCGCCCTCGCCGCGGAGCGGGGAGGAGACCGGGGTCATGGCCGCGATCAGCAGAACGACGAACCCGAGGGCGACCAGGCCGGTGACGCGCAGGGCGCGCCGCTGGACCTCGGTGACCTCGATCGTCTCGCGCTCCTCGGCGCTGGGCGCGGCGACCGGCTCGTCGGGTTCGAGGTCGGGACGGCGGGCGATGATCTTGTCGACGACGAGGGTGATGGCGAGCGCCACCAGGACGGACGAGCCGACGCCGAAGAAGTAGTTGCCGACGGGGGTGACGACGTAGTCGGCGTCGATGGTCTGGGCGGCGGCGGTGGAGATGCCGGAGAGCAGGACATCGGTGGTGGTGAGCGACGGTGAGGCGTTGTATCCGGCGGAGATCGAGACATAGGCGACGATGCAGCCGAGTACGGGGCTGCGCCCGGCGGCGCGGAAGATCAGGGCGCCGATCGGGACGAGGGTGAAGTAGGCGGCGTCACCGGCGACATGGCTGACCATCGCGGTCAGCGAGAGGGCGAAGGTGAGGTACTTGCCGGGGACCCGTTCGACCATCCGGCGGAGCAGGGCGGAGAAGAGTCCGCTCTTCTCGGCGACGACGATGCCGAACATCACGGTGAGGATCGTGGCCAGCGGCGGGAAGGCGGCGAAGTTGTCGACGGCGCCCTCGATGGCCATGGTGAGGCCCTCATGGCTGAGCAGGCTCTTGACCGTGATGGTGTCGCCCTTGGCGGGGTGGACGGCGCTGACGTCGACGGCGGCCAGTACGGCGCTGAGGGCGGCGACGACTCCGGCGAGTATCCAGAACAGCCAGAACGGGTGGGGAAGTTTGTTGCCGACCTTCTCGATCGCGGCGAATCCCCGGAACGCGGTGCGCAGGGCTCTCGACTGCGGCTCGGACGGCCGAGGCTCGGCGGAGGTGGCGCTCATCGGTACCTCTTCGTACAAGTGAAGGATGTTCCTGCGAACAATGGCATCTGAGTGAGCGATTCCCTAGACCCCGAAGGTAACGATGGGATTAACCAGCGGGCTAAGGTAGGTCGCCATGACCCGCCCTCTCCTTGACGAGCTGGACCGCCGACTGATCGGCGCGCTGCATCTGGCCCCCCGGGCCACCTGGGACGATCTGGGCGGGATCCTGGCCGCCGACGCCAGTACGCTCAAACGCCGCTACGACCGGCTCCACGAGGCCCGGATGGTCCGGGTGATCGGCCAGGCGGACTGGGGTGTGCACTCCACGGCGATGCCGGTCCATGTCTTCCTGGACGTCACCGGCGACACCCCGCTGGCCGTGCTGGACCGGCTGCGCGAACTGCCCCACCTGCCGGTACTGGCCCAGCTCTCCGGCGACTACCCCGTGTACGCGGTCGTCCACGCCCCCTCGGACGCGGAGACCAGCCGGGCCATCGACCGGATGTTCTCCGTGCCCGGGGTCCGCCGGGTGAAGGCCCTCCCGGCCCTGAGCACCCTGCGCCGGGGCATCACCTGGGATCCCCGGTTCCTCGGCGACGACGAGCGGGCCGAGCTGCTGTCACTGATCGGCGTACGGCCGGGGGCCACCGCGACCGCGACCGTGACGCCCCCGGTCAAGCCGCTCGGCGACGCCGAGCGGACCGTGGTCGCCCTGCTGATCCGGGACGGCCGGGCGTCGGCGGCGAGTATCGCCAGATCGGCCGGGCTCGCCACCTCGACCGCGCACCGGGTGGTCCGCCGGGTGCTGGACGAGGGCTGGGTCAGGCCCCGGCTGGAGATCGTCTCGGAGTGGCTGGGCTTCGAGACGCCGTTCGTCCTGCGGCTGCGGGTGGCCCCCGGGGACACGCCGGAGGTGATGCGGCGGATCGACCAGCTGCCGCAGACCCGGCTGGTGGCCCATGTGGCGAGCGATCTCTCGGTCCTCGCCGCGGGGCTGGTCACGGACCGGTCGGCGGTGGCGCGCTTCGTCGACGACGAGCTGGCGGCCATTCCGGGGATCCTCGGGGTGGGCGTCGATGTGATGCTGACCGAGCCGCGCCGCTACTGGCTGGACCGCGATCTCGGCTCGGGCCTGGGGACGTTCCACGCGCCGGCGCTGCTGTGAACCGCGGGAGCCGTGCCGCGGGCCCGGGGGCTCACGGCACGGCTCCCGCCGCCGGCCGGCGGAAACGGGGCGTTGTCGCCGGGTCAGCGGAAGACGCCGGTATGCCCCAGGGAGTAGCGGCCCGGCTGGGGGTAGAAGGCCAGCCCGTGGGGGCCGTCGCCGACCGGGATCCGGGCCAGCTCCTTGCCGGTGGCGGTATCGATGGCGTAGACCTCGGAGTCGTACCGTCCGGAGAGCCAGAGGACCTTTCCGTCGGCGGAGACCCCGCCCATGTCGGGGCTGCCGCCGCCCGGGAGCCACCACTTCTTGGTCAGCTCGTTCCGGGCGAAATCAAAAACGGAGACGGAACCTTCACCCCGGTTGGGGATGTACATCTCCTTGGAGTCCCGGCTGATGTAGAGGCCGTGGGCGCCCTCGCCGGTGTGCAGCAGGGTGGGGGTGGTGAACTTCTCGCCGTCGAGTACCCAGACGCCGTGGGCCATCATGTCGGCGACGTAGAACGTCCTGCCGTCCGGGGAGATCTTCACGTCCTGGGGCATCGCGCCCTTCAGGGGGAGCTTCTGCTGCCCGACGACCTCCATCTTCTCGGTGTCGACCTTGAGCAGTTCGCCGGAGAACTCACAGGAGACGATGAAGTAGCGGCCGTCGGCGGAGAAGTCGGCGTGGTTGACCCCGTAGCAGGTCACCGGGGTGGTCTTCTTCCGCTCCATGGTGTGCGGGTCGCGGAAGACGAGTTCGCGGTCCATGGAGGCCATCACGACGGCGTACTTGCCGTTCGGGGTGAAGTAGAGGTTGTACGGGTCGTGGACCTCGACCTCCTTGCCCGCCTTGCCGGTCGCGGGGTCGATGGGGGTGAGGGTGTGGCCCCGGTTGTTGTTCACCCAGAGGGTCTTGAGGTCCCAGGACGGCACGACGTGCTGCGGCTGGACGCCGACGGGGATCGTCTCGACGACCTTGTAGGTGGCCGGGTCGATCACGGAGACCGTGTTGGAGTTGGTGTTGGGGACGTAGACCTTGGTGGGGAAGTCCTTGACGACGGGCGAGAGCCGGTTCGGGCGGTCGGCGGCGTAGAGGTCCTTCGGATCGAGGACGGGCGGCATTCCGGGCAGTCCGGGCGGGGCCGCGGGGACGGCCGGTTTACGGGCCGCGGCGGCCTTGGTCCGCTCGGCGGATCCGGCCGGTCCGGACTCGGTGCCGCAGCCCGCGACCAGGGCGACCAGGGCTCCGGCGAGCAGCAGACGGCTCGGGCGGGCGGGCCGCCGGGGCTCGGGGCGGGCCGGGGCGGGGATCGGGAGGAGGGCGGGGCGGGGGGCGGGACGCATCAGCTCAGCAGCTCCGTGGTGGTCACCGCGCGCAGTCCGCGCCGGTGGAGGTCGTCGAGGAGGGCGGGCAGTGCGGCGACCGTGTCCGCATAGCCGAAGTGCAGGCTGACCACCGATCCGGGGCGGATCTGCTCGGCGACCGCGCGGGTGACGGCCGGGGCGCCGGGCGAGGTGGAGTCGAGGGAGTCGAGGTCGTAGGAGAGGACATGCGGATATCCGGCGCGGTGGGCGACCCGGACGACGAGCGGGGTGGCGGTCCGCGTCCGGGACGGCCTGAACCAGGTGCCGATGGATCCGGTGAGCCGCCGCAGCCGGTCGGCGCAGGCGGTGATCTCGGCATACGCCTCGGCCTCGGGCAGTTCGTTGACGGCGAGATGGCGCATGGTGTGGTTGCCGAGGTCATGACCGCCGTCGAGGATCCGGCGGGCCAGCCGGGGATGGGCGTCGAGCCATTCGCCGACGGCCAGGACGGTGATCCGGGCCCCGGCCCGCTCGGCTTCGGCGAGTACGGCGTCGGCGGTGGCGGGGTCGCCGCCGCCGTGGAAGGTGAGGGCGACCCGGTCGCGGTCCTCGGGGCCGTGGGTGATCTGGGCGGGCCGTCCGGGGTAGCGGCGGGGCGCGGGCGCGCCCGGCGGCCGTCCGGCGGGGCGGGCGGCCGGGGTGCCCGGGCCCGTACCGGGGCCGGGGGAGGCGGTACGGCCGGGGAGGGCGCGGTCCGGGGCGGCACGGTCGGCCGGGGGCGGCGCGGGGCCGCCGCCGCCGGCGCAGCTCGTGGCGAGAGCGCCGGCGACGGCGGTCCCCGCTCCGGTCCGCAGGGCGCGACGGCGGTCGATCGGGGTCACGGAAGAGGACGCTAGGCAATAAATACGAAGAAAGTAACCATTAGTCCGATTCAGGTCGTTTCGCGAGCGGCGGGCGATATCACTCCACCGTAAAAATCCAACCCTCAGACCGGGATTCAGCGGGATTTACGAGGTGAGTGCGCCATCTCACCTAAGATTCTCGCGCGAACTGTTCGCTTTGATGACTTATGGGCGTTTTGGGAGTTTGGGAGTTGATTCCCGGTCTGCCATAGTCGGGGACACGACCTCCCTCGACCCGGGCCCGGTCGTCCCGGCGGCCGTGGAAACACCCCCTTGTCCACGCCGCTCCCGAGAAGCCCCCGCCGCCGTACACCGGCGCCCTGGGGGCTTCCGGCGTTTCACCGGCCCCTCCCCCGTCTCCACCGCCTCCGCCGCTCCCACCGCTCCCACCGCTCCCACCGCTCCCACCGCTCCCAGCCGACGCGGTTCAGGAGGGGGTGCCGACCCGCTGGGGCACCCGGGTCTCGAACCAGGTGGTCTTGCCGCGCGGCAGCAGATCCACACCCCACCGGTCGGAGAGCCGGTCGACCAGGAAGAGCCCCCGCCCGCTGACGTCCAGCGGCTGGACCGGCAGCAGACAGGGCAGCCCCCGGGAGGGATCGCGGACCTCGACCCTGATCCAGCCGGGACGGCGGGTCATCCGTAAGCCGAATTCCCGGGCGCCGGTATGCCGGACGGCGTTCCCGACGAGTTCGGAGACGAGCAGTACGGCGGGCTCGGCGATCTGCCCGGAAAGACCCCACTGGCGGACGATCACGGAGTGGGTCAGCCGCCGGGCCGTGGCCGCGGATTCCGCGCGGGACGGCAGCCGGACCTCGCCCCGCGCCGGATCGCCGAACTTCTCCAGAACCTTCAGGCCCCGCTCGTCCTCGATGGCGGTCGTCCACCGGGTCGCGGTCACGCCTTCGCGCTGCCGCGGTTGTTCCACACCTTCGAGGCCCGCCATGCCCCCATCATGGCCGCTGGGGGCGGTTTCCGTGGCGGTTCCAGCGGAATAGGGCCCCCGGAACCCGTCGCTCCGGGAGCCCGCTTCGGCATATGTCACTGGCCTCACGGAACCAGATGTGCCCATCCCGAACCGCGTTGACACCCTGTCAACAGGGGTGTTCGCAACGGGCCGACGCGGGGCCCGGCGGCCGGGCGGCCGGGGCCGGTCCGCGCGGCGCGCAAGGTCCGGCGAGCAAGGTCTGCCGAGTGCCCCGCCGCCGGCCGGCGGCCGTACGCGGCCGGGGCGGGTCAGCCGCCGGAATCCGGTCGGCACCGGAGCCGGAGCCGGACCGGTCAGGAGCAAGGCCGGTCAGGAGCAGGGACCGGTCAGGAGCCGGAACCGGCACCGACCTCCCCGGTCCGCAGCTCCTCCGTCCCGGTGAAGACGGCCTTGCCCGGCCCCTCCGTGACGAAGCTGCGCATCCCGCGTTCCTTGTCCTCCGTGGCGAACAGCCCGGCGAACCAGTTCCGTTCGATCGCGAGACCCGTCTCGATATCGGTCTCCAGACCGGCGTCCACGGACTCCTTCGCCGCCCGCAGCGCCAGTGCCGGGCCCCGGGCCAGCCGGGCGGCCCAGGCCAGAGCCGCCTCGTACACCTCACCCGCCGGTACGACCCGGTCCACCAGGCCGATCGCCAGCGCCTCGGGCGCCTTCACCTGACGCCCGGTGAAGATCAGGTCCTTGGCCCGGGACGGCCCCACCAGCCGGGCGAGCCGCTGGGTGCCGCCCGCGCCCGGGATCAGCCCGAGCAGGATCTCGGGCTGGCCGAGCCGGGCGTCGTCGGCGGCGATCCGGTAGTCGGCGCAGAGCGCGAGTTCGCAGCCGCCGCCGAGGGCGTAGCCGGTGACCGCGGCGACCACCGGCTTGGGGATCCTGGCGACGGCCGTGAACGCCTCCTGGAGCGCCCGTGACCTGGCGACCATCGCGGGGTGGTCGATCGCCAGCATCTCCTTGATGTCGGCGCCCGCGGCGAAGACCTTCTCACCGCCGTAGAGGATCACGGCCCGGACGTCGTCGCGCCGCCCGGCCTCCTCGGCGAGCTCCCGCAGCCGGTCCTGGAGGGCGATGTCGAGCGCGTTCATCGGAGGGCGGTCGAGCCGGATGGCGCCGACGCCGCCGGAGACTTCGAGGGAGACAGTGCTCATGGCGGCAGGTTAACCGGCGCTAACGGCGACCGGCTCCCGTGCGTTCGGTCACACGGACCGCCGCCTTCCGTACGGACTACCTCTTCCACTCCTCCCAGGACATGTTCCAGCCGCTGAGTCCGTTGTCGGGCGCGACTGTCTTGTCGTGCGAGTTGACCACCTCGACCACATCGCCGATGAGGGTCCGGTCGAAGAACCAGCCCGCGGGCGTGTCCCCGCTGCCGCCCTTCACATCGCGCAGCCCGATACAGCCGTGGCTGACGTTGGCCGAGCCGAAGGTGTCGGCCGACGCCCAGTAGTTGCCGTGCAGGAAGGTGCCGGAGCGGGTGAGCCGCATGGCGTGCGGTACGTCCTCGATGTCGTACTCGCCCTTGCCGTCGGCGTCGGTGAAGCCGACCGTGGCGCCGTTCATCCGGGTCACGTCGTGCATCTCGCTCACGACCATCTTCCCGTTGTACGTCATCGCGTCGGGCGCCCCCGCGGTGATCGGCAGGGTGGCGACCAGCGCCCCGTCCTTCCGTACCTCCATCGTCTTGGCCTCGGCGTCGACCACGGACGTCTGGGAGCGGCCGATGGTGAAGGCGACGGTCTTGTCCTGGATGCCGTAGGCGCCGGGCGCGGCCTCCACGTCCCGGAGCCGGATCCGGACGGTGACCTGGGTGCCGGGTGTCCAGTACTGCTCGGGCCGGAAGTCGAGCCGCTGGTCGCCGAACCAGTGCCCGACGACCTCGACCGGCGGGTCGGTGGTGATCCGGATGGCCTCCTGGACGGCCTTCCGGTCCTCGATCTTCCGGTTGAAGTCGAAGGAGACGATCATCCCGGTACCGACGGTGGAGCGGTGCTCGGGCTTGAAGTAGCCGATGAAACGGCTCTCGGGGACCTTGGTGGTGAAGGTGGTGTGGCGGGCGGTGCGGCGGCCGTGGCCGTCGAGGGCGAGGACGTCGACGGAGTACTTGGCGGCGACCCCCAGCCGGGTGCCGTCGGCGGGCCGCCAGCGCAGTCCGTCCTCGGAGATCGCGCCGCGGACGGCGGACGGCGCCTCGTTCTCGATCCGGTTGACCGTGACGCGTTCCAGCCGTCCGCTGGTGAGCCGTACTTCGAGCCTGCTCTTGGGGTCGACCCCCTGGGCGCCGTCCGCCGGGGTCACCCGGATCACCTCCTCCGACGCCTGCCGTACGGGGGCCCCGCCGGGGTCACCGCCGCCGTCCCCGCCCGGGGTGCACCCGGAGAGCCCCGCCAACAGTGCGGCCAGTCCGGCCGTGGCCAGGGCGGTCAGCGCGCCCCGGCCGGTCCGCTTCAGTACGTGTCTCACGTCCACCCAACGACCGCGCCCCCATGGGGGAAACGTCGGCCGGTGGGCGGTGTGTCCCGGTACGGCGCGCGAGCGTGCCGTACCGGACGGGCCGGTCGGGTCTGCTCGGGCCGGTCAGGCGGGTGAGGCGTCGCCGAGGATGCCGTGGTCGTACGCCCGGGCCACCGCCGCCCGGTCCGGCTTCGGTCGCGTTTCGGACCACAGGCCGCTCCTGGCGGAGCGCGCGGTTCCCCGCGCCCCTCGGCCCCTCCGCCCGCCCGCCCATGGACGGGAAGAAGACCACCACGCCCCATGGCCGGCAGCCGTCGCCGAGCGCGCCCGCACGCGGAAAAGGAGATGAGTCATGTCAGTGGTGAACCGTAGGCTCGCTGCTGATGTCCAGTTATCCGTCACCCCAGGAGAAGCCGCCCCCGGAGTCCGTTCCGGAGCCGAAGCGGTCCGTCGTCCGAATTCTGCTGCGGCTGTGGCCCTACGTCCGGCCGGTCCGGGTGCGGTTGTTCGCGGCGGCGGGGGTGGCGATCGTCGCCTCCTGTCTCGGGCTGGTCTTTCCGCTCGTCCTGAAGTGGATCGTCGACGGGCCCGTCGCCGACCGCGACCCCGGCGGGGTGTGGCTGGGCGCGCTGGCGCTGCTGCTGCTCGGAATCGGCGAGGCGGTGCTCTTCGGGTTCCGGCGGTGGCTGGTCGCCCGGCCGCTGGCGGGGGTCGAGGCCGCGCTGCGGGCCGATCTCTACCACCGGCTGCAACGCGTTCCGCTCGCCTTCCACGACCGCTGGCCCTCGGGTCAGTTGCTGTCGCGCGGGACGACGGATCTGGGGCTGATCCGGATATTCCTCCAGTTCCCTCTGACGTTTTTGCTGGTCAACGGGGTGACGATCGTCGTCGGGCTGGCGATTCTGCTGGTACAGGAGTGGACGCTCGGACTGGTGCTGATGCTGCCGGTCGTCCCGCTGGTCGCGATCTGCTCCTTCTTCGAGGCGCGTTACTCGCGGGCGTCCCGGCTCGCCCAGGACCAGGCCGGGGATCTGACGACGGTGACGGAGGAGAGCGTCCTCGGCATCCGGGTCGTCAAGGGCTTCGGCCGCCATCGCGGACAGGAGCGGGCCTTCGCCGGGCTCGCCGGGGCGCTGCGGGGTACCGAGGTGGTCAAGGCGCGGATGGTGGCGGGGATCTGGTCGGCGGTGACCGTGATCCCGGAGCTGGCGATCGGCGCGGCCCTGGTCCTCGGTACGGTCCAGGTCGCGGACGGCGACCTGTCGGCGGGCACGCTGGTGGCGTTTCTGTCGACGGCGCTGGCGCTGCGCTGGCCGGTGGAGTCCATCGGCTTCCTGCTGGCGCTCTGCCAGGAGGCGGCGACCGCGACCGAGCGGTTCTTCGAGGTGATGGACCAGCCCGAGGAGTCCGGTGCCGACCGGCCGGAGCCGGGACGGGAGCGGGGCCCGGGAGCGGAGCCCGAGGCGGGCGCCGAGCCGGGATCCGGGCCGGGCGTCGAGCCGGGAAGTACGGGTCCGGGGGCGGTCCCCCGGGGCCGTACCGGGGACGACGGCGGGCTGCGGTTCGAGGGGGTCGTCTTCCGCTATCCCGACGCGTCCGACGGCTCCCGGCCCGTACTCGACGGTGTCGATCTGCATATCCGGCCCGGTGAGACGATGGCCGTCGTCGGGGCCACCGGCAGCGGGAAGACGACCCTCACGGCCCTGGTCCCCCGGCTGCACGAGACGACCGCCGGACGGATCACCCTGGACGGTACGGACATCACTGCGCTGCCCCGGGAACGGCTGCGGACCCTGGTGTCGGTGGCGTTCGAGGAGCCGACCCTGTTCTCCGCGACGGTCTCCGAGAACGTGCTGATGGGCGTCGGCGATGACGGTACGCCCGCGCCGGACGTGCTGGACCGGGCCCTCGGTATCGCCCAGGCCGATTTCGTCGAGGCGCTGCCGCAGGGCGCCGGAACCGAGGTCGGCGAGCAGGGGCTGACGCTCTCGGGCGGTCAGCGGCAGCGGCTGGCGCTGGCCAGGGCGGTGGCGGCCCGCCCCAGGTTCCTGGTGCTCGACGATCCCCTCTCCGCCCTCGACGTGCATACGGAGGCCCGGGTGGAGGCCGCTCTGCGGCACGTGCTGAAGGACACCACGGCGCTCGTGGTGGCCCACCGGCCGTCGACCGTACTGCTCGCGGACCGGGTGGCGCTGCTGTCGGACGGCCGGGTAGCCGCCGTCGGTACGCATCAGGAGCTGATGCGGACCAGTCCGGAGTACGCCTGGCTGATGTCGGGCGCCGAGTACCCGCCGGGGCCGGGTGACCGGTCCGAAGAGCTTCTGCCGGAAGGGACGACCTCGTGAACCAGGCACAGCGCCCCCCGTCGCCGTCTCCCCCGCCGGTCGGCGGGCCCGGGGATCCGGCCGGATCCTGCGGCGAGGGCGCGACCGGTGCCGGGGCCGGGACCGCGACGGTGACCGCGATCGACACCAAGCCCGGCACAAGTGCCGGTACCCGTATCAGCAAAGGCACCGGCAAGGACACAAACACCGGCACCGGCACCGGGGACCCGTTCGACCGTGACGACCTGCCCACTCCCCCGCACGCCACCCGGACCCTGCTGCGGTCGCTGCTCGCCCCCTACCGGCGCCGGGTCGCGGCCGTCGCCCTGCTGCTCCTCCTCCAGCAGGCCGCCGTCCAGGCCGGTCCGCTGCTGGTGGCGTACGCGATCGACCGGGGCGTCCCCGCCTTCCGCCGCGACGACTACGGGCCGCTGGTCGCGGTCGCCGCGGGCTACGCGCTGGCCGCGCTCGGCGCCGGGGTGCTGCAGTACCTCTTCGTCAGCGTCATCGGCCGTCTCAGTCAGGACGTCCTGCTCGATCTGCGGCACCGGATCTTCCGGCACTCGCAGTCGCTGAGCGTCGACTTCCACGAGCGGTACACCTCGGGGCGGCTGATCTCCCGTTCGACGGCGGACGTCGAGTCCCTGCGGGAGCTGCTGGACGAGGGACTCCAGGAGCTGATCAACGTCGTCCTGG
This sequence comes from Streptomyces sp. NPDC006798, assembly GCF_040635975.1. Classification (NCBI taxonomy): domain Bacteria; kingdom Bacillati; phylum Actinomycetota; class Actinomycetes; order Kitasatosporales; family Streptomycetaceae; genus Streptomyces; species Streptomyces sp. NPDC006798. The sequence continues at coordinate 43,569 of NZ_JBEYIS010000024.1, forward strand.
CCTTCGTCTACATCTCCGTACTGCTGCTCTGGCTCGACTTCGGGATCGGCGCCGCCGCCGTCGCCACCCTCGCCCCGCTGTTCGTGCTGATCCGGGTCTACCGGCGGCGCTGTGCGGTGATCTACGGCAGACGGTCGACGGCGATGGCGGCGGTGATCGTCCGGTTCACGGAGACCATGAACGGCATCCGGCCGGTCCGGGCGTTCCGCCGGGAGCGGGCGAACGACGAGGTGTTCCGGAAGCTGAACCGGGACCACTGCCGCAGTAACGGGGACGCGATGCTGGAGCTGGCCCTGTTCGTGCTGGGCTCCCGGCTGCTGGCCAATACGGCGATCGCGGGCCTGGTGCTCTGGGGCGCCTACCGGGTCGCCGACGGCACCCTCGCGCTCGGTGTGCTGGCGGCCGCCGCGCTCTATCTGCGGCGTCTGTACGACCCCATCGACCGGCTCGGCATGTTCCTCAACTCGTACGAGTCGGCGGCGGCGTCGCTGAAGAAGATCGCCGGGCTGCTGGCGCAGCGGCCGTCGGTCCTGGAGCCGGAGCGGCCGGTGGCCCTGCCGGAGCGGGCCGAGGGCCGGCCCGGCCGTACGGTCGTCTTCGACGGGGTCGGGTTCGCCTACCGCACCGGCGGCGAGGTACTGCCCCGCTTCGATCTGACGATCCCGGCGGGCCGGACGGTGGCCGTCGTCGGCTCGACGGGCGCGGGCAAGTCGACCCTGGCCAAGCTGCTGGCCCGGTTCTACGACCCCACGGAGGGCCGGGTGCTGGTCGACGGAGTGCCCCTGGTGGACCTGGGCTCGGCCGAACTGCGGCGCGGGGTGGTGATGGTGACCCAGGAGGCGTTCCTCTTCTCGGGCACGGTCGCCGAGAACATCGCCATCGGCCGCCCGGACGCCACCCGGGAGGAGATCGAACAGGCCGCCCGGGCCATCGGCGCCGATGACTTCATCAGGGCGCTGCCCGACGGGTACGACACCGATGTCCGTAAGCGGGGCGGCCGGATCTCCGCGGGTCAGCGCCAGTTGGTCGGCTTCGCCAGGGCGCTGCTCGCCGACCCGGCCGTACTCATCCTGGACGAGGCGACCAGCTCCCTCGACATCCCGGGCGAGCGGGCGGTGCAGCGGGCGATGGACACCGTACTGGCGGGCCGTACGGCCCTGGTGATCGCGCATCGGCTCTCCACGGTCGAGGTGGCGGACCGGGTCCTGGTGATGGAGGGTGGCCGGATCGTGGAGGACGGGACGCCGGGTGAGCTGATCGCGGCGCCGGGGCGGTTCTCGGAGCTGCACCGGGCGTGGCGGGAGAGCCTGGTGTGACCCTTCGGGTGGGGTTCGGCCCGGTGCCGGGCCCCGCCGGAACGGGAACCGGCCACATCCGTCCCACCGGTGGGGGCCGCGCGGGCGGGTGACGGCGGTGTGTCCGGTCGCCGGCACGTTCCGTACCGCCGTCGCGGGCGTCCGGCCGGGCGACGACGGGCCCCCGCCGGACGGGCGGCGGATACCCGCGCGTTGCCCATGCTTTACCAGTTCATGACAGGACGCCGGGCCCGGCACCGGCGTCCGATGAGCGGACGAATCCCTTCGGTCAACGAACGCTTTCCGGTCAACCTTTTGACGCGCTCCTGACAGAAACCCGCCATGGCTGCGACTCTTCACCCCGGTTCGCGTTTCACGGACCCGCAATTCCCGGACAGCCGTCAGCCGTCGGCCGTCAGCCGTCACGACGTCTTCGGCGGGTTCGGCGGGTTCGGCGGACCGGGCGCCGCGTACCACGACGCGTCCGCCCGTACGGCTCCGCACCACGCGCCACCCGTACCACGCCTGCCCACCGCACCACGCGATCCGCCGCATCCCGTGCCCTGCCGCCCCACCCGCCCGGCCCGCACCACGCGTTCCCGCACCACCGCACGCTCCCCGCACCGTCCGTTCCGCCGCCCACCGTCCGGACGGCGTCACCCGCCGCTCCGTACCCCCTCGCAGAAGGAGTCCGCGTGAGACCCACGCACCGACGCACCACGGCGACCGGCGCACTGCTCGCCACCGCCGCCCTGCTCGCCCTCGGCCTCCAGACCACCAGCTCCACCGCCGCGCCCGCCTCAGCCGACCGCGCCCCCGCCGCGGCGAAGGCCGGAAAGGCCGACCCCGGCGCCCTGCCCAAGACGCTGTCGCCCACCCAGCGGGCCGCCCTGATCGCCGCGAGCGACGCCGGGACCGCCGCCACCGCGAAGGAACTCGGGCTGACGGCGGACGAGAAGCTGCTGGTCCGCGATGTCGCCCAGGACCGGGACGGCACCACGCACACCCGCTACGAGCGCACCTACCGCGGGCTCCCCGTCCTCGGCGGCGACCTCGTCGTCTCCGAGACGCCCTCCGGCACCACCGAGGCCGTCGCCAGGGCGTCCCGGCTCGCCGTCGGCACGGTCGCCACCACCACCGCCAGGACCGCCCCGGCCGCCGCCGAACGGCAGGCGCTGGCCCGGGCCGAGGCCGAGGGCGCCGAGAACGCCGACGTCACCCAGGCGCCCCGCCGGGTCGTCTGGCTCGCCCAGGGCAACCGGCCCGTCCTCGCGTACGAGACCGTCGTCGGCGGCCTCCAGCACGACGGCACCCCCAGCGAACTCCATGTCGTCACCGACGCGGGCAGCGGCGCCGAGCTGTACCGGTGGCAGGCCGTCCACACCGGCACCGGCAACACCATGTACAGCGGGCAGGTGACCGTCGGATCCGTCCAGTCCGGCGGCTCGTACCAGCTCACCGACTCCGGCCGGGGCAACCACCGCACCACCAACCTCAACCGGGGCACCAGCGGCACCGGGACCGTCTTCAGCGGACCCGACGACATCTGGGGCAACGGCCAGCCCGCCGACCTCGAAACGGCGGGCGCGGACGCCGCCTACGGCGCCGGACTGACCTGGGACTACTTCAAGAACGTGCACGGCCGCTCCGGGATCCGCGGCGACGGCGTCGGCGCCACCTCCCGGGTCCACTACGGCAACAACTACGTCAACGCGTTCTGGCAGGACTCCTGCTTCTGCATGACGTACGGCGACGGCGCGGGCAACGCCAAGCCGCTGACCTCCATCGACGTCGCCGCCCACGAGATGACCCACGGCGTCACCTCCAACACCGCGCGGCTCGTCTACAGCGGCGAGTCCGGCGGCCTCAACGAGGCCACGTCCGACATCTTCGCCGCGGCCGTCGAATTCCACGCCAACAACCCCAACGACCCCGGTGACTACCTCGTCGGCGAGGAGATCGACATCCGGGGCAACGGCACCCCGCTGCGGTACATGGACCGGCCCAGCCGGGACGGCTCCTCCAAGGACGCCTGGTACTCCGGCATCGGCGGCATCGACGTCCACTACTCCTCCGGACCGGCGAACCACTGGTTCTATCTGCTCTCCGAGGGCAGCGGGCCCAAGACCGTCAACGGCGTCTCCTACGACTCCCCGACCTCCGACGGGCTGCCCGTCACCGGCATCGGCCGCGAGAAGGCCGCGCTGATCTGGTACAAGGCACTCACCACCAAGTTCACCTCCACCACCAACTACGCGGGCGCCCGCACCGGCACCCTCGCGGTCGCGACCGAGCTGTACGGCGCGACCAGCGCCGAGGTGAAGGCCGTCACCGACGCCTGGGCCGGAGTCAACGTCGGCGGCCGCCCCGGCGGCAACCCCGGCGGCCCCTCCTTCGAGAACGCCGCCGATGTGGCGATCCCCGACAACGGGGTGCCCGTGATCTCGCCCGTCACCGTCTCCGGCGTCGCGGGCAACGCGCCCGCCGCGCTCCAGGTCGAGGTCGACATCATCCACACCTGGCGCGGTGACCTCGTCGTCGACCTGGTCGCCCCCGACGGCTCGGTCTACCCGCTGAAGCCGTTCAACGGGAGCGACTCCGCCGACAACGTCCAGGAGACCTACACCGTCAACGCGTCCTCCGAGGTCGCCAACGGCGATTGGCGGCTCCGGGTCCAGGACCGGGCCGCACAGGACACCGGGTACATCAACCGGGTCAAGCTCCAGTTCTGACCCGCGCGGCACCGGCCGTGCCCGGGAGAGGGCCCAGGCCCCCTCCCGGGCACGCTCGGCCTAGGCTGGAGCGGTGAACACGCCCGCCACCTCCTACGACTCCGAGCCCGTACCGGCCCCGGCCCCGGCCCCGGCCCCGGTGAGGGTCCTCGTCGCCGACGACGAGGCGATGATCCGCGCGGGCGTACGGGCCGTACTCGCCGCCGACCCCGGGATCGAGGTCGTGGCCGAGGCCGCCGACGGCCGTACCGCCGTCGCGCTCGCCCTGCGCCACCGGCCCGACGTCGCACTCCTCGACATCCGCATGCCCGGCCTCGACGGCCTCCGCGCCGCCGAGGAACTCCGCCGGGCCGCGCCCGGCGTCGCGCTCATCGTGCTGACCACCTTCTCCGAGGACGAGTACATCGCCCGCGCCCTGGCCGCCGGGGCGAGCGGCTTCCTGCTGAAGTCCGGAGACCCCCGGGAACTGCTCACCGGCGTACGGGCGGTCGCCGAGGGCGCGGCGTTCCTCTCCCCCGCCGTCGCCCGCCGGGTCATCGACCGGTTCGACGGCGGCCGGGTCACCCGCGCCGCCGAAGCCCGCCGCCGCCTCGCGCCGCTCACGGAACGCGAGTCCCAAGTCGTCGCCCTGGTCGGCGCGGGCCTCTCCAACGCGGAGATCGCGGCGCGGCTCCATATCGTCGAGGGCACGGTGAAATCCCACGTCAGCGCAGTCCTGGCGAGACTGGGCCTCCGCAACCGGGTCGAGCTGGCGATCCTCGCGTACGAGGGGGACCTCGGCGACGGGGCCCCAGCGCCTCGGCTCTCCGGGTGAGGCCCGCGCCACCCGCCCAGCCGGGCGAGCGTTGTCGGGCGACCGCACGCCGTCGTGGGCTGGTCGCGCAGTTCCGCCCCCTGTGCCTTCGGCAATGGGGGGACCCCCAGCGCCTTGGCCCTCCGGGTGAGGCCCGCGCCATCCGCCCAGCCGGGCAGGTGTCGTCGGGCGACCGCGCGCCGGTGGGTGGCTGGTCGCGCAGTTCCCCGCGCCCCTGGTTGTCCTCCTGACCGCCCTTGGAAGGAGACCGGCCCCTATTTACGGGGCCGGGGCCCTCTTCAGGGCCAGGGCCGGGGAGAGCGTTCAGGGGCTCGGGGAACTGCGAGACAAGCCGGCCACGGTCCGCAGGCCGCGAACGACATCAGGTCCCGGGCGCGGGCGGCGCCCCGGAGGCGCGTTGCCGGCGGAAGGCGGGGGCTCCAGAGGCCCGGGGGTCCCCAGCGGGAGGCGGTCCGGCAGAGTGGGGGGATGGAAGCCCGACCCCGTCGTATATCGGCCGATCTCGGCGTATGGGTGCTCGTCGCCGCGCCCCTGTTGCTCAACGGCGGGGGCGACGGCGCCACCTCGGGGTGGGCCAGGAGCTGGACCGAGGGGTGGGCGGGGAGCGGCTGGGCGACAGCCGCCGGGGCTGGGCTGCTGGGGGTCGCCGTCGCCGCCGGGCGCCGCTACCCCCTCGTGCCGCTCTGTACGGCGCTCGGTCTCGGCGCCCTGTTCAGCAGCCAGCTGATCACACCGCAGTACAGCGTGGCGCTGGCCGTGTTCGCCTATCTGACGGGGCGGCGGGCGCACCGGGACCGGCCGGTGCTGGATGTGCTCGGCGGCGTCACGGTGTTCGGCCTGCTGGGGACAGTGGTGCTCGGGGAGCCGTTGTGGACCTGGTTCGTGCAGGTCGCGGCGTTGCTGCTGGCCGTTGTCGTGCCGTGGCTGCTGGGCCGTTACGTACGGCGGTACGCGGAGCTGGTGCGCGCGGGCTGGCGGCTCGCGGACCGGCTGGAACGGGAGCAGCGGGCGGTCGCGGACCGGGAGCGGCTGCGGGAGCGGTCCCGGATCGCGGGCGATATGCACGATTCGCTGGGGCACGATCTGTCGCTGATCGCACTGCGCGCGGCGGCCCTGGAGGTGGACCGGGAGCTGGGGGAGCCGCAGCGCGCGGCGGCCCGGGAGCTGCGGCTGGCGGCGGCGGGTGCGACGGAGCGGCTGCGGGAGGTGGTGGGGGTGCTGCGGGGCGACGGGGAGGCCGCGCCGACGGCGCCCCGGGACGAGACGGTTCGGGCGCTGGTGGAGCGGGCCCGTGATTCCGGTCTCGCGGTCCGGCTGGAGGAGGAGCACGCCGCGACGGACGGCGGGCCGTTGCCGGAGATGACGGACCGGGCGGTGCACCGGGTGGTGCAGGAGGCGCTGACCAACGCGGCGAAGCACGCGCCGGGGGCCGAGGTCGTGGTCCGGGTGGTCCGGGCCGGGGGTTCGGTGGCGGTGACCGTCGGCAACGGCCGGGCGCCGCGCGCCGCCACCGGAGCCGGAGCCGGGGCAGGGGCGGGGGCCGTACCGGATCCGGCTGCCGCGATATCGGGCGGTACGGGTCTGGTGGGGCTTGACGAACGTGTCCGGCTCGCGGGTGGTGTCCTCACCCACGGGCCGGTGGACGGCGGCGGTTTCACGGTCGGCGCCCGGCTGCCGGTCTCCCCCGCGTCCGGCCCCGCCGAGCCACCCGGACCGGCCGGACCCGCCGAACCCACCGGCCCGCCCGAACCCGGCGGACCGGATTCCGCCCGGGAGCTGGAGCTGGCCCGGCGCCGGGTCCGGCGGGGGCTGCGGCAGGCGATCGTGGTCCCGGTGACGATCGGTACCGTACTGGCGCTGCTGATGCTCGGCTTCGAGCAGTACACCCTGATCCGGTCGACCGTGCACCGGGCCGACTTCGACGCGATCCGGGTCGGCGACCCCCGCTCCGAGGTGCTGAGGCGGCTGCCGGAGCACCGGCTGCCCGGCAGGCCCGCGGGGGTCGACCCGGAGCCGCCGGGCGTGGACCGCTGTGTGTACCACCGCGCGGACACGCTCAGCGATACGCCCGCGTACCGCTTCTGCTTCACGGCGGACCGGCTCTCCTCGAAGGCCGTCGTCACGGACGTGCCGAACGAGGAGCTGCGATACCGGGGTACGGCTCCGGAGCAGGCGGCGGGCGCGGCCGGTCAGCCGTTCGCGGGCGCCCCCGAGGGCAGCCGGACCAGCCCCAGGTCCGCCGGGGCGGCGAGCAGCGGATGCGCGGGGAGGACCCGGATCGTGTAGCCGAAGGGGCCCGTACGGTCCAGGGGCAGCGCGCCCTCGTAGACGACCCGGCCCTCCAGATCGGGGCCGCCCGCCGGTTTCAGCGGGAACAGCCGGGCGTCGGCGATCGCGTCGTCGGGGTCGACCCGGCCCGCGACGGCCTGGACCTCCACATCGTCCGGGGTCAGCTCGCCGAGCGCGACCCGGGCCCGCAGGGCGAGCGCCGCGCCCAGTTCGGCGGTCCCGGCGGGGGTGTGTTCGACGGTCTCCACATGGTCGACGGCGATCTTCGGCCAGCCGGTCCTGACCTTGGCCTTCCAGCCCGCGAGTTCGGCCGCCGTGGTGGCGTCCAGCGCCCGGTGGGCGCGGGCGGCGGGGGCGTAGAGCCGTTCCACGTACTCCCGGACCATCCGTCCGGCCAGCACCTTCGGGCCGAGGGTGGCGAGGGTGCGGCGGACCATCTCGACCCAGCGGCCGGGGAGGCCGTCCGGGCCTCGGTCGTAGAAGCGGGGGGCGACCCGGTTCTCGATCAGCTCGTAGAGCGCCGTGGCCTCCAGGTCGTCCCGCCGGTCCTCGTCGACGGCGGCGCCGTCGGCGGTGGGGATGGCCCAGCCGAAGTCGGGCTCGTACCACTCGTCCCACCAGCCGTCGAGTACGGAGAGGTTGAGGCCGCCGTTGAGGGCCGACTTCATTCCGCTGGTACCGCACGCCTCCAGGGGGCGGAGGGGGTTGTTGAGCCAGACGTCGCAGCCGGGGTAGAGCCGCTGCGCCATGCCCATGCCGTAGTCGGGGAGGAAGACGATCCGGTGCCGTACCCGGGGGTCGTCGGCGAACCTGACCAGCTCCTGCACGAGCCGCTTCCCGCCGTCGTCGGCGGGGTGCGCCTTGCCGGCGACGACGATCTGGACGGGGCGTTCGGGGTGCAGCAGCAGGGCCCGCAGCCGGTCGCGGTCCCTCAGCATCAGGGTGAGCCGTTTGTACGAGGGGACCCGCCGGGCGAAGCCGATGGTGAGGACGTCGGGGTCGAGGACGCCGTCGATCCAGCCCAGTTCCGCCGCGCCCGCGCCGCGCTGCCGCCAGGACGCCCGCAGCCGCCGCCGTACCTCGGTCACCAGCTGTTCGCGCAGTTCGCGGCGGAGCTCCCAGATCTCGGTGTCGGGGATGTCGTTGACGGCGGTCCACAGGTCGGAGCCGCCGACGGCGATGGCGTCCTCGGCGCGTCCGGTGCCGATCCGGCGGGCACCCAGCCGGAACACCTCGGGGGCGACCCAGGTCGGGGCGTGGACGCCGTTGGTGACGGAGGTGATGGGCACCTCGGCGGCGTCGAAACCCGGCCAGAGCCCGGCGAACATGGACCGGCTGACGGCGCCGTGGAGGGTGGAGACACCATTGGCGCGCTGGGCGAGCCGCAGCCCCATCACGGCCATGTTGAAGATCTGCGGGTCGCCGCCGGGATAGGTCTCGGTACCCAGCCGCAGGATCCGCTCGACCGGGACGCCGGGCAGGGCGCCCCGGTCGCCGAGGTGCCGGGCCACCAGCTCGCGGTCGAACCGGTCGATCCCGGCGGGGACGGGGGTGTGGGTGGTGAAGACGGTGCCCGCGCGGACGGCCTCCAGGGCGGCGTCGAAACCGAGGCCGTCCTCGCCGAGTTCGCGGATCCGCTCCAGGCCGAGGAAACCGGCGTGGCCCTCGTTGGTGTGGAAGACCTCGGGCGCGGGATGGCCGGTGAGACGGCAGTACGTCCGTACGGCCCGGACGCCGCCGATGCCGAGCAGCATCTCCTGGAGCAGCCGGTGCTCGCTGCCGCCGCCGTACAGCCGGTCGGTGATGTCGCGCTCGCCGGGGCCGTTCTCCTCGACGTCGGAGTCGAGCATCAGCAGCGGCACCCGGCCGACCCGGGCGACCCGGACATGGGCGCGCAGGGACCGTCCGGCGGGCAGGGCGACGGAGATCTGCGCGGGGGTGCCGTCGTGCTCCCGGAGCAGGGTGACGGGGAGTTCGTCCGGGTCGAGTACCGGATAGTGCTCCTGCTGCCAGCCGTCCCGGGAGAGGGACTGGCGGAAGTAGCCGTGCCGGTAGAGCAGCCCGACCCCGATCAGGGGGGCGCCGAGATCGCTGGCGGCCTTCAGATGGTCGCCCGCGAGGATCCCGAGCCCGCCGGAGTACTGCGGAAGGGCGGCGGTCACCCCGAACTCCGGCGAGAAGTAGGCGACGGCGGCGGGGAACTCGGCGGCCCGCGGGCTGGTCTGGTACCAGCGGCGGCCGTGCAGATAGTCGTCGAGATCGTCGGCGGCGGCGGTGAGCCGGCGCAGGAAGCGGCGGTCACCGGCCAGCTCCGCCAGCCGCCCGGCGGACACGGACCCGAGCAGGCGTACGGGATCGCCGCCGGCGGCGGGCCAGCCGTCGGGGTCGACGGCCTGGAAGAGATCACGGGTCTCGGTATGCCACGACCAGCGCAGATTGCGGGCGAGGTCGCTGAGGGGGCGGAGGGGTTCGGGCAGGACGGGACGGACGGTGAACCGACGGATGGCCTTCACGGTCCCACCTTGACAGCCGCCCGCGCCGTTCCCCGGTACGCCGCGCCCTTCCCCGGGGCGGTCGCCCCGGAGACCCCCAGCGCCTTGGCCCTCCGGGCGAGGCCCACGCCACCCGCCCAGCCGCGCGAATGTCGTCGGGCGACCGCGCGCCGTCGTCGGCTGGTCGCGCAGTTCCCCGCGCCCCTAGGTTGCCCTCCTGACCGCCCTTGGGAAGAAGCCGGCCTCTCTTACCAAGAGCGTGGCCCCTTTCAGGGCCGGGCCCGGGGAGAGCATTTGGGGGCGCGGGGAACTGCGCGAACGGCCCACGGCGGTCCGCGGGCCGCTGACGACATCGGGCCGCAGGGCGCTGCCCGGGGACTTCGCGGCGGGCCCCGGGGGCTACGGAAGGGACGGGGGGCGGCCCGGGGTGTAGGGGGAGCCGCGGTTGACCGTGGGCGGGGCGAACGCGCCCTGCGCCTCGTAGCGGGCCGTGATCCGGGCCCGTTCCTCCGGCGGGATGACCTCGTCGATGTCCGTGAAGCCGTCCGGCGCCCGCTCGTGGGCGAGGTTGATGACGATCTCGGGGCCCATGTCGCGGTTGGCCCGCTGGAGTTCCGTCATGGCGGGGCGGCGTTCCGCCTCGTAGGCGGCGAGGGCTTCCGCGGGGTCGCGGTGGACCGAGAGGGCGCGGGCGAGGGCGCGGGCGTCCACGATGGACTGGGTCGCGCCGTTGGAGCCCGCCGGGTACATCGCGTGGGCCGCGTCCCCGACGAGGGTCGTCCGGCCGTGGGACCAGCGGTCCAGCGGGTCCCGGTCCACCATCGGGTACTCGTACGCCTGCTCCGCCGCGGCCACCACGCGTTCGACGCTGACGCCGTCGAACTCCCAGCCCGCGAAGTGCCGGGCGCACCGCTCGGCGGGGATCCGCCGGTTCCAGTCGCCCCGGTAGGCGCCGGGCGGCCCGGCGGCGTCGTCGCCGGGTACGGCGAGGGCCCAGTTCATCAGGACGGTGCCGTCGTCGGAGTCGGGGTCGGGTTCGGTGAGCGGGTAGACCACGGCCTTCTGCCGGTCGTCTCCGGCGATGAACATGAAGGTCCCGGCGTCCTTCGCGGGTACCCGGGACACTCCGCGCCAGATGACGAGCCCGTTCCACGGGGGTTCGCCCTCTTCGGGGTTGAGCCCGGCGCGGACGGCGGAGCGGATGCCGTCGGCGCCGATGAGGACGTCGGGTTCGAGGGAGCCGCTGCCCCGGTGGACCCCGTCGCGGTGCTGGATCCGTACTCTCGGGCGGCCGTGCGGCCGCTGTTCGATCCCGGCGACCCGGACTCCGGGTACGAGGGCTTCGGGGCCGAGCCGTTCGCGGACCGCGTCCGCGAGGGCGACCTGGAGTGCGCCCCGGCCGATGGAGAGCTGGGGCCAGCGGTATCCGGCGGCGATGCCCCGGGGGTCGCTGGAGATCAGTCCGCCGCCCCGGTGGTAGTAGCGGAGTTCGCGGGTGGGCAGGGCGTGCCGTGACAGTGTGCCGAGGAGGCCGAGTTCGTCGAGTTCGCGGACCGCGTTCGGCAGTACGTTGAGCCCCGCCCCGACCGGGCGGATCTCCCGGGCCGCCTCGACGACCGTGACGTCGGTGAATCCGGCGCGGTGGAGCGCGAGGGCCGTCGTCAGGCCGGCGATCCCCCCTCCGGCGATCATGAAGTGGGTCATTGGCCCTTCACCCTCTCCCCGGCCTCTCCGCTCTCCGCGCTCCGCGGGCACTCCGCGCCGCCACCGCCGCCGCCACCCGTTCCCCTGCGCCCGCCACAGCCGTCACCGTTCCCGCTCCCCGTTCCGTCCATGTCCTGATCAGCACGGCCCTCGACGCGTGCCGGTTCGACGGCCCGGCGGACGAAGGTCTCGTTGTCGCGGGTCAGATCGAGCACCGAGCGCAGCAGTTCGATGGGCGCGCCGCCGCTGCCCGCCTCGTACAGCCGTACGTCCTCCGCATACGCCTTGCGCGCCACGGTGATGTGCCGGGCCCGGAACGCCTTGAGGATACGCAGCACCCGTACGAGTGAGTAACCGGAGCGCATCAGGTGGTCGGCGGGGCCCCGGCCGTCGGCCGCCTCCCAGCAGACGGCGGCGGAGAACTTGGAGACGGCGGAGACCCCGTCGCGGTGGTCGGCGTAGTGGGCCCGCCACGCCGGGAGGGTGTAGCGGACGGACTCGGTGAGGAACTCGTCGTAGGAGCGGTCGCCCCTGTCGCACTGCCAGAGCGACATGTCGACGAGCCAGAGGGGGACCTGGGCGGCGGCGGGGCCGAGGTAGTCGACGCCGTCGACGTCGATCTCCTCGAAGTAGGGGCGGATGTCGGTGGCGAAGACGACCGGCGGGACATGGGTGATGGTGTAGTCGATGGAGTCGACCATCGACGACACGTCCTCGGCTATCCGGTCGAGTACGGCGGCGAAGGCGGGGTCGTACGGTTCGATCCTCGCCAGGTCGGCGCAGTGGTCCAGGGCGGAGACCAGTCCGGGTATCACCATCCGGACGGCGTCCTGGAGGCGGAGTTCGGCCTGGGAACCGGTGTAGCTGCGGACCCGTTCGCCGGGCGGGTTCCAGGTCGTGTAGTGGTGCACGGTGTCCCGGGGGATCATCGCGGTCATCCGGCCGAGCCGTTCCAGTACCGGGAGTACGGCCGGTACGGCGGCGACCGGCTGGACGCCGTGGCGTTTCACCGAGCCCAGCAGCATGCCCAGGTCGCGCATGGCGGCGAGGGCGTCGGTGGTGCCGTAGCGGGCGACGTCCTCGGGTTCGGGGAGCAGCGCCCGCAGGGTGGCGGTGAGCGCCGGGACGTCCGCCGCCGCGTTCATCGCGGGTATCCGGGCGAGCGGCCCGTCGGCGTGCAGTGGATCGGCCGTCTGGATCTCGGCGATCCGGAAGTACGGCTCGGTACGTGGTGCGAGACCGGGTACGACGAGGTCGTGCAAGGTCATCGGAGGCCCCCCTCGGACACATCGATGAAAGGAAGAAGGTGCGGGTTCGGATGGGACGGTGGTGCCCGGGCGGCCCCCCGCCGCCCACGGCGCCGGGCGCGCCGCACGCCGTCTGCTGCCGCGTGCCCGCGCCCTCACTCCGTGGCGCCGCGGCGCTCCTGACGGAGGGCCGCGGGGCCGGTTCCGGGTCCGGATAAGGACCCTGGCCGGGGGGTGGTCGGGTCCCCGGTGGCGGTTTCCGGTCCGGTGGGACCGGTCCCGGCGCTGATGGCTGACGTGCTGTCGGACGTGTCGTCCGAGCCGGTGCCGGGCCCGGCGCCCGGCGCGGTGTCCCGCACCGTACCGGCCGAAGCCGGGCCGGTTCCGGTACTAGTACTGGTATCGGTACCAGTACTGGCGGGACCGGTGGCGTCCCGGTCGGTCGCGCCCGTACCCGTACCGCCGCCGTCCGGAGCGTGGCGTCCCGGGCCTTCGGGCGTCCCGCCCCGGCCGGGCGCCGTCGGCTCGGGGCGGGGGTCGCGTTCGGAGCCGGGGTGCCCCGGCGCGCCGGGGGCGGGAACGGCGGATGTCGGCGGCTCCTCGCGCGCCGGGCCGTTGGGCGGGGGCGGGGGCCCGGACGGCGTTCCGGGCCCAGGGGTTTGGGTACCCGCGACCGCCGTGCGCAGTCGTACGGACAGGAGCGCGGCGAGCGCCGCGATCCCCGCGCCCGCGAGGAGCGCGTTCCGGAAGCCCTCGGTCTGCGCGGACGCGCCGGAGCCGCCGTCGAGACCGGCCGTGGCGATCGCGACCAGTACCGCGAGCCCGAGTACCGAGCCGAACTGCTGACTGGTGTTCACCAGTCCGGAGGCGAGTCCGGTCTCGTCCGGGGCCGCGTCCGCCGTGGCGGCCACATTGGTGGTGACCATGACCAGCGGCAGGGCCACGCCGATGAGCAGGCTCGGGGCGAGGACCGTGGAGAAGAAGGTTCCCTCGGAGCTCAGGGCGAGGGCGAGCCAGCCGAGTCCGGCGCAGAGCAGCCCGAAGCCGAGGGTCATCGTGGGGAGGAGTCCGAGCCGGGCGATCAGCGCGCCGGTCCGGGGCGCGACGGCGACGACGACCAGGGAGAGCGGCAGCAGCCCGAGGCCCCCGGCCAGCGGCGACTGGTCGAGTACGTCCTGGAGATAGAGGCTGACCAGGAAGAACATCGGGAAGAGCGCCATCTGGGCGAGCCCGGAGAGCAGATTGGCGCCCCGCGGCACGGGCCGTCGCAACACCTTCGGCGGTACCAGGGGGTGCGCGATCCTCGACTCGATCACGGCGAAGACGGCGAGCAGGGCGAGCCCGGCCCCGGCGGCGCCGAGCGTCCGGGTACTGGTCCAGCCCGTCTCGCCCGCGCCGACCAGGGCGTACGCCAGCAGTCCGAGGCCTCCGGTGGCGGTGAGGGCGCCGCCGGGGTCGAAGCCCCGGGCGGGGCGCCGGCCGCCGGGGGCCAGCAGCCGCAGCGCCCCGGCGGCGAGGGCGAGGCCGACGACGACATTGAGCCAGAACGTGGCCCGCCAGGACAGCAGATCGGTGAGCACCCCGCCGAGTACGGTTCCGGTGACTCCGCCGAGTCCGCCCATCGCGGCGAAGATCCCGAGGGCGCGATGGCGGCCGGGACCGGCCGGGAAGAGGGTCAGGAGCTGGGCGAAGGCCGCGGCGGCGGCGAACGCGGCCCCGGCGCCCTGGGCGGCGCGGGCGGCGATCAGGGTCTCCGTACCGCCCGCGACGGCTCCGGCGGCGGAGGCGGTGACGAGGACTCCGAGCCCGGCGAGATAGAGCCGCCGGTGGCCGAGGAGGTCGGCGGTCCGGCCGCCGAGCAGCAGCAGTCCGCCGAAGGTGATCAGAAACGCGTTGGCGACCCAGGAGAGTCCGGCCGAGCCGGAGCCCAGTTCCTTCCCGATGGACGGCAGCGCCACATTGATGATGGCGGTGTCCATGATGAGCAGCAGCTGGGTGGAGGCGAGCAGGGCGAGGGCGGCCCCGGCGCCCGGTCTTCCGCCCCCGGGAGGCACGGCGGGCGGGGGCGCCGGCGGCCCGGCCGCACGGCCGGGCCCGGTCGAACCTGGTATCTCGTCCACCTCGTCCACCCCGGGTCCCGGGGGTCTCTCCGGGTCCCGGGGTGCTCCGTACCCCCCGGGAGCATCCGACACTCCGTCGGCGCCCGTCGAACCGCCCGCCCCGTTCCGCCCGGCGCCCGTACCGGGCCCGGAACGCGCCGAACCCGTCAAATGTCCGGTCGCCGGAGCGTGCTCCGGCGGCTGCCCCGGCCGGGCCGAGGGGTCGGTCACGGGCGCGCCCCGTCGGCCGCGAAGGCGTGCCCGGCCCCGGCGGGACCGGCCCCGGCGGCCTTACCGCCGCCGTCCGCGCCACCGCCGGTGGTGCCCGTACCGCCGTCCGTCAGGTCGTAGCCGTCGAAGCAGGCGCGGGCCAGCCGTTCGCACGCGTCGGCGCCCCCGGCCGTCGTCTGCATCGACAGATAGACGTGCGGCGCCCCGTGGTAGAAGCGTTCGTACTGCTCGTGCCGGGAGGCGAACTCGGAGCCGAGCGCGTCCCACGCCAGCTTCAGCAGCTTCACCCGGTCCTTCGCCGTACTCCCCGGCGCCTTGAGATACCTCGCCACCAGCGGGCCCAGTTCGGGATGGAGCAGATCCTCGCCCGACGCCGGGAGCTGGATGACCGCGCCGCCCGCGAGTCCCTTGATCTCCTGGACGGCCCGGGGGTAGATCTCCCCGGCCATGATGCGCTGCGCCCAGGAGATCTCGGTCCCGGGCGCGACCCCGCCGCAGCCGCCGTCGACCTGCTCGTACGACGCCTCGGCGGCCAGTACGAACGCCTTGGCCTGGGCGACCATGCCGAGCAGCCGTCCGACGGACTGGGTGACGGCGGGCAGCTCGTACGTGCCGTTGGAGCGGGTCAGCAGGATCGCGAGACCGGTGAGGAACTCCAGTTTGGTCCAGAAGCGGGTGGCGGCCTGGTGGACGAAGTTGAGATAGGCGGGGGTGCCCCACCACATCGCGGCGGTCGACTCCACATTGCGGTACGTCAGCACCCGTTCCCACGGGACGAAGACGTCGTCGCAGATCAGCATCGCGTCGTTCTCGTCGAACCGGGAGGAGAGGGGGTTGTCGAAGACCCCGCGCGCCCGGCCCTCGTACGAGGTGCGCGAGACCAGCCGCAGCCCGGGGGTGTCGATCGGGAGGGAGAAGCAGAGCGCGTGGTCGACGTCGTGCGGCGCCAGCGGTTCTATGGTGCCGACCAGGACCTCGTCGGCGAAGACCGCGCCCGAGCCGATGGTCTTGGCGCCGCGTACCACGATCCCCCCGTCGCGCTCCTCGACCGCTTTGACCAGCAGATCGTCGGCGCCGGTGCCGGAGCGGGGGTTGGTGATGGTGAAGGCGCAGTAGAGATCGTTCTCGGCGAGCCGGCGGTGGAAGGCGAGAACGTTGTCGGCACCGTCGAAGGTGTCGGTGGTGAAGAGCCGGGGCAGCGCCGCGAAACCGGCCGCGCCGCTCGCCATGTAGTCGGGGGTACGTCCCAGGAAGCCGTAGCTGGCCTCCGCCCACACCTTGTACGCCTGACGGCGGGCGACCAGGTCCGCGTGGGTACGGGGGACCACGAACGCGCGGTGGACGCCGTCGGCGCCGAGCACCGGGCGGTGGGCGGGGTCATGGGCCAGGTCGTAGAGGCCCGCCAGCGACGCGGCGGTGGCGCGGAAGGCGGGATGCGTGGTCACGTCCTTGACCCGCTCGCCGTCCAGCCAGATCTCCCGGCCGTCGTCCAGCGCGTCCAGATAGTGCCGACCAGACCTGATCAACGTTTCTCCTCAACAGGAACATACCCCCCGCCCGCACCGAGCCTCGCCCTGTCTCCGGCGGGGGAGCAATGAAAGACCGTCCAGCGGTGATTAAGAACCAGCCAGCCGTTCGGGGACGGGCCGGGCCCCGGTCCGGTACTCGCCGGGGGTGACTCCGTACCACTTCCGGAAGGCCAGATGGAAGCCCACGGCGCTCTGGTAACCGACCCGCTGGGGGACGGCGGACTGGGGCAGCGACGTCTCGCCCAGCAGCCGGGCGGCCTCCTGCATCCGCCGTCCGGCCAGATGGCGGGCCGGGGCCTCCCCGACGAGTTCGCGGAAGGCGGCGGTGAAGGCGGACCGGGACATGCCCACCTCGCGGGCGAGGGACTCGATCGTCCACGGTTCGGCGAACCGGGTGGAGATGATCACCATCGCCTTGCTGATCCCGGGGTGCCGCAGCAGGGGCAGGGTGGCCGGATTGTCGGCCAGTTCGCGCAGCAGCGGCCGGAGCGCCAGGACCAGCGCCATCTCGAAGGTGCGCAGGGTGACCAGCCGGTCACCGGGGCCGACGGGCCGGTCGGTGGTGGCGAGCAGCCGCAGGGTGTCGCGGAGCAGGGGTTCCTGCTCGACCTGGGAGCGGTCCAGGACCAGCGCCCAGGGCAGTGCCTGGTAGAGCCCGCTGGCGGCGGAGGCGTCGTAGTGCAGTCCGGCGCAGAGCAGCCGGGTCACCGGGCCGCCGCCCTCGATCCTGATCTCCCCGGACGTGCCGGGTTCCCGTTCGGGCAGGACGCTGCCGAGGGCGACGCCGCCGCGCCGGTCGGGGTGGTCGGAGAGCCGGTGCTCGGTGCCGGTGGGGAAGACCGCGAGATCGCCCTCGTGCAGCCGGAAGGCGCCCCGGCCGCCCTGGCCGGTGATCCAGCAGTCGCCCTCGATGATGAAGTGGAGGACGGCACAGCTCTCCTCGGCGTCGCCCTCGATGGCCCAGGGTCCGCGGAGATTCCACCGGCTGTCGAACACTCCGGTGAGCCGCAGCGGCCTCATCAGTTCGCTCAGGAGGTCGTCGCCTTCGGTCTGGGCAGTCTCAACAGAGTCCATTGGACGATCCTTCAACCTCCGACCCGGTTTGTTAATTGATCGGCCGAAGCCGCCGCCGCGAGCCTGGAAGTAGCCGTACCCGGCAGCGACCACAACCTTATCGAAGGGCTCTGCAGACACATGTCCGATCACATTCCGATGCGTGTGGCGGTCGTGGGGGCGACCGGCTTCCAGGGGGGTGCCGCGGCGAGACTGCTGGTCGAGCGCGGCCATCGGGTCCGGACGCTGAGCCGCAGACCGGAGGGGGACCGCCCGGATCTGCCCGGCGTCTCGTTCGGCGGCGGCGATCTGGGGCGGTTCGAGGACGTCCGGCAGCTCTTCGAGGGCGCGACCCACGCGGCGGTCGGGATGCCGCTGGTCTACCAGGCCGAGAAGGTGCTGCGGTACGCGCAGAACATCGCCAGGGCGGCCCGCGAGTCCGGGGTGCGGCGGCTGGTCTACAACGCGAATACCCGGGTCCCGTCCAGGACCACCAATGTGGCGGGCTTCGAGACCCGGCGGCTGGCGGAGACCGTGTTCCGCGAGGGTCTCGCGCAGAGCGGCGTCGAGCTGGTCGTGGTCCGTCCGCCGGTCTATCTGGACAACCTCTTCAGCCCGTGGAACGGCCCGGCGCTGATGACGGAGGGCGTACTGGCCTATCCGCTGCCCGCGGACGCGGAGATCGCCTGGCTCTCCCACCGCGATCTGGCGGAGGCGGTCTTCGCGGCGCTCACGGTCGACGGGATCGCGGGCCGCTGCTTCGACATCGGCGGCCCGGTGGGGCTGACCGGCGAGAACCTGGCCGCCGCGTTCGGCCGGGGCCTGGGCCGTGACGTGCGGTACGTGGCCCTGGAGCCGACCGTCTTCGAGCAGGGGCTCTCCCATCTGCTGGGCCCGGAGGCGGCGGCGGGCATCTCCGGGATCTACCACTACATGGCGACGGGCATGGAGCCCGGTCTGCTGGCGGCCGACGGCGGGGTGTGGTCGACGGCGCTGTCGGTGAAGCCGGCCCGGGCCGAGGAGTGGGTGGCCCGCCAGCCCTGGCACACCTGGACGGAGACCGGCCCGGAGAACGAGCCGGAGCCCGCCGCGGCGACCGTGGCCGCCCCCGCGACGACGAGCACCACCAGCACCACCAGCACGAGTACCGAGACGGAGTCCTCCCATGACGTCTGACGCCCACCCATGCGCCACGGCCCTGTTCCCCAGGGAACCGAGCTGGGAGTACCTCCCGCGATGAACGGACCGCACGGCTGACACGGCTGACACGAGAACGCGAGCCCCCCGGACACCTCCGGGGGGCTCCTTCGCGTTTCGGGAGGCGTAAGGGCGTTGGGCCCCCCGGGTGAACAGGAACGGGCATTGGTACGGACCGCCCGCGTCCCGGAGCCGCTCCCGCCGATCGAACAGTTACAAATATGGGCAACTAACGCTAAAAACAACACTTCACGCAATTAGCCCGCCCGTTGCCGCCCCGCTCCGCGCCGCCCGTTCCTCCTCCCGCCCGCACCACCACCCCACAGGTGAGCCCATGATCGGCCGTATCCCCGTCACGGACGTCCGTCCTCTCGTCGACTGCGGGCACCGGCCCGCCAAGGCCGTGGTGGGTGAGACCTTCGAGGTCACCGCCACGGTCTTCCGGGAGGGCCATGACGCCGTCGCCGCCAATGTCGTGCTGCGCGACCCGGGCGGGCAGCCGGGGCCGTGGACCCCGATGCGGGAGCTGGCACCCGGCAGCGACCGGTGGGGCGCGCGGGTCACCCCGGACGCGCCGGGGATGTGGAGCTATGCCGTGGAGGCCTGGGACGACCCGGTGGCCGGCTGGCTGCGGGAGGCCGGGATCAAGGTCCCGGCCGGGATCGACACCGAACTGGTCCTGGAGGAGGGGGCGCGGCTGTACGAGCGGGCGGCCGACGGCGTACCGAAGCGGGACGGCCGGGAGGCGGTCCTCGCGGTGGCCGACGCGCTGCGGGACGGCGGGCGGGAGCCGCGGGCCCGGCTGGCCGCCGCCCGCGCCCCGGAGGTGACGGCGGTCCTGGCCCGCCATCCGCTGCGCGAGCTGGTCAGTCTCTCCCGGCCGCTGCCGCTGCTGGTGGAGCGCCGCCGGGCGCTCTTCGGCTCCTGGTACGAGCTGTTCCCCCGGTCCGAGGGCGCGGTGCTCGCGCCGGGCCTTCCGCCGGTCTCCGGCACCTTCCGGACGGCGGCCGAGCGGCTGCCCGCGATCGCCGCGATGGGCTTCGACGTGGTGTATCTGCCGCCGGTCCATCCGATCGGCACCACCCACCGCAAAGGCCCGGACAACGCCCTGACGGCCGGGCCCGACGACGTCGGGGTGCCGTGGGCGATCGGCTCGGCGGCCGGCGGCCACGACGCGCTCCACCCCGACCTGGGCACCTTCGCCGACTTCGAGCACTTCGTGGCGACCGCGCGGGCGCTGCGGCTGGAGATCGCCCTCGACTTCGCGCTCCAGTGCTCACCGGACCATCCGTGGGTGACGGAGCGTCCGGAGTGGTTCCGGCACCGCGCGGACGGTTCGATCGCCTATGCCGAGAACCCGCCGAAGAAGTACCAGGACATCTATCCGATCCGGTTCGACGCCGATCCCCGGGGCCTGGTCCGGGAGACCGTACGGATCCTGCGGTTCTGGGCGGCGAAGGGGGTGCGGATCTTCCGGGTGGACAATCCGCACACCAAGCCGGTGGACTTCTGGGAGCAGGTCCTGGCCGAGATCGGCCGGACCGACCCGGATGTGATCTTCCTGGCGGAGGCGTTCACCCGTCCGGCGATGATGCGGGCCCTGGCCCAGGTCGGCTTCCAGCAGTCGTACACCTACTTCACCTGGCGGAACACCAAGGCGGAGCTGACGGAGTATCTGACCGAGCTGTCCGGGGAGACCTCCGCGTTCCTGCGGCCGAACCTCTTCGTCAACACCCCGGACATCCTGCACGAGACCCTTCAGCGCGGCGGCCGGCCCGCCTTCGAGGTCCGGGCCGTGCTGGCGGCGACGCTCTCCCCGTCGTGGGGGATGTACGCGGGGTACGAGCTGTGCGAGAACACGGCCCTGCGGGAGGGCAGTGAGGAGTACTTGCGCTCGGAGAAGTACGAACTCCGGCCCCGGGACTGGGAGTCCGCCGCCCGCGAGGGCCGGACGATCGCCCCCCTGATCACCGCGCTCAACCGGATCAGACGCCGCCATCCGGCGCTCCAGCAGCTGCGGGACCTGCATTTCCACGAGACCGACAACGAGGCGCTGATCGCGTACTCGAAACGGGCGGGACGGGACACCGTACTCGTCGTCGCCAACCTCGACCCCCACCACACCCAGGAGGGGACGGTCTCGTTGGACATGCCGCGACTCGGCCTCGGATGGCACGAGTCGGCCCCGGTGCGCGAGCTGCTCACCGGTGAGACCTATCACTGGGGCAGAGCCGCCTTCGTGCGCCTTGAGCCGGGTGTCACGCCCGCGCACGTGGTGGCTCTGCGACCGTCCCCGCCGATCGGAGGGTCACCCACACCATGACCGTCAACGAACCCGTCCACGACCTGTTCGAGGACACCCCCGAGAAGGACCGCGACCCCGACTGGTTCAAGCGGGCCGTCTTCTACGAAGTACTCGTCCGCTCCTTCCAGGACAGCGACGGGGACGGCGTCGGCGACCTGAAGGGCCTGACCCAGCGCCTGGACTACCTCCAGTGGCTGGGCGTGGACTGCCTCTGGCTGCCGCCGTTCTTCAAGTCACCGCTGCGGGACGGCGGCTACGACGTCGCCGACTACACCTCGGTACTGCCCGAGTTCGGCGATCTGGCGGACTTCGTCGAGTTCGTGGACGCCGCCCACCAGCGGGGCATGCGGGTCATCATCGACTTCGTGATGAACCACACCAGCGACCAGCACGAGTGGTTCCAGCAGTCCCGGTCGGACCCCGACGGCCCCTACGGCGACTACTACGTCTGGGCCGACGACGACAAGCGCTACCCCGACGCGCGGATCATCTTCGTCGACACCGAGTCGTCGAACTGGACCTTCGACCCGGTCCGCCAGCAGTACTACTGGCACCGGTTCTTCTCCCACCAGCCGGATCTCAACTACGAGAACCCGGCCGTCCAGGAGGAGATCGTCTCGGCCCTGCGGTTCTGGCTGGATCTGGGTATCGACGGCTTCCGGCTGGACGCGGTGCCCTACCTCTACCAGGAGGACGGCACCAACTGCGAGAACCTGCCGGCCACCCACGAGTTCCTCAAGCGGGTCCGCGAGGAGATCGACGCGCACTACCCGGACACCGTGCTGCTCGCCGAGGCCAACCAGTGGCCCGAGGACGTGGTGGACTACTTCGGCGACTACGCCGACGGCGGCGACGAGTGCCATATGGCGTTCCACTTCCCGGTGATGCCCCGGATCTTCATGGCGGTCCGCCGCGAGTCCCGCCATCCGGTCTCCGAGATCCTGGCCAAGACCCCGGCGATCCCGGCGAACTGCCAGTGGGGCATCTTCCTCCGCAACCACGACGAGCTGACCCTCGAAATGGTGACGGACGAGGAACGCGACTACATGTACGCGGAGTACGCCAAGGACCCCCGGATGCGGGCGAATATCGGCATCCGGCGGCGGCTCGCCCCGCTGCTCGACAACGACCGCAACCAGATCGAGCTCTTCACCGCCCTGCTGCTCTCCCTGCCGGGCTCGCCGATCCTCTACTACGGCGACGAGATCGGGATGGGCGACAACATCTGGCTCGGCGACCGGGACGCGGTCCGCACCCCGATGCAGTGGACCCCCGACCGGAACGCCGGATTCTCCTCCAGCGACCCGGGGCGGCTCTATCTGCCGACCATCATGGACCCGGTCTACGGCTACCAGGTCACCAATGTCGAGGCGGCGATGAGCAGCCCCTCGTCGCTGCTGCACTGGACCCGGCGGATGATCGAGATCCGTAAGCAGAACCCGGCGTTCGGCCTGGGCACGTACACCGAACTGGCCTCGTCCAATCCGGCGGTACTGGCCTTCACCCGGGAGTACCGGGACGATCTGGTGCTCTGTGTCCACAACTTCTCCCGGTTCGCCCAGCCGACGGAGCTGGATCTGCGGCAGTTCGAGGGACGCCGGCCGGTGGAGCTGATCGGCCAGGTCCGGTTCCCGGCGATCGGCGAGTGGCCGTATCTGCTGACGCTGGCGGGCCACGGCTTCTACTGGCTCCGGCTCCGTTCGGGCGCGGTCACGGAGTCGGGCGCCGCGCCCGTACGGGTGGCCACCGGCTGACGACCGGTACACAGCGCGGGGCCGAGGCTCCGCGCGCCGGGCGCGGGGGGCCTCGTCACCCGCGCCCCGGCACGCCGCCGTAGGCGCCCCGGCGCGAGGCCGCCCGCACTCCGGCGCGAGGGGCACGTACGTCCGAACGAACCGGGTATCCGCGCGCCGCCGGACAGTCGGAGGCGGGATCCGGAACACTCTGGGCATTCGTATATTCGAGACATACAAGACATACGCGACATACGAGTCGGTCAATCCAGAGGGAAAGGGCGCGATGCCATGTCGGAGGCTGCTGCCACCCGGACCCCCGTCGGCCGTCTCCCCCTGCTTCCCTCCCTCGCCCCCCTGCTCCGCGCCTGGCTGCCGCGACAACGCTGGTTCGCCGGAAAGGGCCGCCCCGTCACCGGCTTCTCCCTGGTCTCGGCGGCCGAACTGCTGCCGGTGGCCCCGGCGGGCGCCGGGGGCGCGGCACCGGGACTGCTCCATCTGCTGGTGACGGTCCACCAGGAGGCGCCCGGCGCCGTACCGGACTGCTATCAGCTGCTGCTCGGCGTACGGCACACCCTCCCGGCCCGGCTCGCCCCCGCCCTGATCGGCCGCCCGGCCGACGGGCCGCTGGCCGGGCTCACCGTCTACGAGGCGCTGCGCGACCCCCGGCTGGCCGCCCTGCTCGTGGAGCGGCTGCGCACCCCGGGCGGCCTCGGCCCGCTGCGGTTCGCCCGCGCCGACGGCGCCGCCCCGCTCCCCGCCGGTCTGACGGCCCGCCCCCTCGACACCGAACAGTCCAATACGTCCCTGGTCTACGGCGACGCCTACATCCTCAAGGTGCTGCGCCGGGTCGAGCCCGGCCCCCATCCGGATCTGGAGCTGCCGCTGGCGATCGCCCGCGCCGGATGCGGCCGGGTACCGGTCCCGGTCGCCTGGTACGAGTCGGCGGCGCCCCGGCCGCACACCCTCGGCGTGCTCCAGCCGTTTCTGCCCGGCTCCGAGGACGGCTGGCGGCTCGCCCTGGCCGCGCTGGCCGCCGGACGGCCGTTCACCGACGAGGCCCGGGCGCTGGGCCGGGTCACCGCCGAGGTCCACACGGCGCTCGCCGCCGAACTGCCCACCGTCTCCCTGGGCCCGGCCGAGACCCGGCGGCTGGCGGCCGGGATGACCCGGCGGCTGGACGAGGCCGCGCGGGCGGTCCCCCCGCTGCTGCCGTACGTACCCCGGCTGCGGACCGCCTTCGCCGCCTTCGCCGCCGTCGGCGGGACCGGCCCCGGGCGCCGCGCCCAGCGGGTCCACGGCGATCTCCATCTCGGCCAGGCGCTGCGCTCCGGCACGTACTGGTCGGTGATCGACTTCGAGGGGGAGCCCGCCCGGCCGCTGGACGAGCGCCGCGCCCCCCAGCCGACGGTCCGCGACATCGCCGGAATGCTCCGCTCCTTCGACTACGCGGCCCGTACCCACCGCCCGTGGAACCCGGACTGGGCCGAGCGGTGCCGGATCGCCTACTGCGAGGGGTACGCCGAGGCGTCCGGCCACGATCCGCGCGCCGAACCCGCGTGGCTGCGCGCCTACGAGACCGACAAGGCCGTGTACGAGGTGGTGTACGAGGCCCGGCACCGGCCCGACTGGCTCCCGGTCCCGATGGCGGCGATCGACCGACTGGCCGCCGTCGGCTGACCCCCGCCGACTCCCCCACCGCCGCATCCGCCCGTCGCCCACCGCCCCGCCGACGGCTTACGCCGACCGCCCGCCCGCCGAAGGAGACCCGTCCTGTGACCGCCGCCCGCCCCCCGTACGAGGAGACCCCCGGCACCGGCGCGGCCCGTACGCCCGCGCCGCAGACCACCGCCCGCCCGGCCGCCCGCCCGGCGCCCGCCGCCGCCCGCCCGGCCGGGCCCGCGCGCCCCGCGGCCCGCCCCCGGCCCGCGACGGCCGACGACACCGCCCGGACCCACCGGCGGCCGCCCGCCGGAGACGTCCCCCCGGACCCCGGCCCGCACCCCGGCCCGACCCGGGTGCCGGGACTCTCCGACGACGACCGGGTACGGCTGCTCTCCGGCGGCCATCACGACCCGCACGCCCTGCTCGGCGCCCACACCGCGCCCGGCGGCGGCGTGGTCTTCCGGGTACTGCGCCCCTACGCCCGCTCCGTCACCGTGGTCGGCGACGGGCTGCGGGCCGAGCTGGCCGACCACGGCGACGGGCTCTTCTCGGCCGTCCTCCCGCTCCCCGCCGTCCCCGGGTACCGGCTGCTGATCACCTACGACACCCCCGACGGCCGGGGCGTCCACGAGGTGGTCACGGAGGATCCGTACCGGCTGCTGCCGTCCCTCGGCGAACTCGACCTCCATCTGATCGCCGAAGGGCGGCACGAGGAGCTGTGGCGGGCGCTCGGCGCCCATCCGATGGTCCATCAGGGGGTGGCCGGGACCCGGTTCACCCTCTGGGCGCCGAACGCGCGCGGGGTGCGGATCGCGGGCGGCTTCAACCACTGGGACGGCGGCGGCTTCCCGATGCGGTCGCTCGGCTCGTCCGGGGTGTGGGAGCTGTTCGTGCCCGGCGTCGGCGAGGGCACCCTCTACAAGTTCGAGATCACGCGCCCGGACGGTACGCACACCCTGCGGGCCGATCCGATGGCCCGGCACACCGAGGTACCGCCCGCCAACGCCTCGGTGGTCACCGTCTCCCGGTACGAATGGGGGGACGGCGACTGGCTGGCCCGGCGCGCCGCCCGACCGGCCCACGAATCCCCGTTCTCCGTCTACGAGGTCCATCTGCCGTCCTGGCGGCCGGGGCTGGACTACCGGCAGCTCGCCGAGCAGCTCCCGTCGTACGTCAAGGACCTCGGCTTCACCCATGTCGAGCTGATGCCGCTGGCCGAGCACCCCTTCGGCGGCTCCTGGGGCTACCAGGTGACCGGCTTCTACGCGCCGACGTCCCGGCTCGGCACCCCGGACGACTTCCGGCATCTCATCGACGCGCTGCACCGGGCGGGCCTCGGCGTGATCATGGACTGGGTCCCGGCGCACTTCCCGCGCGACACCTGGGCCCTGGCCGAGTTCGACGGACGGCCGCTCTACGAACACGCCGACCCGGTCCGGGCCGCGCATCCGGACTGGGGGACGCTGGAGTTCGACTACGGCCGCAAGGAGGTCCGCAACTTCCTCGTCGCCAACGCGGTCTACTGGTGCGAGGAGTTCCATATCGACGGGCTCCGGGTCGACGCCGTCGCCTCGATGCTCTACCTCGACTACTCCCGCGAGGAGGGCCGGTGGACGCCGAACGAACACGGCGGCCGGGAGGACCTGGACGCGGTCGCCTTCCTGAAGGAGATGAACGCCACCGTCTACCGCCGCTGCCCCGGGGTGGTGACGATCGCCGAGGAGTCCACGGCCTGGGACGGCGTCACCCGCCCCACCGAACACGGCGGACTCGGCTTCGGGCTGAAGTGGAACATGGGCTGGATGCACGACTCGCTGGAGTACATGGTCCGTGAGCCGGTGCACCGCCGGTTCCACCACCACGAGATGACGTTCTCGATGGTCTACGCGTACACCGAGAACTACGTCCTGCCGATCTCCCACGACGAAGTGGTCCACGGCAAGGGCTCCCTCGTCGGCAAGATGCCCGGCGACTGGTGGCAGCGACGGGCCAACCACCGGGCGTACCTCGGCTTCATGTGGGCCCACCCGGGCAAACAGCTGCTCTTCATGGGCCAGGAGTTCGCCCAGGGCGCGGAATGGTCGGAGACCCACGGCCCCGACTGGTGGCTGCTCGACCCCTCCTACGCGGCCGAGCCGGACCACCGGGGAATCCGGCTGCTGGTCCGCGAACTGAACACGGTCTACGGCCGGACCCCGGCGCTCTGGGAACGCGACACCGTCCCCGAGGGCTTCGCCTGGATCGACTGCGAGGCCGCCGAGGACAACGTCCTCGCCTTCGTCCGCTACGACGCGGCCCGGGAGCCGCTGGTCGCGATCTGCAACTTCTCGCCGGTGGTCCGGGAGTCCTACCGGGTCGGGGTCCCCGAATGGGTGCCCGCCTGGGCGGAGGTGCTCAACACCGACGACGAGCGGTACGGCGGCGGAGGCATCCGCAACGGCGACGGCGAGGCGGCCCCGGTCCGCCCGGAGCCGACGCCGTCGCACGGACGCGGGTCGAGCCTGGTCCTGACGCTGCCGCCGCTGGCGACGCTCTGGCTCCGCCGCGCCGGACTCTCGTAGGGCCCTGCCCTACGACTACCCGGGCCGCGCCCGGCGCCTCGGCCCTCCGGGTGAGCGCCACGAACCGGGTCCCGCCCGGCGCCCGTGCGTTGTCGGCGGTCTGCGGACCGCCCGTGGTTGCTCGCGCGGTTCCTCCCCCTGTGCCTTCGGCGACGGGGGACCCCCAGCGCCTTGGCTCTTCGAGTGAGGCCCACGCCACCCGCCCAGCGGGGCGAGTGTTGCCGGGCGACCGCGCGCCGTCTGTGGCTTGTCGCGCAGTTCCGCCCCCTACGCCTGGCGGCGTGGGGGGACCCCCAGCGCCACCTGGGTTGCCCTCCTGACCGTCCCTTCCAAAAGGCGGGCCCTCCAAGGCCGGGAACCCTTTCAGGGCCGGTGCTGGGGAGAGCATTGAGGGGCTCGGGGAACTGCGAGACAAGCCACAGGCGGCCCGCAGACCGCCGACAACATCAGGTCGCCGGGCGCGCGGCAAGCCGGAGGACCAACGCGGGGGACCGGCGGCATCAGGCGGCACCATCCCCCCGGCGGGCTCAGGCGGTGCTCGGGGTGAGGCCCCCCGGAAGCGGCAGCGTGTGGAGGACCGCGAGGCGCTGCGTCGCGCGGGTCAGGGCTACGTACAGGTCGCTGCCGCCGATCAGGGCCGGTTCCACCACGATCACCGTGTCGAACTCCAGGCCCTTCGCCTCCCGGGGGGTCAGGTACACCACCCGGCCGGTGAGATCGGGGGCGCCCGCCTCGCGGAACCCGTCGCCGAGCCGGGGCAGCAGCTCCGGCGGGACGAGCACGGCCAGCCGCCCCTCCTCGGGTGTCTCCCGGCGGACGGCGGCCCGTACCGCGTCGGCGAGGCCGTCGCCGGTGACCCGGTCGAACCGGGGCGCGACCCCGGTGGAGCGGACCGAACGCGGCGGTACGAACGCCGGATCGTCCGGGAACGCGGCCCGGCGGACGGCGGCGGCCGTCTCCATGATCTCGGCCGGGGTTCGGTAGTTGACCCCGAGCCTGGTGTGGGTCCAGCGGTCGCCGACGTACGGTTCGAGGATCTCCCGCCAGGAACCGGCGCCGGAGCCGTCGGCGGTCTGCGCCGGATCGCCGACCAGGGTCATCGACCGGGCGGGGCAGCGGCGCATCAGGAGCCGCCAGGCCATCGGCGACAGTTCCTGCGCCTCGTCGACGATGATGTGGCCGAAGGCCCAGGTGCGGTCGGCGGCGGCCCGTTCGGCGGCGCTGCGGTGGTCGGCCTCCTCGTGGCGCTCGGCCATCCGCTCGGCGTCCACCACGTCGTGGGCGGCGAGCAGTTCCGACTCCTCGTCCTCGTACTCGTAGCTCTCCGAGCCCGCCGAGACGTCGAGGACGCCCTGGGCGTAGGCGATCCGTTCGCGGCGTTCGGCCTCCTCGGCCGCGCGCCGGGCCGAGTCGTCGACGCCGAGCAGTTCGGCGGCCTCGTCGAGGAGCGGGACGTCGGCCGGGGTCCAGCCGGCCGGGCCGGTCCTGCGGACCGCCGCCGCCTCGTCGGCCGGAAGGTACGGGCCGGGTTCGGCGAGGAACCCTGCCACCAGCTCCTGCGGGGTCAGCGGCGGCCACAGTTCGTCGATCGCGGCATGGACCTCGTCGCTGGTCGCGATGTCCTTGCCGATCTGGGCGAGATCGTCGGGCCCGAGCAGGTTCGGCCCGCCGAACGGGTCGGCGCCGAGCCGGTCCGCGACGTCGCCCGCGAGGGCGTCGGCGATCGCCAGGGCGAAGTAGGGGCGGGCGAGATTGTGCGGCAGCCCGGTGGCCCGGGCGCGGTCCCGGGCCGCGTACGCCATCTCGCGGTGCAGCCGCAGGGTGCCGTACTGGTCGTGGTCGATCAGCAGGGCGGGTTCGGGGAGCGTGTTCTCCGTCTCCGGGTCCCAGCCGGGGATCGCGGGCACCGTCTCGGGCAGCCGCTGCCGGTCGCGTACGGCCCGGGCCAGGGCGTCGGCCATCGCGGTCCGGCCCTTGACGGCGGCGGCCCAGGGGGTGTCCGTACCGGTGGCCCGGACGCCGGGGAAGAGTTCACCGACCGTGGCCAGCAGGACGCCGGTCTCGCCGAGGGACGGCAGGACGTCGCCGATATAGCCGAGGAAGGCCGGGTTGGGGCCGACGATCAGGACGGCCCGGCGGGCCAGCAGCTCGCGTTCCGCGTAGAGGAGATAGGCCGCCCGGTGCAGGGCGACGGCGGTCTTGCCGGTACCGGGGCCGCCTTCGACCACCAGGACGCCCCGGCGCGGGGCGCGGATGATCCGGTCCTGCTCGGCCTGGATGGTCCGGACGATGTCCGCCATCCGGCCGGTCCTGGCGGCGCCGAGGGCGGCCAGCAGTACGGCGTCGGCGTCGTGGTCCTCGTAGCCGGTGCGGGTGGGGTCGGTGAGGTCGAGGAGTTCGTCGTGGAGGGCGGTGACCGTGGCGCCCCGGGTGGTGATGTGGCGGCGCCGGGTCAGGCCCATGGGTTCGTGGCCGGTGGCGAGGTAGAAGGGCCGGGCGACCGGGGCGCGCCAGTCCACCAGGAGCGGGGTGCGGTCGCGGTCGCCGTCCCGGATCCCGATCCGGCCGATGTGGTGGGCGGAGCCGTCGCGCAGGTCGATCCGGCCGAAGCAGAGCCCGGAGTCGACGGCGTCGAGCGCCGCGATCCGGCCGGACTGCTCGGCGGCGGCGACATCGCGTTCGAGCCGCGCCTGAAAGGTGGAGCCGAGCTGGGCGAGAGTGGCGCCGAGGGTGGCGGTCGCCTCCCGCCGCAGTTCGGCCAGGCGCCGCTGGAGCCGGTCCACGACCCGCTGTTCACGGCGCATTTCCGCGCGCTGGATTTCCTCCCGGCGCGCTTCGGCTTTTCCGGTCCCCGTGCTTGACAATTCCACTCCCGGAGCGATATGGTGAGGTTACTTGAATTCCCTGGCCAATTTTCGGACGGGAAGACAATCCCTCAATATACCGCGTTAAAGCCCTCGCCTTCCATTCGGCGGAGGGCTTTTTTGTTATGCCCGGACCTCCGGGCCCGGAGGGCCGGGCCGAGCCCTTCCGGCAGACCTCCGACGTATTTCCGGAACCGGCAAGAACGTTTGCCGCTCCGGCCGGCCGGCGGTGACGCTGAGGTCCGGAGGTGATCGCGATGGACGCGACGAACGAACCGGACACGACCGCGGGCCCCGGCCGGGACGGCTACGAGGTGGTCGTGGTGGGCGGCGGGGCCGCCGGACTGAGCGCGGCACTGGTCCTGGGCCGGGCCCGGCGGCGGGTCGCGGTGGTGGACGCCGGGGAACCGCGCAACGCCCCCGCCGCGGCGATGCACGGCTTCCTCTCCCGGGACGGCATGCCCCCGGCGGCGCTGCTCGCCGCGGGCCGGGCCGAGATCGCCGCGTACGGTACGGATCTCTACCCGGCCCGGGCCGACGAGATCACGGCGGCCGGTCCCGAAGAGCCCCCGGGCCCGGAAGGCCCGTCGGGCGCCTGGGGCGAGCGGCCCGGCGGCTTCCTGGTCCGGCTCGACGGCGGCGCCGTACTCACGGCCCGGCGGGTCCTGCTGGCGACCGGGCTGCGGGACGAACTGCCCGATCTGCCCGGGGTCCGGGAACGCTGGGGCCGGGACGTGCTGCACTGCCCGTACTGCCACGGCTACGAGGTACGGGACGCCCCGCTCGGGGTCATCGGCACCCGCCCGGCGGCCGTCCACCAGGCGCTGATGGTCCGCCAGTGGTCACCCGACGTGGTGCTGTTCGCGCACGGCCTGCCGCTCGGGACGGACGAGCGGGAACGGCTCGCGGCGCGCGGCATCCGGATCGAGGAGGGGGCCGTACGGCGGCTGGCCGTGGCGGACGACCGGCTGACCGGGGTCGAACTCGCCGACGGGCGCGTGGTGCCCCGTACCGCCGTCTTCGTCCCGCCGCTGATGGTGCCCAACGACGGCCCGGCGGCCGGACTCGGCTGTCTACGGGACCCGGCGACGGGGGCCGTGGCGACCGACCCGGCGGGCCGGACGTCCGTCCCCGGAATCTGGGCGGTCGGCAATGTCACCGACGCCAGGGCCCAGGTCGTGGTCGCCGCCGGGGCGGGCTCCGTAGCCGCCATGGACATCAACCACGACCTGACGACGGCGGATACCGACCGGGCGGTGGCCGCGCTGCGCGCCGCGTCGGCTACAACGGGGGTGTGACGACCCATGTGATCGACCTGTGGCGGGCCGGACTCGGCCGGGTACCCGACTCCGTCTGGGACGAGACCGGAGCCGAGGTACTCGTCCTGGCCGGCAACGGACTGACCGCGATCTCCCCCAGGATCGGCGAACTGACCCGGCTGCGCACCCTCGACCTGGGCCACAACGCCCTCACGTCCCTGCCCGCCGAGATCGGGGCGCTGACCGGGCTCAGCCGGTTCCTCTACCTCCACGAGAACCGGCTGACGGAACTGCCGCCGGAACTCGGACGGCTCTCCGCGCTCCGCTATCTCAACATCGGCGGGAACCCGCTGGGCGCGCTCCCCGGCACCCTGGGCGGGCTGACGTCGCTCCGCGAACTCCGGGCCCAGCACTGCGGTCTGACGGCGCTCCCCGCCGCCCTCGGTACGCTCCCCGACCTGCGCGAGCTGTGGCTGCGCGGCAACGAGCTGACCGAGCTGCCGGAGTCCTTCGCGCAACTCGCCTCGGTACGCCGGATCGAGCTGCGGGAGAACCGGCTGACCCGGGTACCGGAGCCGCTGGCGGCGCTGACCCGGCTCCGGGAGCTGGACCTGCGCGCCAACCGGCTGCGGGAGCTGCCGGAGTGGCTGCTCGGCCTCCCGGAGCTGGAGAAGCTCGACCTGCGCTGGAACGATCCGGCGCCGCGGGAGGGGCTGGTGGCGGAGCTGGAGTCCCGGGGCTGCGCGGTCCTGCTCAGCTGACGCCGCCCTCCTCCGGGCCCGTCTGCTGTACGCACCGGAGGCCGTCGACCGGGTGCGTTCGGGGACCGCTCACCCGGTTCCGCACGGACGCCTTCGGCCATGGGGGACCCCCAGCGCCTTGGCCCTCCGGCTGAGGCCCGCGCCTTCCGCCCTGCCGGGTGGGTGTTGTCGGGCGCCCGCGCGCCGTCGTGGGCTGGTCGCGCAGTTCCGCCCCCTATGCCTTCGGCAATGGGGGGACCCCCAGCGCCTTGGCCCTCCGGGGCAGCGCCCACTACCCGGGTCTCGCCCAGCCGCTGATTCTCATTCGCGGTCTGCGGACCGTGGCTGGCTTGTCGCGCAGTTCCCCGCGCCCCTAAATGCTCTCCCCAGCACCACCACGGTGGGAGGCGGGATCCCAACCAAGGCGTTGCCCTTGCAGGGGCCAGGAGTCGGGCAACCAGGGGCGCGGGGAACTGCGCGACCAGCCCACCACGGTCCGCAGACCGCGAACAACACCAGGTCGCCGGGCGGGACCCGGGTCGTGGCGCTCACCCGGAGGGCCGAGGCGCTGGAGGTCCCCCCATTCCCCCAGGCGTACGCGCCGAACTACGCGGGCGACCCGCCACCGGGGCCGGGGGCCGACGACATCAGACGGGACCCTCGGAAGGCCCGGCGGCGCCGAGGCGCGCGGCGATCGTACGGGCGCATTCCAGCGCCTCGGTCCCGGTCGTGTCGACCACCAGGTCGTACGCCACGCCCCGGTGTACCGACTCGGCCTGGGAGGCGGCCATTCCGGCGGCCCGGTCGCCCCGGGCCGTCTCCCGGCCCGCCGCCACCACCGGATCGCAGCGGACCCCGACCCAGAGCACGTCGACCCCGGCGAGGGCGTCCCGCCAGCGGCGCCGGGACTCGGCGCCGCCGAGGAAGACCTCGTCCACGACGACCCGGGCCCCGGCCCGTACCATCGCGGCCACTCCGGCGATCCACGCGTCCTCCAGCCGCCGGAACTCCGCGCCGACCGTGACCTCTCCCCCGGGGCCGACGGCCAGTCCGCCCTCGGTGCCGCCGTCGCCGAAGCCGGGCGGCAGGGTGTCGACGAAGGTGTCGACACC
The DNA here is from genome assembly GCF_040635975.1 of Streptomyces sp. NPDC006798. Lineage (NCBI taxonomy): Bacteria > Bacillati > Actinomycetota > Actinomycetes > Kitasatosporales > Streptomycetaceae > Streptomyces > Streptomyces sp. NPDC006798. The sequence goes on from NZ_JBEYIS010000024.1 coordinate 76,490, forward strand.
GAGCCCGAGCCAGGGTTCGGGAAGGATGGTCCGCAGACAGCGGGAGATGCCCGACTTGCCCGCACTGGAACCGCCGTTGAGGATGATCGCTCGATACTCCACGGCGGAACGCTAGACGGATTCCCGGCCCAGCGCCTCGGAGATATCGCGGAGCAGCAGCCGCTTGGGCCGGGCGCCCACGGAGGAGTGGACCGGTTCGCCGCCGTGGAAGAGGGTCAGGGTGGGGGCCGACAGTACGCCGTAGCGGCGGGCGGTCTCGGGATTGTGGTCGACGTCCAGTTCGACCACCTTCAGCCGGCCCGCCTCCGTACGGGCGATGTCGGCCAGGACGGGGACCATCATCCGGCAGGGCGGGCACCAGTCGGCGGTGAACTTCACCAGTACGGGCAGCCCGGCGCCCAGGACTTCCGTGGCGAAGTCCTCATCCGTCACGGCGGTCACCGCCCCCGCCGCCCCCGCCGGTGCCGTGTTCGGTGTCGTGTTCGGTGTCGTGTTCGTCGTCATCACCACTCCCCGTATCCGAAGCCGCAGCGCGGCCCCGGTGTCTGGTCCTGTGAGTCCCGGGCGTCCTGTGCGTCCTGTGCCGCCTGCTCCCGCGCCCGGTCGAGCTGGCCCGCGACCCGGGCCCGGACGTCCGTCAGCCGCCCGATCAGCGCGTCGAGTTCGCCGAGTTTGGCCCGGTAGACCGCGATCGACGCCGGGCAGGCGTCGCCCGCCGGGTGCCCGGCCCGCAGGCACTCCACGAACGGCCGGGTCTCCTCCAGTCCGAAGCCGATGCCCTGGAGGGTCCTGATCTCGTCGAGGAGCCGCAGATCGCTCTCGTCGTAGCTGCGGTAGCCGTTCTCCGTGCGCCGCGCGGGCAGCAGTCCACGCGACTCGTAGTAGCGGAGCGCGCGGGTGGTGGTCCCGGCCCGCTCCGCGAGTTCTCCGATGCGCATACGGGGACCGTAGACCTTGACGTCCGCGTCAGGGCAAGGAGCGAGGGGCCGGACGGGTCCGGACCGGGCCTCGGCCGGGTACCTTCGGCTTCATGGACGGCGAGGTCGCCCTGGACGTCCGCGACAACGGCCGGGGCTTCGACCCGCTGCTCCCCCGGCCCTGGACCGGCAGGGGCGGCTTCGGCCTCGACGGCATGCGCTCCCGGGCGGAGCGGGTCGCGGGCGCCCTCACGACCGGGTCCGAACCCGGCCGCGGTACGGCGGTCTCCACCCGGCTGCCCCTGCTCCGCCCATGACCCGTCAGCCGTCCACCACGACCCGGAAGGCCTCAGGACCGCACGGACGCGGCCAGCGCCCGGTGGGCCGGGTAGTCGGTGTAGCCGCGCGCGCCGTGGGTGTAGAGATGAGCGGAGTCGATCTCGTTCAGCGGCAGCCCGGCGGCGAGCCGTTCCGGCAGGTCGGGGTTGGCGATGAAGGACCGGCCGTACGAGACCAGATCGGCCACCCCGCGGGCGATCACGTCCTCGCCGCCCGCCTTGTCGGTGGGGGCGCGGTTCTCGCCGATATTGGCGATGACGGGACCGTCCCAGAGCGGCAGCAGATCGGTGAGGGCCGGGTAGTGGTCGTCGTCGATCAGATGGAGGTAGCCGAGGCCGAGCCGGTTCACCTCGGTCACCAGCCGCCGGTAGACCGGGCCGGGGTCCCGTTCGACCATGCCTTCCTGCGGGTTGCCCGGGGAGAGCCGCAGGGCGGTCCGGCCGGGGCCGATCGCGTCGGCCACGGCGGTGATCACCTCCAGCGGGAACCGGATCCGGTCCGTCACGCTCCCCCGCCCGTAGGCGTCGTCGCGGAGATTGGTGTTGTCGGCGAGGAACTGGTGGATCAGATAGCTGTTGGCGCCGTGCAGTTCGACCCCGTCGAACCCGGCGTCGATCGCGTTCCGCGCGGCGGCGACATGGTCGGTCACGGCCCGGTGGATCTCGTCGACGGTCATCGTGCGGGGAACGGGGGCGTCGGCCTTGCCGCCGTCGCGGATGTGGACCCGGTCCGGCAGCGGTACGGACGAGGGGCCGGCCGGAAGGTCGCCGTCGAGCCGGGAGAGCGGATGGCCGTGCCGTCCGCCGTGCATCAACTGGGCGTAGATCCGGCCCCCGGCCGCGTGGACCGCCTCGGTCACGGCCCGCCAGCCGCGCACATGGTCCCGGGTCTCCAGGCCCGGCAGCCGCCAGCCCGCCTGCCCCGCCCGGCTGGGCCAGATGCCCTCCGTGATCAGCAGTCCGGCACCGGCCCGCTGGGCGTAGTAGTCGGCGACGACGGGCAGCGGAGTGCCGTCCTCGGCGGCCCGGTAGCGCGTCATGGGCGCCATGACGATGCGGTTGGGGAGGTCGAGGGTGCCGAGCGTGAACGGGGTGAACAGCGGTGAGTTCGTCATGCCCGTACCGTAGAATCTGACACAGGTGTCAGGTTCAAGTCCGAATCGGCGAGCGGTCGGGCCGGACCCGGCCGGGACCGAAGGAGCCGGAGTGCGGATCGGTGAACTGGCACGGCGCACGGGGGTCAGCGACCGGTCGCTGCGCTACTACGAGAAGCGGGGACTGCTGGTCTCCGACCGTACGCCCGGCGGCCACCGGGAGTACCCCGAGGCGGCCGTCGACCGGGTCATCCACATCCAGGAACTGTTCGCGGCCGGCCTGAACAGCGAGATGGTCGCCCGGGTACTGCCCTGTATGCGCGACACCGACGGGGGCCCGTCGGAGGCGGCGACGCCCCAGTTGGTGGTCTGGCTGACGCAGGAGCGGGACCGGATCGACGGCATGATCCACGAGCTGATCCGCTCCCGGGACGTCCTGACCGACGTCATCGGCGCGGCATCGTCCTGACCCGGGGGGTCCCGCCTGCTGCCGCGCCTCGGCCCTCCGGGTGAGGCCCACGCCACCCGCCCAGCCGGGCGAAGGTAGTCGGGCGACCGCGCGCCGCCCTGGGCTGGTCGCGCAGTTCCCCGCGCCCCTAAATGCTCTCCCCAGCACCACCCCTGAAAGGGCCCCGGCCCCGGTACGAGGGGGCTGGTTTCTTTGCGAGGGCGGTCAGGAGAGCAACCAGGGGCGCGGGGAACTGCGCGACAAGCCACCCACCGGCGCGCGGTCGCCCGACAACACCCACCCGGCAGGGCGGAAGGCGCGGGCCTCACCCGGAGGGCCAAGGCGCTGGGGTCCCCCCGATTACGACGCGCCGCCCCGGCGGATCGTGGCGAACACTCCCCTCTCCCGGGAGCCGTCCGGGCGGCTTCGCCAGGAGCCCTCGACGCGGCCGATCACCCCGCCCGGGAGGGGCTCGCGGGGGTTCCGGTGGAGGTGGAGCGCCAGGTCCGGGCCGAGGGCGATGACGGTGCCCGACGCGTCGTCGGTCACGCGCACCGCCGCGCCGGGCAGCGCGACCGTCCCCGTGTACTCCCGGCTGATGTCGCGGTCGGGGGTGCCGGTGGTGTTCTGGTCCTGCGCCTCGGCCCGGCCCTCGACCAGGGCGAGCAGCCGCGATACGAGGACGGGGTCGTGGCAGCCGTCGTAGACCCAGCGCTTGCCGAGCACCCCGTGTTCCAGGGTGCCGACGAGGGCGTCGCCGGCGGCGCCGTCGAGCGGGGCGCCCCGGTAGGTCAGGGGGACGAGGTGGAGGGCCGGTTCGGGCCCCGAGTCCTCGGTGAGGACGATGAACTCGATCCCCACCTCGCCCGCCGGGTCGTCGAGCCGGAAGCCGCCGACGGTGACGGGTTCGGGGGCGGGTCCGCCCCGGTACCAGGGGCGGGTGGGGAGCCAGCCGGCCAGCAGCTCCGGCTTCGTCGGCTTGAGGGTGGTGTGGTGGACGACGGCCATGCCGGAACCTCTTTCCCGGGGGACTTCCGTGCGTACGGGCCCTCGTACCCTCTCATCCGTCCCACGCGCCCCCGGGCACCCGGGCGCCACGGGCCCGTGGTCCGGGAACGGCGAGGGGCGGCCCGTGCGTCGGGGAAGTACGCACGGACCGCCCGGGTCCTTCGGGACAGGCCCGGTCACGGGGCCGTCGCCGGGGTCACACCTTCGCGGGGACGCCCTTGCCGGTACGGGCTTCGGGGACCTCCGGGGAATCGTCCGCGACCGGTCCGCCGTGGCCGTCGTCGAGGAGGGTCTTCTCGTCGAACGGGATCCGCCCGGCGAGCACCTCGGCCATCCGGTCCTTGTCGATCTCCTTCGTCCAGGTGCCGACGAGTACGGTCGCCACCGCGTTGCCCGCGAAGTTGGTCAGCGCCCGCGCCTCGGACATGAAGCGGTCGATGCCGACGATCAGGCCGACGCCGTCGACCAGTTCGGGCCGGTGGGACTGGAGGCCGCCCGCGAGGGTGGCGAGTCCGGCGCCGGTGACCCCGGCCGCGCCCTTCGAGGCGATGATCATGAAGAGGAGCAGGGAGATCTGCTCGGAGGCGCTCAGCGGGTCGCCCATCGCGTTGGCGATGAAGAGCGAGGCCATCGTCAGATAGATGGCGGTGCCGTCGAGGTTGAAGGAGTAGCCGGTGGGCACGGTGATCCCGACCACGGGCTTGCTGATGCCCATGTGCTCCAGCTTGGCGATCAGCCGCGGCAGGGCCGACTCCGAGGAGGAGGTGGAGACGATCAGCAGGAACTCCCGGCCCAGGTACTTCAGCAGGGACCACAGGTTGACCCCGGCCACCAGCTTCAGCAGCGCGCCGAGGACGACGAAGACGAAGAGGGCGCAGGTGACATAGAAGCCGATCATGATGACCGCGAGCGACTTCAGGGCGTCGAGGCCGGTCTCGCCGACCACGGCGGCGATCGCGCCGAAGGCGCCGATCGGGGCCACCCACATGATCATGGCCAGGATCCGGAAGACCAGCCGCTGGATGTGGCCGATACCGCGGAGAATCGGTTCGCCCGCCTTGCCCATCGCCTGGAGGGCGAACCCGGCCAGCAGGGCGATCAGCAGCGCCTGGAGGACCTCGCCCTCGGTGAAGGCGGAGACCAGGGTCTTGGGGATGATCCCGAGCAGGAACTCCGCGGTGGACTCGCCGCCCGCGCCCTCGGCCGCCTTGTCACCGGCGGCCTTGGCCTCCTCGGTGATCGAGAGTCCGGCGCCGGGCTCCAGGAAGTTGCCGACCAGCAGACCGATCGCCAGGGCGACCGTCGACATGATCACGAAGTAGCCGAGGGCGAGCCCGCCGACCGCTCCGACCTTCGCCGCCTGCCGCACCGAGCCGATACCCAGCACGATGGTGCAGAAGATGACCGGCGCGATCATCATTTTGATCAGATTGACGAAGCCCGTACCGATGGGCTTCAGCTCGACCGCGACCCCCGGGGCCGCGAAGCCCACGGCGATACCCGCAAGCACCGCGATGATCACGGCGATGTACAGGTAATGCGTACGATCCCTGCCGCCTGCTGTCGCAGCCACGGGGTCCTCCTCGAAGAAATTGCCAGGTCCATGTCCCATATGGATTTCGGCGAATATCCATCACCCTGTGACCCGGGTCACCGTTGCGTACATTTCGTTCACGGCCGAATCGTTCACCGCCCGGCAATCTCCGCGAAACGGAAGGCACACTGGTGCCATGCGCATACCCCGCCCCCGCAGCCTGGCGGGCCAGCTCTACGCGATGCAGGCCGTCCTGGTCGCGGCGATCGTGGCGGGCGGTGCCTTCTTCGCCTATGTCGTCGACCGCTCGCAGGCCGAGGAGACCGCCCGCCGCCAGTCGACCGCGACCGCCGCGGCCGTCGCCGACTCGCCGTCGGTGGCGGCCGCCGTCCGCTCCGCCGATCCGACCGCGATCCTCCAGCCGTACGCGGAACGGGTCCGCCGGGACGCCGGGGTCGCCTTCGTCACGATCATGGCCCCGGACGGCATCCGCTGGACCCATCCCCAGCCGGAGGAGATCGGCCGCCCCTATCTCGGCCGTACGGAACAGGCGCTGCGGGGCGAGGTCTACAGCGAGACGACCGTGGGGGTGCTGGGCTCCTCCATCCGTACCGTCGTCCCCGTCTACGCGCCGGAACCCCCCGGCGACGGGGCGGGGCCGTCCGGCGGGCGGCGGATCGTCGCCCTGGTCAGCGCCGGGATCACCATCGACCGGATCAGCGAGCAGGTCCGCGGGCAGGTGATGGGGCTGCTGGTGGTCGCGGGCGCCGCCCTCGCCCTGGGCGGGGTCGGCACCCATGTGATCAACGCCCGGCTGCGCCGCCACACCCACGGTATGAACGCCGCCGAGCTGAGCCGGATGCACGACTACCACCAGGCGGCCCTGCACGCGGTCCGCGAGGGGCTGCTGATGCTGGACGGGCGACGGCGGATCGCCCTGGTCAACGACGGCGCCCGGGAGCTGCTGGGCCTGGGCGGCGACGCCGTCGGCCGGCCGGTCACCGAACTGGGGCTGCCGCCCGCGCTCACCGGTGCGCTGCTGGCCTCCGAACCCCGGGTCGACGAGGTGCATCTGACCGCCGACCGGGTCGTGGTGGTCAACACCAGCCCCGTCGTCGGCGGGGAGCACCGGGGCACCGTGGTCACCCTGCGGGACCACACCGAACTCCAGGCGCTCTCCGGCGAGCTGGACTCCGAACGCGGCTTCAGCCATGCCCTGCGCTCCCAGGCGCACGAGGCCGCCAACCGGCTGCACACCGTGGTGTCGCTGATCGAACTGGGCCGGGTGACGGAGGCGGTCGACTTCGCCACGGCCGAACTGGAGCTGGCCCAGACCCTCACCGACCGGGTCGTCGGCGCCGTCGGCGAACCCGTCCTGGCGGCCCTGCTGCTCGGCAAGGCCGCCCAGGCCAACGAGCGGGGTGTGGAGCTGGTGCTGGCCGAGGACAGCCGGATCGACGACGGGCTGCTGCCGCCGTCGCTCCCGGCCCGTGACCTGGTCACCGTGCTGGGCAATCTGGTCGACAACGCGGTGGAAGCTGCTTCGGAGGCCGCCCTCTCCGGGGCCCGTCCGGGCCGGGCCCGGGTCACCGTCACGGTCCGCGCGGACGACGGACGGCACGGGGCCGACGAGGGCCGGGAGGGTGGTGGCGAGCTGCTGCTCCGGGTCCGCGACACGGGCCGGGGCGTGGCCCGGGAGAGCGCCGACGAGATCTTCCGGCGCGGCTGGACCACCCATGGTTCGGGGCGGGGCCTCGGTCTTGCCCTGGTCCGCCAGGCGGTCCACCGGGCGCACGGCACGATCGAGGTGGGCACGGGCGACGACGGCGGCGCGGAGTTCACCGTACGGCTGCCGCTGGCGGACGGGGTCCCCGTATGAGGCCGGTCGCCTCCGGCGCGGCGCGGAGGGCCGGCCGTACGGCTCGCCGGACCGCCCGTGGCGGCCCTCCCGAAGGGCGGCGGTCTTCTCGTACCGCGCCCACCGGCCGCCGGGGGCGGGCCGGACCCGGAACCACCCCGCCGCCGCCCGCACACCGGGCCGCCGCCGGAAGCCGGACGGCGGCCGGGGCGGACCGGACGGCCCCGGAACCGTTCCGGGAATCGGACCGTACGCCCCCGGGACCGCGCCCCCGTGCGTCCCGTCCCGCACCGGGAGGTGACGGCGGCCACGGGCCCGCCGGGTCCGGTGACGTACGATCGCCGCTGCCCATCGGCACCGGGGAGGTGCAGCAGCCATGACCGCGGACGGAACCGCTCGGACCATCGGTGTCCTGGTCGTCGAGGACGATCCGGTCGCCGCGGACGCGCATGCGCTGTACGTGGGCCGGGTCCCCGGTTTCTCCGTGGCGGGCGTGGCGCACTCCCGGTCGCAGGCGGTCCGGGTCCTGGAGCGGCGCCGGGTCGATCTGCTGCTGCTCGACCTCTATCTCCCCGACGGGCACGGCCTCGGTCTGGTCCGCTCGCTGCGGGCCGCCGGGCACGGCGCCGATGTGATCGCCGTGACGTCGGCCCGGGATCTGGCGATCGTCCGGGAGGGCGTCTCCCTCGGGGTGGTGCAGTACGTCCTGAAGCCGTTCACCTTCGCGACGCTCCGCGACCGGCTGGAGCGGTACGCCGAGTTCCGCGCCGCCGCCGGTGAGGCCAGCGGTCAGGAGGAGGTGGACCGTGCCCTGGCGACCCTGCGCGCCCCGGAGGGCAGCGCCCTGCCGAAGGGCCTGAGCGGGCCGACGCTGGAGTCGGTGACCCGGACGCTCCGGGACACCCCGGAGGGCCTGACGGCGGCGGAGGCGGGGACGGAGGTCGGGATCTCCCGGATCACCGCCCGCCGCTATCTGGAGCATCTGGTGACCCAGGGCCGGGCGGTCCGCAGCCCCCAGTACGGCCAGATCGGTCGCCCCGAACTCCAGTACCGCTGGGTCACCGGCCCCGGGAAGCGCTGACCTCTCGCCAACCGGTCCGGCGGGTCCAACCGGGTGACGTCACCGGGGAGATGGAACGCCCCGGCCGGAATTCCCGTCCTGCTGCGCGGAAGAGCGCGGCACAGACCGGTCGCGCCATGACACTCAGGGGGAAACCGTGTCCGTGTCGTCGAAGGCCCCGAACGCCGTCCGCCGTACCGCCGCCGTCCTCGCCGCGTCGGCGCTCGCCGCGACCACCCTGGCGATCACCGCGAGCCCCGCCAGCGCCGTCCGCGACGGCCAGAACACCACCGTCACGGACCACCCCTACGCGATGCTCCTGATGACCCCGGACGGACGGCAGGCGTGCGGGGGCACCCTGATCGCGCCGACCAAGGTCCTGACGGCCGCGCACTGTCTCGACGAGCCGGGCGACGACCAGCTCCGGGTGGTCGGCGGCCGGACCGAGATCGCGAGCACCAAGGGGACGGTCCGCACCATCCGCTCGATCAAGACGCACCCGCGGTACGAGCAGGGGACGCTGGCCAACGACGCCGCCGTGATCACCCTGAACCGGGCGATGCCGTACGCGCCGCTGCCGGTCGCGGGCCCCCGGGACAACGCCCTCTACCGGGTGGGCTCCACCGCCAAGGCGATGGGCTGGGGCCGGATCGCCCGGGACACCGACGCCACCCGGCTGAAGTCGGCCCAGCTGGTCCTGTCGCCGCTCGCCGCCTGCGAGCCCTTCACCGACCCCGCCGACAGCCTCGCGAAGAAGGTCTGCGGGACTCCGCCCGCCGGGACGACCAACAGCACCTGCCGGGGCGACTCGGGCGGTCCGCTGGTCGCCGGGGGCAAGCTGATCGGCATCGTCAGCACCGGCAACAAGTACTGCGACACCGAGCATCTGAAGTCCGTCTTCACCCGGACCAGCGCCGTCGCGGCCGACCTCGGCCTGCCCACCGGCTGATCCGGACCCGTACCCCGTCCCCACCCACGGGCCCGGCCCCCCGCCACGGGGGCCGGGCCCGCTCCCCCGCCCGCATACTCCTGCCGCCGCCCGGGAACCATGAGGTGTCCGGCGAGCATCGCTATGGGCGCGGACCGGCGCCCCAGGGGGCCGTGTCCGGTGCGCGCCGAGCGGACACGATGCGAAGGGCGGGGATCGTGGCGGAGAGAAAGGCCCGGTGGGGGTGGGGAGCCCTCGCCTTGTGCGGGATCCTGGTGGCCGGTTGTACCGGTGGCGGGGACGGCGACGAATCCGGTAAACGGCCGTCGGACGCCGCGGTGGTCGTGGCACCGGACCGGGACGTCGCACCGGCTCCCACGCTGGAGCCGGCCGATCCGGCGGCCCTGCCCCGCACGGCGGCCGAGGCCAGGAAGATGATCGACAAGCTGATCGTCGGGCCCGAGGGGCTTCCGGCGGGGACGCGGAAGGCGACGCCGTACGAGAGCGATACCGCCACCTGGTCGGTACTGCGGAGCGACTGCGTCTGGAACCGGGAGCCGATCCCGGACGACGTACTGGCCACCCTCACCCGGCACTTCGAGCTGCCTCCCACCGACGGCAAGGGCCGGGTCCGCTTCTCGGCGACCATCACCTTCCACCGAACGGCCGCCGACGCGGCGTGGGAGCAGGCCCGGGTGGTGGAGGAATCCCTGCACTGCGACGAGCAGGTACTGCGCCGGGGCGAGCGGCTCACCGAGCTCAATCCTCAGCCGGCCCGGTTCGGGGAGGCCGCCAACCTGCACAGTGAGGACTCGCTGTCGGAGGCGGGGCAGTGTGTCAGTGAGCGGCACGGCGGCCCGTATCCGTACTCGTGGCAGCAGGTGACCTACGCCTCGATGGTGCTGTCGTCCTCGGTCTGCGCGGGTGCCGGGTACACCCCCGAGGCAGCGTTCAAGCTGGTGTCCGAGGTGGTGCCCTTCACCCAGCTCAGGGCTCGGGAGGAGTTCGGGCGGGAACCGGGCCCGAAGAACGGTTCGAAGGCCACGGCGTCACCGTCCGCCGCGAAGGACGGTGCGTGATGGAGCGGTTGCTGCCGTCCGACCCCTCCCGGCTCGGCGTCTACCGGCTCCTGGGCCGGCTGGGCGCGGGCGGGATGGGAGTGGTGTATCTCGCCCGGTCCGACCGGGGAGAGCTGGCCGCGGTCAAGGTGATCCAGCCCGAGTACGCGGCCGAGCCCGCGTTCCGGGCCCGGTTCCGGCGGGAGGCGGACACCGCCCGCCGGGTGCGCAGCCCCTGGGTGGTGCCGGTGCTGGACGCGGACACCGAGGCCGGATCGCCCTGGCTCGCCACGGCGTTCGTCCCGGGCCCGTCGCTGGCGGAGGCCGTCGCGGAGTGCGGCGTACTGCCGTCGCGGGCGGTCAGGGTACTGGGGAAGGTGCTGGCCGGGGCGCTGGCGGAGGTGCATTCGGCGGGTCTTGTGCACCGGGACGTCAAGCCGGGGAACATCCTGCTGGCGATGGACGGGCCCCGGCTGATCGACTTCGGGATCGCCCGCTCCACCTCGGCCGAGGCAACCGAACTGACCTCCGCCGGGGTCGTGGTGGGCAGTCCGGGCTTCCTCTCCCCCGAGCAGGCGCGGGCGCACGAGGTGGGGGCGGCCAGTGATGTCTTCTCCCTGGCCTGCGTTCTGGTCTACGCGGCCACCGGCCGCCCGCCGTTCGGTCTGGGCGCGGTGGACGCGCTGCTCTACCGGACCGTCCACGACACCCCCGATCTGACGACCATTCAGGACGAGGAGCTGCGGGAGCTGCTGGGCCGCTGCCTCGCCAAGGACCCGGCGGACCGGCCGTCGGCGGCCGAGGTCGACGAGGCGCTGGTGGAGGACGCGCCGGAGGGCACGATCGACTGGCTGCCGGATCCGGTGGTGGCGGTGATCGCCCGGCGGGCGGACGCGATGCTGGCGCTGCCCGGTATCGAGCCGACGCTGGTCCCCGAGGCGACCGTTCCGGAGAACGCCGCCGCGCCGGGGCGGCGCCGGTTCCTCGGTCTCGCGGCCGGTGGTACGGCGCTGCTCGCGGCGGGCGGCGGTACGGCCCTATGGTGGGCGCTGCGCGACGACGAGAAGGAGCCGGTGGCGACCGGACCGCGCCGGGTCATCGGGCTGCACGCCGACCTCAGCGGCCCGCAGAAGGCCGAGGGCCTGGTCCAGGAGCGGGCCGCCCGGCTGGCGGTGGCCGAGTTCAACGCCCGCGCGGAGAAGCCGTTCACCCTGGTCCTGCGCGTCCTGGACGACAAGGGCGAGGCGGCCAGGGCGGTGGGGGCGGCCCGGCGGCTGACGAACGATCCGGAGGTACTGGGCGTCGTCGGCCCGACCGGTTACATCTCGGGGGTGGCCGCCGTCGAGGTGTACGAACGGGCCCGGCTGCCGCTGATCTCGGTCTCCGAACTGTCGCTCGCCGCGGCCCAGGAGTCCCTGTTCGCCTCACCGAAGTGGTACTACCGAGCGGCCCCGCTCCGGCCGTACACCGCCTACGCGACGATGATGGCGATCTCCGCGCAGGGCGCCACCCGTCCGGGCCTGCTGATCGACCGCGCGGGCGGTCTCACCGGCTGGGAGATGACGTTCCTGTCGAAGGGCGCGGCCGGGGGCCTCAAACTCGATCTGGCCGTCCGGGTCGTACCGGAACGGGCCGCGCCCGATTCGGTCGTGGCCGATCTGCTCTCCCGGAGCATCGACAGCCTGTACTACACCGGCACCCCGAAGCGGGCCGCCGTGGTCGCCCGCGCCCTGAGCGGCAAGGGCTTCACCGGCCCCCGGTTCCTCGACTCGCTGTCGGCGACGGCCGACTTCACCGGCGCCGCCGGTGCCGCGGCCGACGGCTGGCAGTCGCTGACCCCGTACATCGGCCCCGAGGCCGCCCGGGTCAAGACCTTCGCCACCGCCTATCGCGCACGGTACGGCGCCGCCCCGCCGGTCACGGCCGCGGAGACCTATGACGCGATCCGGCTGCTGGCCGACCGGATCGGCTCGCTCCGGGCCGGAGCCGGCCGCCGCGAACTGGGCGGCGCCCTGGCCGCCGCCGAGTTCAAGGGGCTGGCCCAGACCTACGCGTACGACGACAGCGGCTATCTGAAGGCCACGCATGTGCACCACTACCGGGTCGGGAAGGGCCGGTTCGGCTATGTCGGCCCCCTGAAGCTGCCCACCTGACGGCCCGCGAGGACGGCGAGGAACAACACGATGGACGCACTGCGTCCCGAGGACCCCGAGTCGCTCGGCGGGCACCGGCTGCTCGCCCGGCTCGGCTCGGGCGGCATGGGCACGGTGTATCTGGCCCGCGCCGCCGACGGAACGCCCGTCGCCCTGAAGGTGATCCGGGCCGAGTACGCCGCCGATCCGGCGTTCCGGGCCCGGTTCCGCCGTGAGGTACGGCTGGCAAGCGGGCTCACCGGCGCCTGGCTGGTCCCGGTGGTGGCGGCCGACCCCGACGCCCCGGCACCCTGGCTCGCCACCGCCTTCGTCCCGGGGCCCTCACTCACCGAGGCGATGGCCGCCGGGCCGCTGCCGGGACGTACGGTCGCCGTCGTCGGCGCCCGGCTGGCGGCGGCCCTCACCGAGGTGCACGCGGCGGGTCTGGTGCACCGGGACGTCAAACCCGGCAACATCCTGCTCGCCCTCGACGGGCCCCGGCTGATCGACTTCGGCATCGCCCAGGGCGCGGGCGTGACCGTACTGACCGCCCCGGACATGGTCGTCGGCACGCCCGGCTATCTCTCTCCCGAGCAGACCCGGGCCGTCGACGGGGAGGTCGCGGCGCCCAGCGACGTCTTCGCCCTCGGCTGCGTCCTCGCCTACGCGGCCACCGGGCGGCGCCCGTTCGGGACCGGCGACCCGGGCGCGGTGCTGTACCGCACCGTCCACGAGGAGCCCGACCTCGACGGGCTCGCCGCCGTCGTCCCGCCGGAGCTGGCCGGGGCGATCACCTCCTGTCTGGCCAAACACCCGGCGGACCGGCCCACCGCCGCCGAACTCCGGGCCGTCTGCGAGACCGCCGGAGGCGTCGGGGCCGTGGAGGGTGGTGCGCCCGGCGGGGCGGACTGGCTGCCGTCGACGGTGGTACGGCTGGTCGCCGACCGCTCGGCCCGAGCCCTGGACCCGCCGCCCCGGCCCGCCGGAGAGACCACGGTCGCGTTCCCCGCCGGACCCGGCGGGCGGCGCGCCACCCGGCGCCGGGCGCTGATCATCGGCGGCTCGGCGGTGGCCGCCGTCACCGCCTCCGGCGTCGGCGCCGCGAACCTGATGTTCCGCCGCGACCCGGACGGACAGCGGGACGACCCCCGCCCGGTCCCCACCCGGACCATCGGCCTCCAGGCCGACTTCTCCGGCCCCGGCAAGGCAGACGCCACCGCCCAGGAACGCGGCGCGCGGCTCGCGATCGCCGCGCACAACGCCCGGCGCGACCGGCCCTTCCGGCTCGCCCTGGCCGTCCGCGACGACCGGGGCCGGGCCGCCGAATCCATGACGGCCGCCCGGCGGCTGACCGGGGACCCCGCCGTGTGCGCGGTGATCGGCCCCACCACCACCGCCGCCGTACGCGCCGCGGTCCCCCACTACACCGCCGAGTCGATGCCGATCCTCCTCGTCTCGGCCGACCCCGACGACACCGGGACCGCCCTCACCGACACCCGTACCCTGATCGCCGCCAGGGCCGCCGGCTCGTACCGGACCTACCCTGTGCTCTCCTATCTGACCCGGGTCGCCGACAGCAGCCGAACGGCCCTCGTCGAGGACGCGGCGGCAGGCGCCGAGGCCCGCTCGATAAGCCGGAATCTGTCCGAGGCACCGCCCAACGGGGGAACGACGACCGTCCATGTGATGCCCGCGAACCGGACCGACTTCACGACGGTCGTCCGCGAAGCACTGGCCACCCGGCCGCAGGCGGTCGTCTTCGCCGGAACCTCCCCCACCCGGGCGGCGGCCTGCGCCCGGGCCCTCACGGCGGCCGGGTTCACCGGCGCCCGCACCGGCTTCGAACCCGCGATGCGCCCGGCGTTCCTCGAAGCGGCCGGACGCGCCGCCGACGGCTGGATCTTCGAGGCGCCCTACACCGACGCGGCCTCGGCCACCACCAAGGCGGCCCGCGCCTTCACCGCCGCCCACCGCGCCCGCTACAACGCGCCACCGGCCCGCTGGTCCGCCGAGGCGCACGACGCGGTGGGCCTGATCGCCACCGCCCTCGCCGCATTCGGCTCCCGCGCCTCGGTCACCCCCGGCGAGGTCGCCGAACGCGTCTTCCGCTCCAGCTACGAGGGCGTGGCGAAACCCCTCGCCTTCCAGGCGAACGGCACGCATATGCTGCAACTGGAGAGATCGGCGTTTCTCTACCGCGCGGAGAAGTCGAAATTCCGCTTCCTGGGCCGCTTCGACCAAGTCAAGTAGCGCCGCGTTTCCCCCAAGTGGGGGCATCCCTCCCCGCCCGGAAGGCCCCCGGGCCGCGCCCCGCCTGTGGTCGCTCGCGCAGTTCCCCGAGTCCCTCATACCGAGGGCGACGCTCGGGAGAGCATTAGGTGGCGCTGGGGGTCCCCCCGTCGCCGAAGGCACAGGGGGAGGAACTGCGCGACAAGCGGGGTGGTGGTTAGTTGATGTCGTCGTCGGGGGAGGGTCCGGCGCCGTGTCGGGTGGCGCAGGTGGGGCAGGCGTATTGGACGAGTGGGGGGCCGCTGGCTCGTTCGGTGACGCCGACTATGACGGGTGCTCCGGTGGGGTGTCCGCAGTAGGCGCAGGGTGGGGTGAAGGGCTGGGGGGTGGTGAGGAGCGCTTCGCGGGTCATGGGGGTTACCTCGGCGGAGCCCCGGTGGGCTGGTCGGGGCGTTTCAGGGGGGTGGGGGTGTGATGGTGGCGGTGTAGCGGCCGGTGTGGTCGGTAGTGGAGAAAGTGACCGGGTGGCCGTCACGTAATCGGTGGTGGGCGGCCCCGATGAGTCGGGGGTGGGCCCAGTGGCGGAGTTCGGTGGGGGCGTCGCCCGGGTGGTCGGCGTACCCGGGCAGGCGGCGTAGCGTGCTCCCGGCCCAGGGGGTGTGGGGGTCGGGGTCGAGGCGGTCGGCGATCCGGTGGGCCCGGATGCAGGTCCAGCGCAGGGCCCGCCCGGGATACGGGGTCTCGAACGTCCCAAGCGTCACGCGGGCGGTGCGAAGCGTTCCGTAGACGGGCCCCTCGGCGATGAACTCCACGCGGTAACCGGCGGAAGTGGTCACGGTGTTACGTCCTGCCGGGCGGAGGGTTCCACTGGACGGTGTCGCACACCGCCCGCGAGAACCTGCGGTGACCGGTCACACTGAGATGGAACGCCATCCACACCTCGGCGTACTCCGCGTCCACGGGCCGCGCGTTGCCGGGTTCGGGCGGCACCTGTCCGCACCGGGGAGACCCCGACACGCACTCGACCTTCAGGGACACGCCCTCGGACGCGACCGCGTCCAGGGTCCAGTCCCGAAACCGCGACACCCCGTCCCCGCTCACGCGTCCGGCCCGGCAGCCGCCACGGGCACACCGTCGTGCGCCGGATGGCGCCGCAGCAGCACCCGACAGTCCACGGCCCGCGACACATCCCCCGCCCGCCGCGCCTCCTCCAGCAGGGCGCGCAGCCGTTCGCACTCCCGGCACTGTTCCGTCGAGTTCACAGCACACCTCCGGCACGGCGGTTGCGGCCCGTCACCTCAGGGCGAAGACGCGCCATGGTCGGACTGAACGAACGGTCATCCGAGCCCGCGTCCGCGTCGGTGTCGGCGTCCGCCGGGACCGCGTCCGGGCACTTCGGACCCCCGCACTCACACGGCGGCCAACCGGGAGGCATCAGGACTGGGGTTCGCATGGGCGGGGGCCCGGATTGTTGGTCTTTCGTTCCATCTGCGCTCACACCTTCGCTCCTCTCTGTAGTGGTTCCACTACCAAGGAGGCTCAGGGTGACCTACAGTCGGGGCCCCTTCAACATGCCGAGCGGGGAGGGCACGCCATGGTCAATCGCAAGGAACTCAACCCCGACAGGTCGCCGCAGGCAGCCTTCGGAGCCCGTTTACGCAGACTGCGCGAGGCGCAGGGCTGGACCCAGGACGACCTGGGTGAACGCATGGGCTACTCCGGCAGGCACGTCTCCGCCGTCGAAGTCGGCCGCAAAGTGCCGACGCTCCCCGTCGCGCGCAGCGCCGATACGGCGCTGGGACTGACCGGCAGCGCCGACGCTTTCGAGCGTGAGTGGCGCGACATGGTGCACGGCGTGATGTTGGAAGGCTTCCCGGAGTACGTCGGCTACGAGGCCCGCGCGGCGGAGATCCGGCTCTTCGAGGTGGGCGCGATTCCCGGACTGCTCCAGACGCCGGAGTACGCGGCGGCGATAGAGCAGAGTGTGGTGATGCACGGCGCGATTCCCCCGGAGCAGGCCGCCGAGCGAATCGAGTTCCTGACCGAACGACAGACCGCTTTGGCCCGCCCTCTCCCGCCCGTGATCATCGTGGTTCTGGACGAGAGCTGTATCCGTCGACTGGTGGGCGGTCCGAAGGTCATGGCCGCCCAGTTGGCACGGCTGATCGACTTCGCCGAGCAGTCGCACACCGTGCTCCAGCTCGCCCCCTACGAACTGGGCGAGCGCCGACCGTTCAAACGACAGGTCAACCTTCTGACCATGGCCGACCGCACCGTGATGTCCTACGTCGAGTCCGAGACCCAAGGCCATCTGGACCGCGAGATCGGCTCCGTAGTACCGCTGTTGAGGGCCTACCATCAGCTTCAGGCCGTATCGCTCTCTCAGGCAGCATCCGTAGAGATGATCAACCAGGTTCGAAAGGGCTTCTTGTGACTACCGACTCCCCCGCTCAGCGTTGGGTCAAGTCCTCCTACAGCGGTCAAGGTGGCACCTGCGTCGAGTGGATGCCGTCCCACGCCTCCGCGACCGGCATAGTCCCCGTCCGGGACTCCAAGCGTGAGGACGGCCCGGTTCTGATGGTGTCCGCGTCGGCCTTCGCCGGGCTGGTCACCCTCGCCCGGTCCGCCAGGCCGTAACGCCACCACGCGGACGTGGACTGAGGCTCCGCACGCACCACGAGGGCTCCGTTCGGTGACTGACCGGGCGGGGCTCTCTCGTGCGACCACCCACGGGCGGCAGTCCCGGACGGAGCGTCAACCACCCACGGCGAGGGGATCAGGGGCGCGGGGAACTGCGCGACCAGCCGCAGGCGGGGCGCGGGCCGCGACGACACGTCAGCCGACCTCGGCGGGGCCCGGATCCGAGAAGGCGCAGCCACGCTTGAGCGCCGACGCCCTCGCGAACGTGTCCAGCGCGCGGCGGGCCCCGGGGTCGGCCGAGCCGCCCCGGAGGACGTACAGCCCGCACGCCGTGTTCCGTACGACCACGGATTCCGCCCGGTCCGGCTCACGGGCGGCGTACGGCCCGTAGAACGCCTCCAGGGTGTAGCCGCCCCGGCCGCGCGGCGAGCCGCCGAACTGCTCGGCGCCCGGTGTGCCGACGACCCGGCAGTACTCTCGGGGCGAGAGTCCGTGGCCGCCGCCGTCGGCTACCCGGGCGCCGGGGAAGCCGGGCCGTACGCCGCTACACGCCCCGCGCGCGGCGGCGGGCGGTACCGCCTCGTCGTCGGCGGGCGGGAGCGGCACCGTACGCGGCACGGTCGCCCCGGACGGCATCCCGCAGCCGTATCGTTCGCCCGCGCCCGTGGCGACGGCGGTCACCAGCCGGGCGAGGGCGACCCGTTCGGCGGGGTCGTCGGTGCCGCCGCCCTCGATCGCGGTCTCGGCGGTGACCAGCAGGTCGGTGGCGCAGTCGAGGAGGACGGCGGCCACCTTGCCGTCCTGGTGGAAGCTGTCGTCCAGGAAGCCGTACCAGCCGTGTCCGAGGGGTACGGGGTCCGAGGCGGAGGCCCCGGAGTAGTCGGGGGCGGCGCGGCGCGCGGCCTCGGTCCCGGCCGCCGGTACGGACCGTACGCCGATGTCCACCGAGCCTGCACGGCCCAGGTGTTCACCTGCGCCGCCGCCGGTCCGGACAAGGACGCACCGCAGGTGAAGGGGGTTCGCCGGGTCTCCGCCGCCTTCGGCGATCCGGTGTTCCCGGTCCTCGGCGAGAGGGCCGGGTCCGAGGACGGCCCGGACCTCGGGGGCGGGGGCGAGCCCTTCGCAGGCCGACTCCAGGGCCCGGTCGCGCCCCCGGTCGGAGAGTTCGTCCCCGAAGGCGGCCCACGCGGCGACGCCCGCCATCAGGGCGAGGGCCAGGGAGACCGGGCGGATCCGCCACCGGGACACCGGGGCCGCCGACGGCGGCACGGGCCGCTCCTCGTCGTAGAGGATCTCGCCCGCCGGGCGGTGGTCGCCGGGGCCGCTCATCGGGCCCGCTCCGGGAGTGTCGTGGTGTCGCGGCAGCCGGACCGCCGGGGCCAGCCGTCGGACGCGGCCAGATAGCGGGCCAGCGCGCGGCGCGCGGTCTCCGTGAGCCGGTCGGCGTCGGCACGGGGTATCCGACGCCATCCCTCGGCGTCGGCGGTGCCGCGCGGCGGGGTGACGGCCACCCGGTGATAGGCCCGTACTCCGGCCCGCTTCCCGGGCCCCGCTCCGTCGCACAGGGACGACGCCGATACCGACGCCCGGGGCGTTTCTCCGCGCCACTTCCAGGAGCCGTCGGCGCTCCGGATATTCGACCCGTCGGGGTCGCCGTAGAGCCGGGTTCCCCAGCCGCCGATTCCGCTCACCGCCTCGACTCTCCGCCCGTCGGGGTGTCCGATCGCGCAGACTCCGGTCCGGGTGGCGTACGGCTCACCGGGGTCGGCGGTCCAGCCGCCGCCGATGCCCAGGGCGCCCGGGTCGAGCCAGCGGCAGAGCGCGGGGTCGGCCGCCGGGGTGAGGCCGTCGGAGTCGGCGGCGCCGAGGCCCGTACCCCCGCATCCGGCGCGCTCGGCGACCCAGTCGGCGACGGCGACGGCGGTACGGGCCGCCGCCCGCCGGTCCGCCAGATCGCGGGCCGGTCCGTCCCGGTCGTCGGCCCCTTCGTCCGCCGACCGGTCACGCGGGAGTACGGCCCGTACCCGGATGTCGTTGGTCCGGCCGCCTCCGTGCCGGGTGATGCCGGTGGGACAGTCGAAGACGAGAGTGGCGGCGGCCCAGCGCCCGGTGAGCTGGGAGCCGCCGAGTGCGGACGGCGGCAGGGCCAGCGGGAACGTCTCCCCCCTCTCCCTCGGCAGTGCCGGCGTGTCCTGGTCGGGCTCCCCGACGGCAGTGGCCCGGACCATGATCTCGGCCCCGTTCTCACCGCGCGGGCCGCCGCCGCCCCAGGAGAGCCGGCAGTCGAAGAGCGCCCGGGTGCCCTGGCCGGGGTCGGTGCCGAGGAGGGTGCCGTACTCGGCCGACCGCCCCCGGGAGCCGTCGGGGAGGTACGGGCGCAGCCGCTCGACGGGCAGCAGCCCCCGGCAGGCGCGGTCGAGCTGGGCCCGGTTGTCGGCGAGCCGGTCCCGCCGCTCCAGCGCTCCGGAGGCGGTGGTGCCCACGGCGGCCACCGCGATCAGGGCGAGGGCCAGAGCGATCCAGGTACGGGGCCGGGGTTGCCGTAAGCGCCGGGACCACCGGCCCGCCCGCCCGTCGCCGGTACGTTCCCCGTCCGCTTCCCGCATCCGCCCGCCCCCAGGCTCTCCGGCCCCGGTTCGGGGGCCGCGCGCGGGACGCTATCAAAGGAAGTGCCCGGGCCCGGTCATCACCGGCCGATCCGCCCGCCGAACACGACCGGACCCGACCGGCCCGTACGGACCCCGGCTGACCTGCCCGGACGCTGTCCGACCCCGGCCGGGACATGTCCCGGACAGGGAATCCCTTGCCCCGGCGGCGGGTCCGGGCGGAGGGTGGAGACGCCGCCGCGGCACCGGAGACAGGGGCACTGATCGCGGGAGCGAGGCGGCTACGGGGGAACACACGAATGGCCTCGGCCGACGACACGGGGATCGACCGAGGTCATTCGTCTCGCCGTAAGGAACGCCGCGCGCGGCCACCGAGCACGCGTCGGGTCCGACCGGTACGACCGGCCGGACCCCTGAGCCGCACAGCCACAGGCCGCACGACCACAGGTCGCACGGCCGCGCTGCCGTCCGGACTAGAAGACGGACTCCGCCTCGTTCATCCGCTCCTCGGGAACCTTCTTCAGCTCCCGGACCGCGTCCGCCAGCGGCGCCATCAGGATCTCCGTCCCGCGCAGGGACGTCATCTTCCCGAAGTCGCCGCGGTGCGCGGCCTCGACCGCGTGCCAGCCGAAGCGGGTGGCCAGGACCCGGTCGTACGCCGTCGGTACGCCGCCGCGCTGGACGTGCCCGAGGATGACCGGCTTGGCCTCCTTGCCGAGCCGGTGCTCCAGCTCGACCGCCAGCCGGTTGCCGATCCCGAGGAAGCGCTCATGGCCGAACTGGTCGATCTCGCCCTTGCGGTAGTCCATGGAGCCCTCCGCCGGGTGCGCGCCCTCGGCGACGCAGATCACGGCGAACTTCTTGCCCCGGGCGAACCGCTCCTCGACCATCTTGACCAGGTCCTGGACCTCGAAGGCGCGCTCCGGGAGGCAGATGCCGTGGGCGCCGCCCGCCATCCCGGACTCCAGGGCGATCCAGCCCGCGTGCCGCCCCATGACCTCGACGACCATCACCCGCTGATGCGACTCGGCGGTGGTCTTCAGCCGGTCGATGGCCTCGGTGGCGACGGTGACCGCGGTGTCGAAGCCGAAGGTGCGGTCGGTGGCGGAGATGTCGTTGTCGATGGTCTTCGGGACGCCGACGACCGGCATGCCCGCGTCGGCGAGCATCCGGGACGCGGTGAGGGTGCCCTCGCCGCCGATCGGGATGAGGACGTCGATCCCGTACCGCCGCTGTATCTCGCCGCAGTTCTCGGCCGCCTCGCGCAGTCTGGCTCGTTCCAGCCGGGCGGAGCCGAGGATCGTGCCGCCGCGGGCGAGTACGCCGCTCACCGCGTTGAGGTCGAGGGGGCGGTAGTGCCCGTCGAGGAGGCCCTTGAAGCCGTCCTCGAATCCGATGACCTCGTCGCCGTGCCCGGTGATGGCCCGGTGCACGACCGACCGGATGACCGCGTTCAGTCCGGGGCAGTCGCCTCCGGCGGTGAGCACTCCGATTCGCATCGCGCTGTGTCTCCTGCTCGTCAATGGGACGTTTGAGCCGGAAAACAATTGTTCCACGCCGCGGGGGCCGCCGCTGCCGGTTCCCCCCGGGGCCGCCGCCCGGCTCCTTCTCCGGCTACCCCGGGGAACCCTTCCGACCCCTTCGGCCGTCCCACCAGCACCCGAGGGGCCGGTCGGCACCGGCCCGGTCCCCCCGAGCCGCCCGCCAGGCGCCTAGCGCACCGACAGAGGTATCGTCAAGAGGCACAGACCGCTCACCGGCGGTTTCTTTTGCGGCCCTCACCAGGCCATAAACGCATAAAAGCGATAGAACGCTACGAACACTACAACGGACGAGTCGCACGAACACCACGATGGCGTGAGCGGGCGGACGGGCGGACAGGAGAACACACGTGACGCGCAGCGTGTACGTGACCGGAATCGACCGCGGAGACGGCCGCCAGGTCGTCGAGCTGGGGGTGATGGAGCTGCTCACCCGCCAGGTGGACCGGGTGGGCGTGTTCCGGCCGCTGGTGCACGACGGACCCGACCGGCTGTTCGAACTGCTCCGGGCCCGCTACCGGCTGACCCAGGACCCGGCGACCGTCTACGGCCTCGACTACCACGAGGCGTCCACCATCCAGGCCGAGCAGGGCACGGACGAGCTGGTCTCCCGGCTGGTGGACCGGTTCCACCGGGTGGCCAGGGAGTACGAGGTCGTCCTGGTCCTGGGTACGGACTTCGCCGCCACCCAGCTCCCGGACGAACTGGCGCTCAACGCCCGGCTGGCCAACGAGTTCGGCGCCTCGGTGATCCCGGTGGTCGGCGGGCGGGGCCAGACCGCGGAGTCCGTACGGGCCGAGGCGCGTAACGCCTTCCGCGCGTACGAGGCGCTGGGCTGCGACATCCTCGCCCTCACGGTCAACCGGGTGGCGCCCGCCGACCGGGAGTCGATATCCGAGCGGCTCGCGGCCCGCCTCCCCGCCCCCTGCTACGTCCTCCCGGACGAGCCCGCCCTCTCCGCGCCGACGGTCGCCCAGATCACCCACGCACTCGGCGGAACGGTTCTGCTGGGTGATGACTCGGGCCTCGCCCGGGACGCCCTCGACTTCGTCTTCGGCGGCGCGACCCTCCCCAACTTCCTCACCGCCCTCACCCCCGGCTGTATGGTCGTCACCCCCGGCGACCGGGCCGATCTGGTGGTCGGCGCGCTGGCCGCGCACTCCGCGGGCACCCCGCCCATCGCGGGCGTCCTGCTCACCCTCGACGAGCGGCCCACCACCGAGGTCCTCACCCTGGCCTCCCGGCTGGCCCCCGGCACCCCGGTGATCTCGGTCGCGGCCACCAGCTTCCCCACCGCCGCCGAGCTGTTCCGGCTCGAAGGCAAGCTCAGCGGCGCCACCCCGCGCAAGGCGGAGACGGCCCTCGGCCTCTTCGAGCGCCATGTCGACACCGGTGAGCTGCTGGAACGGCTCGCGGTCGCCCGCAGCGGCCGGGTGACGCCGATGATGTTCGAGCACGAGCTGCTGGAGCAGGCGCGGGCCGACCGGCGCCGGGTCGTCCTCCCGGAGGGCACCGAGGAGCGGGTGCTGCGCGCCGCCGACGTCCTGGTCCGCCGGGACGTCTGCGATCTGACCCTGCTCGGCGATCCGGACGTGATCCGCAAGAAGGCCGCCGATCTGGGCATCGACCTGACCTCCGTACAACTGATCGATCCGCACGCCTCGGAGCTGCGGCAGCCGTTCGCCGAGCGGTACGCGGAGCTCCGGGCCCACAAGGGCGTCTCGGTGGAGCTGGCGTACGACGTGGTGGCGGACGTCAACTACTTCGGCACCCTGATGGTCGAGGAGGGCCTGGCCGACGGCATGGTCTCCGGCTCGGCGCACTCCACGGCCGCCACCATCCGGCCCGCCTTCGAGATCATCAAGACCCGCCGGCCCACGGACCCGGGCGGCGGGGCGGCGATCGTCTCCTCGGTCTTCTTCATGTGCCTGGCCGACAAGGTGCTGGTCTACGGCGACTGCGCGGTCAATCCGGACCCGAACGCCGAGCAGCTCGCGGACATCGCCGTCCAGTCCGCCGCGACGGCCGCCCGGTTCGGGGTGGAGCCCCGGATCGCGATGCTGTCGTACTCGACCGGGACGTCCGGCTCGGGCGCGGACGTGGACAAGGTGCGGGAGGCCACCGAGCGGGTCCGCGCCGCCCATCCCGAGCTGCGGATCGAGGGCCCGATCCAGTACGACGCGGCCGTCGAGCCGTCCGTCGCGGCGACCAAGCTGCCGGATTCGGAGGTCGCGGGCCGGGCGACCGTGCTGATCTTCCCGGACCTGAATACCGGCAACAACACCTACAAGGCCGTACAGCGCTCGGCGGGCGCGGTGGCCGTGGGTCCCGTACTCCAGGGTCTGCGCAAGCCGGTGAACGATCTGTCGCGCGGCGCCCTGGTCGGCGACATCGTGAACACGGTCGCCATCACCGCGATCCAGGCGCAGCCGGTGCGGGAGCGGTCCGCGGCGGCGCCCGCGCCCGTCTGACCCGTACGCCCCCTGTCCCCGTCGTCCCTGTCCCCGCTCCCGTCCCCGGCCGAGTCCCCGGCCCCGCACAAAGAAGGCATCGCACCCGTGACCACGCCCCCCACCTCCCCCGCCGGCGGTACGGCCCCGGCCACGCCGGCCGGACCGTCCGCGCCGTCCCGGATTCTCGTCCTCAACTCCGGCTCGTCGTCGGTGAAGTACCAGCTGCTCGACATGCGGGACGCGTCCCGGCTGGCGGTCGGCCTGGTGGAGCGGATCGGCGAGGGCGAGGCCCGGCTGGTGCACACCCCGCTGGCCGGGGGCGGCGGCGGGCTGCGGGAGTGGACCGGATCCATTCCGGACCACGCGGCGGCCCTGAAGGCGGTCGCGGAGGAGCTGGCGGCGGACGGGCTCGGCCTGGACTCGCCGGAGCTGGCGGCGATCGGCCACCGGGTGGTCCACGGCGGGCTGCGGTTCTCCGCGCCGACCGTGATCGACGAGGAGGTGCTGGCGGAGATCGAGCGGCTGGTGCCGGTGGCGCCGCTGCACAACCCGGCCAACATCACCGGGATCAGGACCGCGCGGGCGCTCCGCCCGGATCTGCCGCAGGTCGCGGTCTTCGACACGGCGTTCCACACCACGATGCCGGAGGCGGCGGCGCGGTACGCCATCGACGTGGAGACGGCGGACGCGCACCGGATCCGGCGGTACGGCTTCCACGGCACGTCGCACGCGTATGTCTCGCGGGAGACGGCGCGGCTGCTGGGCCGGGCGCCCGAGGACGTCAATGTGATCGTGCTCCATCTGGGCAACGGCGCCTCGGCGTCCGCGGTGGCGGGCGGCCGGTGTGTGGACACCTCGATGGGTCTTACGCCGCTGGAGGGCCTGGTGATGGGTACCCGGTCCGGCGACGTCGACCCGGCGGTCACCTTCCATCTGAAGCGGGTGGCGGGCATGTCGACGGACGAGATCGACGTACTGCTCAACAAGAAGAGCGGCCTGGTGGGCCTCTGCGGCGACAACGACATGCGGGAGATCCGCCGCCGGATCGACGAGGGCGACGAGCGGGCGCGGCTCGCCTTCGACATCTACGTACACCGGCTGAAGAAGTACATCGGAGCGTATTACGCGGTTCTCGGCCGGGTCGACGCCGTGGTGTTCACGGCGGGTGTCGGCGAGAACGCGGCACCCGTACGGGCCGCCGCGATCGCGGGGCTGGAGGAACTGGGTCTGGCGCTGGACTCCGGGCTGAACGAGGAGCGGTCCCCGAACGCCCGGATCGTGTCGCCGCCGTACGCGCGGGTCGCGGTCGCGGTCGTCCCGACCGACGAAGAGTTGGAGATCGCCCGGCAGACGTTCGCACTGGTCACCACGGAAACACTCGACTGAGCGAATAGCCGCCCATTTGTATCTTCCGCCAGACGGAATATTCCGAGTCGAAACAAACCGATAGGATCCGCCTTATGCGCCGTTCCAAAATCGTCTGCACACTGGGCCCCGCCGTCGACTCGTACGAGCAGCTGAAAGCTCTCATCGAGGCCGGTATGAACGTGGCCCGCTTCAACATGAGCCACGGGACCCACTCCGATCACGAGGGCCGGTACCACCGGCTGCGCCAGGCGCAGGAGGACACGGGCCGGGCGATCGGCGTGCTGGCCGACCTCCAGGGCCCGAAGATCCGGCTGGAGACCTTCGCCGAGGGCCCCGTCGAGCTGGTCCGCGGTGACGAGTTCACCATCACCACCGAGGACGTCCCCGGTGACAAGACCATCTGCGGCACCACGTACAAGGGTCTGCCGGGCGATGTGTCCAAGGGCGACCAGGTCCTCATCAACGACGGCAACGTCGAACTGCGGGTCGTCGAGGTCGACGGCTCCCGGGTGAAGACGATCGTCGTCGAGGGCGGCGTCATCTCCGACCACAAGGGCATCAACCTGCCCGGCGCGGCGGTGAACGTCCCGGCGCTCTCGGAGAAGGACGTCGAGGACCTCAAGTTCGCCCTGCGGATGGGCTGCGACCTGGTCGCGCTCTCCTTCGTCCGGAACGCCGACGACGTCAAGGACGTCCACAAGGTGATGGACGAGGTGGGCCGACGCGTCCCGGTCATCGCCAAGGTCGAGAAGCCGCAGGCCGTCGAGAACATGCTGGACGTCGTGATGGCGTTCGACGGTGTGATGGTGGCCCGCGGCGACCTGGCCGTCGAGTACCCGCTCGAAAAGGTCCCGATGGTCCAGAAGCGGCTGATCGAACTCTGCCGCCGCAACGCCAAGCCGGTGATCGTCGCGACCCAGATGATGGAGTCGATGATCACCAACTCCCGGCCGACCCGCGCCGAGGCGTCCGACGTCGCCAACGCCATCCTCGACGGCGCCGACGCGGTGATGCTCTCCGCGGAGTCCTCGGTCGGCGCGTACCCCCTGGAGACGGTGAAGACGATGTCCCGCATCGTCATCGCCGCCGAGGAGGAGCTGCTCTCCAAGGGCCTCCAGCCCCTGGTCCCCGGCAAGAAGCCGCGCACCCAGGGCGGCGCCGTCGCCCGCGCGGCCTGCGAGATCGCCGACTTCCTGGACGGCAAGGCGCTGATCGCCTTCACCCAGTCCGGCGACACGGCCCGCCGCCTCTCCCGCTACCGGGTCTGCCAGCCGATCCTGGCCTTCACCACCCAGGAGTCCACCCGCAACCAGCTCACCCTGAGCTGGGGCGTCGAGTCCTTCGTGGTCCCCCATGTCGACAACACCGACGCCATGGTCGACCTGGTCGACGCGGAGCTGCTGAAGCTCCAGCGCTACAACGAGTCCGACACCATGATCATCACCGCCGGCTCCCCGCCCGGAGTCCCCGGCACGACGAACATGGTCCGGGTGCACCACCTGGGCACGCAGTCGTAACCCGACACCAGCACGTCAGCGGCGGGGCCCGGTCCATACGGACCGGGCCCCGCCGCTTTTTCCGGCCCCGGGCCGATCACGCCCCCGGGCGCTTGGCCCGTGATGATCAGCCGTCAGTATGATGCCCGGATAATCGCCGCTGGCTTGAACACGCCGGAGCCCGGCCGGGCATGAGCCGACCGGCACCTCATCCGGCTTCGGGCACCGGCGATCCCGGTTCATCAGCACAGGGGGTCCGATGACGCACGAGCCGCCCGGGGCGGATCACGACGCGCCGGGACCCGAGCGGGCTGTCCCGGCCCGGCCGACGTCACGGCTTTCGGCGTACGCGGAGATGGCACCGCCGCCCGGCGGTCAACCACCCGGCGATCAGGGGCAGACGGCGGCACAGGCACGGAACGCACCGCCGCCCGTCGGGCCCGTCGGGGGTCCGGCCGTCGAGGAATCGTCCGAGGACCGCCACCGCCGGGAGTTCGCCCAGTTGTTGGCCGGTTTCCGGGCAACAGCGGTACTGGTGCCGCTCGGTGAGGGCGAGGGCGGCAGCGAGAGCGAGGGCCCGGAGGCCCGGCAGGGCTGGCTGACGGCCGACCACAACGGAATCCGCTTCATCCTGGCCTTCACCGACGAGCAGGCGCTCGCCCGGTACGCCCGGCTGCGCGGCCGCTCCCACGAGGAGTGGACGTACCAGACGGTCCTCGGCGAGCGGCTGCTCGATGTGGCGGTACCCGCCGCCGGGATGCCGTGTGGTGTCGCGCTGAACTGCGCCGACGGGCCGCGCGGCATGGTCTTCCCGCCCGTGCGGGGGATCGTGCCGGACGAGGCGGCGATCGATTCCGAACACGCCGCACATTCCGACTATCACGAGGGGGAGCTCGGTTGAGCAACGACGGGGGCGTCGGTCCGGGGGGAAAGGACCTGCGGGCGCAGGGACTCGATCTGATAGCGAAGGGACTCACCGACGCGCTGGCCGAGTTGAAGGAACTCGGCATGGTCGGCGAGGCCGGTACCGGGCGCGGCTTCGGCGATATCGCGCTCTCCGGTCTGGAGCTGGGCCACGAGGAGGTGACGGAGAAGTTCTCCTCGTTCTGCGAGCGGTGGGAGTGGGGGGTCCGCTCACTGATCAACGAGGGCAACGAGTTCGCCCAGGGGGTCGGCCTGTCGGCGGGCACGTACTACGAGACCGAGAAGTACGTGGAGGGCTTCCTGAAGATCGGCACCAACGCGATGATCGGGAACCCGTACGCCACCGAGGACGAGGTGGTCAAGCAGGGCTGGGGCGACATCGCGACGTCCGGCACGTTCGGCGAGGCCGACTACAGCATGGAGTCGTGGGAGAAGGCCCACGCCAATGTGGAGCAGGGGTACAAGGACGCCGGGCGCGATCTGATGACCTCGCGCTTCCTGATGCACGGCCTCACCCCGCAGAACCTCCACGACGATTTCGGGGTCTCGGACGCCGACTACGACCGGTGGCTGGACAACACCTTCGGCCCCTCCCCCGAGGCCCGTGCCGAGGCGGCGCGACAGGCGCAGGGCGCCCCCGGCGGGGGCGAGGGCTGATGGGCTTCCTCGACGATCTCGAAGGCGCGGTCAACAAAGGGCTGAGCGTCGGCGAGGATCTGATCGACTCGGGCAAGGAGAAGCTCGGCGAGGCCGTCGACTACGGCAGCGACAAGCTGGGCGACGGCCTCGACTACGTCGGCCTGGACAAGGCCGGTGACTTCGTCCACAACGCGGGCGACCACATCGCGGCCGGTCTCGGCGCCACCCCGAGCGAGCAGGGTCTCGGACATACGGAGGACCCGAAGCAGCTCGTCCACGGCAAGGTGGGCGAGATCCGGGAGTCCACCAAACACCTCAAGGACTTCTACGCCGCGTTCGACCGGGTCAGCCAGGGCATGCGGAAGGTCGACTCGTCCGGCTGGCGGGGCGAGGGCGGTGACGCCTTCCAGCAGAAGGCCACCCTCCACCCGGCCAAATGGGCCAGGGCGGCGGACGCCTGCGAGCGGGCCGCGAAAGCCCTGGACGCCTACGCCGAGACCGTCAAGAGCTCGCAGGACAAGGCGCAGGACGCCATCGACACCTACCGCCGGGGGCGCAAGGCGAGCGAGACGTCGGCGAAGGCGCACAACGAGAAGATCAGGACCTACAACGCCAAGGTCCTCATGGGCGAGGACCCCGGCCCGCAGCCGGACGAGTGGGTGGACCCGGGGGTGGCCGACCGCCAGAAGGCCGAGACCATCCTGGAGGACGCCCGGCTGGTACGGAACGAGGCCGCGTCCCGTACCGCGTCCGCCATCAACGCGACCCTGGCCCACGCCCCGGCCGAGCCGCCGCCGCTGTCCCGGCTGGGCAACAACTTCCTCGACCTGAACACGGCCATCGGCCTCGAAGGCGCCCAGCTCACCGGTGGCATCGTCAAGGGCACCGCCGGACTGCTCAACTTCGCCCGGGGCCTCAATCCGATGGACCCCTACAACCTCAAGAACCCGGCCGCCTACTACCAGAACGTCAATATGACGCTCGCCGGGCTGGTCTCCACGGTCTCCCACCCCGACCGGGTCGTCCAGGCCGCGATCGACGGGTTCAAGAACAACCCCACCGAGTTCGTCGGACGCCTGCTGCCCGAGCTCGTCGGTACGAAGGGCGCGGGGTTCGCCAAGAGCGGGATGCGGCTGGGGCGGGGTGTTCCGGACACCTCACCCGACGGACCGCCGTCGCCCCAGGACGGCTTCGGCCCGCCCGGCGTGCACGGGGACGCCGCGAACCCCGGTCTGCTGGAGAAGTTCCTCGACGACCAGTTCCCGTCGCTCGACGACACGGGCGGGGGCACGGCAGGGCGGGCGGACGGCCTGGCGCCCGACGGGCAGCGGCTCTCCGACGATGCGTTCGACGCACTCAGCAATGAGCAGAAGCACGCCATCGCCTCCGCCGAGGTACGCGGTGGTGTTCGCGAACTCGCGGACGATACCGAAGCGGCCAAATTCGGCGGACAGCACTGGAACGACTACGCCGACTCCCTGCCGGAGGAATCCCGACAGGCGCTCCGGGACTACTCGGGCCCGATGTACAAGGAGATGAACGGATACCTCCGCGGCGACGCCGACATGGGTACGCCCGAGGTCCTCCGCAACATTGAGAATGCCGACAAGGCGCTGGCGGGCCGAACGGTACCGGAGGACGTCATGGTGGTCCGAGGGCAGGATGTGGGCTATCTCAAAGCCGAGAGCCCCGAAGATCTCATCGGACAGAAGATCAAGGAACCCGGTTACCTGTCGACGTCGCTCGGTGACAACGGGGCCGTATCGTCCTTCAGCGGCAAGGATGCCGTCCTGCATCTCAGGGTCCCCGAAGGGCATCCGGCCATGTGGATGGAGAATGTGAGTTACTTCAAGGGGAGCGAGCGGGAGCTACTCCTCGGACGCGACACCACGTACGAAGTGACGCGCTCCTTCGAGGACGGCGGTCAGTGGCATATCTACGGCACTGTCCTGCCGAAGAACTAGTAGAGGAAGAGCGCATGAATTCCGACCACCACAACACCGGACGCCCCCGCTTCGTCCCGATAACCACCAATCTCCGTATCTTCGAGGACGACGGTTCGGGCATGCGCATCACCGGTGGACCGCCGATTTACCAGTTCACGACCAATGGCCCGGTGGGCTATGTGGCCGTGGCCGACACCACGAACGCGGTCGTCGGCTACGTATGGTTCAACGACGAGGACGACGCGGCCGGGTGGACCCCGCTCAGGTCCGTGGGTGAACGTGCCAGCAGTCTCGGCACCAACTGGCGGGAACGGCTCAGGGCGGGCAAGGAGCGCGGCCTCACCCCGTCCCAAGCCGTGATGGAGCTGATCCAGCGGTGGCCGGACGCGAGGAATACGCATATCGTGCAGGGCTCCCTCGCCCGGGCGTCGAGTCTGCGGGAGATGCGCGAACTCGCCGGTTACTTCAACACGGGTCGCACGAGGAAGACGGCCGCCAGCTCCCTCTTCGGCCTCGCCATCGGCGATGCCATGGGATATCCGACCGAATTCCTCAACATGGAGCAGATCGCGGCCGAGTTCGGCCCCTGGACCGAGATGGGTCTGCCGCTCTCCGCGAACGATGTGGCCCGGGTGACCGACGACACCCAGATGGCGCTGGCGGTCGGCGAGGCCCTCGTAGAGGCCGCGGGCCCCCTCCACGAAGGGCGCGGTCCGCGCGAGGCCGCCGCCGCTCTCACCCCGTACAGCGTCGAGGTCGCCCTCCGTAAGCACTTCGGCGCCTGGCTGCGCGACCCCGAGAACAACCGCGCCCCCGGTGGGACCTGTCTCCGGGCCTGCGGCAATCTGGAACGCGGGATGCGCTGGCAGAACGCCACCGTCATCGGCTCCAAGGGCTGCGGCGCCAATATGCGGGTCACCCCCGTGGGACTGATCCCCGCCCTCGGCGAGGAGCAGCGCGCGGGTATCGCCCAGTTGCAGGCGGCGCTCACCCACGGCCATCCGACGGCGCTGGCGGCCAGCGATCTGACGGCGCACGCCACCTTCCTCCTCGCGCACAGGTACCCGCTCAAGGATCTGCTGTCCGAGCTTCGCGCGTACGGGCAGCGGAACCGCACCACGTATCACGGCGACTGGCTCGGCGACCTCGCCGCCAAGGCGGACGTGGCGGACCCGGCGGCCTTCATCGCCTTCGGCTGGGACGAGACCCTGCGCGCCCTCGACAAGGCGGCCGACGCGCTGCGGGTCAAGGACATCGAGCGCGACCCGTCGGAGGCCGTGGGGCCCGGCTGGATCGCCGAGGAGGCGCTGGCCACGGCCCTGTACTGCCTGCTCGTCGACAAGTACGACGGCCATCC
This sequence comes from Streptomyces sp. NPDC006798, assembly GCF_040635975.1. Classification (NCBI taxonomy): domain Bacteria; kingdom Bacillati; phylum Actinomycetota; class Actinomycetes; order Kitasatosporales; family Streptomycetaceae; genus Streptomyces; species Streptomyces sp. NPDC006798. The sequence continues at coordinate 108,064 of NZ_JBEYIS010000024.1, forward strand.
GCGCACGGTGGTCATGCGGGCCTCGCACTCGTCCGGCGACTCGGACTCCATCGCCGCCCTGGCCGGTGCCTTCGCCGGGGCCAAGCGCGGCAGCACGTCCTGGCCGCCGGAGTGGCGCGAGGCCATCGAGTACAAGGAGCGCATCAGTGCGCTCGCCTCGGTCTGGGACTCCGTCGACTGACCGTCGGAGAAAGTCCGAGAGAGCAAGAGAGAAGAACAGATGTCGGTTACGGACCCGGCGGACCCCGCCCGGCGGGCGGCCGCCTGGCTGGGCGGCACGTACGGCGGACTCGTCGAACTCGCCGCGCCCCGACCCGTCTGCGAGACGGAGACGGCGTGGCTGATGTCCTGCCGCACCCTGGCCCAGCCGGGTTTCCCGCGTACCCCCATGCTGGCGTCGTCCGTCGTCGTACCCAAGATCGGCGGCCATCCCTTCCACCCGGCCCCGAACGACCTGTTCGCCGATCTCCAGCCGGTGCCACCGCTGGAGGCGGCCGAGCGGATCACGGGCCAGAGCCGGCGGATCAACGCCCGCGGGTCCGTCGCCGCCCTCCACGCCACGCTCGACGGCTTTCCGTCGCGCCCCGTCCTGTGGCAGCCGGGGCACGAGGCGCCCGGCTGGTGGACCAGGCTGCGCCGCCGGTACTTCCCCCGCTTCGAGCCGATCGCGGTGGACGGCTGGCACGACGTCGTCCGGGCCGTCGAGGAGCCGGGGCCCGACACCCGCGGACTGGTCTGGGTCCGGCGGGCGATGGGCGGCCACGAGATATCGGGCCATCTGGTCTATGCGCAGAACCTGCGGGGGCGGGCCGTCTTCCTCGACGCGCTCACCGCCTCGCTCGCCCGGCTCGACACCCGGTGGGTGCGCGAGATCGTCCTCGTACGGAGACTCCCCGGCGCGGAGGGCTGAGACAGAGGCCGGACGGGCCGTGGACCATACCTGAAATGGCCCACGGCCCGCCCGTGGTCCGCGCGGTCCCGGGTCGTCGTGTCCCGGGGCCGGGAGGAGTCTACGAGGACGTGTCGCCGTCCGTGAGGTAGTTGCGCAGACCGGGGATGGTCAGGGTGCCGCCGAACTGGCCGGCCTGTCGGATCGTCACATCCGTGAAGAACGCGAACGGGATGTTCAGCGGTGGCGGGGTCGCGGGGCTGAAGGTGACCGGGATGATGCCGAACAGGTCGCCCTTCAGCTCCTCCGTGTACATGGTCACCGTACCGTCCCGGATCGTGGACGTGGAGCCGGGGCGGGCCCGGGCGTGCATGGTGCGGCCCATCGTGGCGACCGTCAGCTGGTGCAGGTCCTTGATGTCGAGACTGCTCGCGGTGAATTTGAGGGCGGGCTTGAGCCCGCCGCTGCCGGTGCGGACCTGGACGATGCCGTGGTAGTCGAGGCCCCTGAGGGTGAGCCGGGTGCTCTCCAGGGTCCACGGGTCGTCCGGCAGGCCGGGGATGCCGCTTTCCTCCTTCGCCGCCGCAAGTGCCTCCGGGTCCGCCTCGGGGCACGGGAAGCGCGGCACGGCGCCGTCGGGGATGTCCGTGTCCGGGCGGGGTTCGAGGCTCTTGGCGGCCTCGTCCAGCTCCTCCACGTCGGCGCCGACCCGGCGGGCCGCGTCGGTGATGGACTTCTTCGTACGGTCCGTCGTGCCGCCGTCTCGGCCGGTGTCGCCGGGCCGGTGCGCGGGGTCCTTCGCGGCGGGCCGCTGGGTGGTGCCGGGCTTCGGCCGCTGCCCGGCGGCCGGTCCCGTAGCCGTCGGGTCGGGCTTCGGCGTGGGCTTCGGCGTCGGCTTGGGCTTGGGTTTCGCGGCGGGGGGCGCGGGTGTCCCGCCCGGGCCGTCGGAGTCGTCCGGGTCGTCCGGATCCTCGGGGTCCTCCGGCTCATCGACGTCGTCCGGGTCGAACAGATCCTTGATGGCGTCGCCGAGACCCAGCGGATCCCAGGGGTCGTACGTCTTCCCCGGGCTCGGCTTCGCCGAAGGCGGGGACGCGGGCGCGAGCGCGGGCGGGGACGTACGCGCGGACGCGGGTGTGCCTCCGGGCCCCGGCGGCGCCGAAGCGGTCGACGGTACGGCCGTCGACCGAGCGGCCGTCGACCGAGCGGCCTTCGACGGAGCGGCGGTCGGTGGTGCGGCGGCCTTCTTCCTGACCGCGCCCTCCGGCGTCACGGCACCGTCCGGTACGCCCGTATCCCCGGTGTCACCCGGACCGCCCGGCTCCCCTCCCGTGCCGCCCTCCCCGGCCTCACCGGCCTCACCCGACTCACCGGGCCTCGGGTCCGGGGCGGATGACGCCCCCGGCGACGGGGTGTCGGACGGTTCGGCCGTACCGGACGGGCCCGGTGCCGGCTTCTCCCCGGGCGATGGCTCGTCCGAACGCGTCACACAGGGCCCGGGGGCGTACGGGATCCGGTCGTCGGCTATCGCCAGGCGCGGGGTGAGCCCCATACCCATCAGTACGGCCGTCGGCATGGCCGCGAGCGCGATGACCTTGCCCGTCGGGGTCTGGAGCTTGCTCAGCAGGGACTTGCGGGGGGCCGCGTGCCGGGGGCCCTCGCGGCCGTGCGGGCCGGTCGTCCCGGCCGGATCCGGCGGAGTGACATCACCCTGCACTGTTCCTCCCGCCGTCGGGCTCTGTGGTGGTGGACTCCCCGGATACCTCCGTCTTCTCCACGGAGACGGGCGGCGTCACGGACTCGGCCGGTACGGCCGGAGCGGACACCACCGCGACACCTCTGGTCAATGGATCGGGGTCGGCGTCCTGTGGCGGGACCGGCTCACCGGGTGCCCAGGCGACCGAGAGCGCACCGCCGACCAGGGCCAGTACGAAGCCGATCAGGAAGCCGCCGAGATTGGCGACGGGAATGGAGATCAGCGCCAGCAGGATCGCGGCGATCCCGGCGAAGACCCGGACGATGTGGTGGAACCACATGGTGAATCCGAGGGTGACCAGCAGTACACCGATGATCAACGACGCCGCCCCCGCCGTGGTCGACAGGGAGAGGGTGACATGCCCGAGCTTGAGGGTCGCGTAGGGGAAGTAGGCGATCGGGACCCCGCCGAGCATGGTGAACAGCCCCGCCCAGAACGGCCGCTGCCCCCGCCAGTCACGGAACCGCCGCCGGATCGCGCGAAGGACGTTCTCGTTCCGCCCGGTGGCCATGGAGTCGGCGCTCATGGAAAAACAGCTCCCTGGAACTGGTGTCGCTGGTGGTGAGTGGGGCGGGCGGTCACAGCCGCACCGGTGTCACCGCCCGCCCGGGAAGGTGCCCGCCCCAGGCCCCCTTCTGCTGCGGAGGAGGACCTAGAAACACTCGACTCCGGGGCCGGAGCCCTTCTTGATCTTCATATCCAGACCGCCGAGCGTGAATGTGCCCGCCGTGGTGGCCCACGCCCGCTGTTCCACCTCGGTGAGCACGGCCTCGTCGGCCTGCTGGGCGAACCCGTTGGGCTGGATCTCGTTCTTGACGGCGGGCCCCTTCCCCACCCCGTTCCCGTCGTCGGTGTGCTTGGCGGCGATACCGATGTCGATTTCGGTGAACGTGGCATCACCCTTGAGTTCGGTGATGTCCAGATAGAGGTTCTTGGCGGTGACGGACTTGTCGCCGTAACCCGCCTTCAACTGAAGGGTGAAGGTGCCCAGCAGCGGCACCTTGGTGACCACCGACTGGCACATGTCCTCGATCGTCGCGGACTTGAAGGTCGAGACCATGACGGGCCGCCCGATCGTCTCGTCCCCTTCGGGCTCCGCGTACGCGTTGACCACGCCCCCGTACTGAGAGAACCCCTTGCCCTCCAGATAACCGGCCCTCACCTTGAACTCCTGGCCCGACACGGCGAAGGACGCCGCGAGCGCCCCCTGAGCCAGGCCGACGCCGATCGCGGCCGTGGCGGCCACACTCGGCACCATGACTATGGCGAACCTTTTCCATCTGGTTCCGCCACGAGCCACAGACTCCATGACTGTTCCTCCTTCTCGGACGTACCACCCCGGAGGCGGACGACGGACGCCCGTCCGGAGATGGGAGAAGTGCTACGTCCTCGGGAAGGAGAGCGCTTGCGGTCCGGGCGCGCAGCGCGTCCGGAACACCGGCGATCACCCCCGAGCGACAACCACTGATCACGCCTGACGCGTCATGCGCAACCTCGGTTCGGACAGGCCCTGCCGTACGGAGTCGTACAGGCGACAGGTACCCCCCTGTCCGCGTCCGGCGTGCCGCCGGCCGGCCCGATGGGGACCCACCGATCGCGGGGGCACGGCGGCAACCGGGCCGGTGCGATAGTGGACCGAGCGTGCCGATCGTGGTGCATTCCGAGCCGTGACACAAGGGGCTTGGTTACTGGCCAGTAACTCTTCGGCGACCACCACCCCGTCACGCCACTCCGGGCAGCCACACAGGGTGCGGCGCCACCCACGCCAGAAGCGGTGAAAGCCATCAAAAACGGGATGCGGGACGACAGTTGACTTACTGCGAGTAACAGGGCTCCACTTTACCAATTTTTGGTAAAGCGCTTTCATCACCCTTCACGCACGCCCCGGAGGCGGCCCGGAATCCGCACCTCCGCGCCCGGCGCCACCGCGCGCGGAGGCCCGCCGCCGACCGGCCCCCGGGGCGGACCCGGCGGCCGGTCGTGACAGCGGTTCAGCGGTTCAGGGATTCAGCGCCGCAGGGGTTCAGAACAGTACGCGCGCCAGCGCCCCGCGGGCCGCCGTGACCCGGGGGTCGTCCGACCCGACGACCTCGAACAGCTCCAGCAGCCGGACCCGCGCGGCGTCGCGCTCCTCGCCCGCGGTCCGCCGGACCGTCTCGATCAGCCGCCCGAAGGCATCCTCGACATGACCGCCGACGAGATCGAGATCGGCCGCCGCGATCTGGGCGACGACATCACCGGGCCGGGCCGCCGCGTCCTGGCGCACCTGCTGGGCGTTCAGATCCTTGACCCGGCCCAGCAGTTCGGCCTGGGCCAGCCCCAGCTTGGCCTCCGTATTGCCCGGATCGTCCGAGAGCACGTTCTTGTACGCCCGTACGGCGCCCGCGAAGTCACCGGCGTCCAGGGCGTCGACGGCGGCGGAGAGCAGGGAGTCGTAGGGCCCCGGAGGCGCGGCCTGCGGCTCGGCGGAACCGCCGTCGGCACCCGGGTCGACGGTGATCCCGGTCAGCCCGAACCGCTGCTCGGCGACCTCGATCAGCTGGTCCAGCGTGGCCCGGATCTGCTCCTCGGGCGCGGCACCCTGGAACAGCGGCAGCGCCTGGCCCGCGACCACGGCGAAGACGGCCGGGATGCCCTGGATGCCGAACTGCTGCATCAGCGTCTGGTTGGCGTCGACATCGATCTTGGCGAGCACGAAGCGCCCGTTGTACTCCACGGCCAGCCGCTCCAGCAGCGGGCCGAGCTGCTTGCAGGGCTGGCACCACTCGGCCCAGAAGTCGAGGACGACCGGTACCTCGGCCGACCGCTGGACGACATCGCGGTCGAAGCCCGTCTCGTCGACGTCGATCACCAGGCCGGAGGGGGCGACGGCCCCGCCACCGCCCTGGCGCGCGGCCTCGGCACGGGCCTGCTCCGCCTTGGCCTTGGCCTCGTTGGCCGCCTTCACCGCGGCGAGGTCGACGACACCGCTCATGGACATGTTCCTAGGCTGCATGGGTACATCCTCCCCCCTTCGCGCGCGCAAGTGAAAAGCACGGTGTGAAAACCCCGCCACCGCTGTCCGGAACAGCTCGGACGAGCGGGTCCCCGGGGGTCGTACGGTCCTGCGGTGGCGCGCGGTCCCCACCACGCGCCGGTGGCTGTCGCGAAGAAGGCCGCGAACGCGCCCCGCGGCCTCGCGGCGGGAGGGGCGCCAACGCTTTCGCTACGCGTCGTAGCGTAACGGTGGCGGCACTCTACCGTGCCGGACCCCCGCCGTGAACTGGATCACAAGGATCCGTCTACCCGCGGGTATGGTCACTCGTCATGCAGAGTCGGCAGAGCCGCCGGAACCACAGGGGACGTCCCAGGACCGCCGGGACCGATACGGCGATCCTGGACGCGACCCGCGCCACCCTGGTCGACCTCGGCTGGTCGAAGCTGACCATGGGCGAGGTCGCGGCCAGGGCCGGGATCGCCAAGACCACCCTCTACCGCCGCTGGGACAACAAGAACGACCTCGTCGTCGACGCGGTCGCCGTCCTCTTCGACGAGCTGAGACCGCCCGACCGGGGCAGTCTCGCCGCCGATATGGAGGATGTCGTCCTCCAGTTCGCGGCGCTGCTGGAACGCCCGGAGGCCCGGACCGCCCTGATGGCGGTGGTCGCCGAGGGCACCCGGGACGACGCGCTGCGCCGCCGGATCCGCTCGGCGATCGTGGACCGCCAGAAGCGGCTGGTCCTCCAGGGGCGGGCCCGGGCCCAGGCCCGGGGCGAACTGCCGTACCGCGACGGCGGCCCCGGCCCGGCGGACGGCCCGGCGGCCGACAGCGGGCGCGAAGACGGACACGAGCCCGAGCCCGACCTCCGTACGACGGAACCCGAGACCGCGGCCGGCGCCGAGAGCGACACCGAGGCCGATCTGATCTTCGATGTGGTCGCGGGCGCGGTGGTCCACCGGACCCTGGTCAGCTCCGCGCCCGTGGACACCGCCTGGGCCCGCTCCCTGACGTCCCTGCTGCTCGGCGGACTCCTCCCACCGCCCCGCTGACCACGGGCCCGGAGACCGCCCGCCTCCGGGCCGCAGGCCCTCGTACCGCTCGATACCGCTCGGAACCGCTCAGAACCCCGGCGGTTCCGTGTACGTCCCCCACTCGTCCCGCAGCACCCCGCAGATCTCGCCCAGGGTGGCCTCCGCGCGGACCGCGTCCAGCATCGGGCCGATCATGTTGGCCCCGCTCCTGGCCGCCGTCAGCATCGCGTCCAGGGACGACCGGACCCGGGCGTCGTCGCGGTGGGTGCGCCGGTCGGCCAGGACCCGGACCTGCTCGCGTTCCACCTCGTGGCTGACCCGCAGGATCTCCAGATCGCCGGTGACGGAGCCGTGGTGCACATTGACGCCGACGACCCGCTTCTCCCCCTTCTCCAGCGACTGCTGGTAGCGGAAGGCGGATTCCGCGATCTCCCCGGTGAACCAGCCGTCCTCGATCCCGCGCAGGATCCCGGAGGTGACCGGTCCGATCGGGTGCCGCCCGTCGGGATGGGCCCGGCGGCCCCGCTCCTCGATCCGCTCGAAGATCCGTTCCGCGTCGGCCTCGATCCGGTCGGTGAGCTGCTCCACGTACCAGGAGCCGCCGAGCGGGTCGGCGACATTGGCGACGCCGACCTCCTCCATCAGCACCTGCTGGGTGCGCAGGGCGATCTCGGCGGCCTGGGCGCTGGGCAGGGCCAGGGTCTCGTCGAGGGCGTTGGTGTGCAGCGACTGGGTGCCGCCGAGGACCGCCGAAAGGGCCTCGACCGCGGTCCGTACGACGTTGTTGTACGGCTGCTGCGCGGTGAGCGACACACCCGCGGTCTGGGTGTGGAAGCGGAGCCACTGCGCCTTGTCGCTGCGGGCGCCGTAGACGTCGCGCATCCAGCGCGCCCAGATCCGCCGGGCGGCCCGGAACTTGGCGATCTCCTCGAAGAAGTCGAGATGGGCGTCGAAGAAGAAGGAGAGTCCGGGCGCGAAGACGTCCACGTCGAGGCCGCGGCTCAGACCCAGCTCGACATAGCCGAAGCCGTCGGCGAGGGTGTACGCCAGCTCCTGCGCGGCCGTCGCCCCGGCCTCGCGGATGTGGTAGCCGGAGACGGAGAGCGGCTTGTAGGCGGGGATGCCCGCCGCGCAGTGCTCCATCAGATCGCCGATCAGCCGCAGATGCGGCTCGGGCTCGAAGAGCCACTCCTTCTGGGCGATGTACTCCTTGAAGATGTCCGTCTGGAGCGTGCCGTTCAGTACGGCCGGATCGACACCCTGGCGCTCCGCCGCGACGAGGTACATACAGAAGACGGGGACGGCGGGTCCGCTGATCGTCATCGAGGTGGTGACGTCGCCGAGCGGGATGTCCTTGAAGAGGACCTCCATATCGGCGGCGGAGTCGATGGCGACCCCGCAGTGTCCGACCTCGCCGAGGGAGCGGGGGTCGTCGGAGTCCCGGCCCATCAGGGTGGGCATGTCGAACGCGACCGAGAGCCCGCCGCCGCCCGCGGCCAGGATCATCTTGTAGCGCTCATTGGTCTGCTCGGCGTTGCCGAACCCGGCGAACTGGCGGATGGTCCAGGTCCGGCCCCGGTAGCCGGTCGGATGGAGCCCCCGGGTGTACGGGTACTCCCCCGGCCAGCCGATCCGCTCGAATCCCTCGTACGTGTCACCCGGCCGCGGCCCGTAGACCGGCTCGACCGGGTCGCCGGAGAGCGTCGTGAAGTCCGCGTCGCGCTTGCGGGCCTTGTCGTAGCGGGCCTGCCAGCGCCGGCGGCCCTCCTCAATGGCGTCAGCGTCCATACAGCCAATTTACTAGGACGTCCTAGTAAATGTCGATGGAAGAACGCCGTACGAGGGAACCGTACGGCGTTCGGGTACCTCGGCCCCGGTTCCCCGGGGGCGACTACGCCTGGACGGGCTCCGCTGCCGCACCGTCGATCAGGGCCTGGGTCTCCCGGCTGATCTTCGGCTCGACGAAGAAGGACGCCACCGGGATGCATCCGGCCGCCAGCACCCACAGCAGCTTGCCGAAGGGCCACTTCGCCTTGGAGCCCAGATCGAAGGCGAAGATCACATAAACGATGAAGAGGACACCGTGGATCTGGGAGATCACCATGGTGTCGCCGGTCTCGAAGCCGTACTTCAGCACGATGGCGCCGGTGAACACCAGAAGCCAGACGGCGGTGATGTACGCCATCACCCGGTAGCGGGTCAGCACGGTTTGTTTCATGGCGCCGAGCCTAACGGGGCGCGGATACCACCTCGCGGCCGGGGGTGTCCAGCCCCGGCGCGCGCCGGAGCGCCGGAGGGCGCCCGGGGAGCGCGTACGAGCTCACCGGGGCACCGGGCCCCGCGAGGCCGCCGGGACCCGCCGTCCCCCCGGGGTCACGCCTCGTCGAAGTCCTGGGCGGCCACCCGCAGCGGCCGCAGCATCGCGAAGATCTCCGCGCACTCGTCGGCGTCGTACGCGCCGAGGCCGAAGTCCATGGCCATCAGGTCCCGGGTGGCGGCCTCGACGACCTCCCGGCCCCTTTCGGTGATGGACGCCAGGGTGCCGCGGCCGTCGTTGGGATTGGGCCGCTTGGCCACCAGACCCGACCTGACCAGCCGGTCGACCGTGTTGGTGACGGAGGTGGGGTGGACCATCAGCCGCTCGCCGATCTTGGACATCGGCAGCTCACCGGCCTTGGAGAAGGTGAGCAGCACCAGCGCCTCGTACCGGGCGAAGGTGAGCCCGTACGGCCTGACGACGGCATCGACCTCGGCCAGCAGGATCTGGTGGGCCCGCATGATCGAGGTGATCGCGGCCATCGAGGGCACCGGGCCCCAGCGCTGCCGCCACAGCTCGTCGGCGCGGGCGATCGGGTCGAAGGAGAGGCTGAGCGGCTTGGACACGGGCCGACCCTATCGAGTGACCGCCGAAGCGTGGGGCCCGTCTCGCCCTTCGAACCCCGCCGGGCCCGGGACCGCCCGTGACCGTACGCGCCCCGGGCCCGCCCGGCGACAAGGCCCTCGGCTGGCAGACCATCGAACTCCCGGCCAACGCGAAGCTCGCGAGCTTCACCTTCGAAGTCATCGA
>NZ_JBEYIS010000025.1:0-104298 GCF_040635975.1 Streptomyces sp. NPDC006798
GCGTACCCCCACCGCGTGGACTCCCTCCTCCGCCTTGCGATCCACGGCACCAGACCCCGCTCGCTGATCCAGCCTGATCCGTCAGACACGCCCTAGGCCGGGTCGTCGAATTCCCCGCCTGGCCCGCGACGCCCGGCACGCACAATCTCCCCCGTAGCCCTTCGGGCCCGGGAGGTGCCCCCGGCGTTGCCGGGATTTCCCCAGTACGTCCGGTACGGGGGAAACCGCCCCCCGGCTTCGCCGGGGGGACCCCCACCGCCGTCGCGAATCTGCACGCACCGGACGCCGCGGGCCCCGCCCTGCGGGCGGACGGCGAATTTGACGACACGGCCTGGCCAGGGGCGCCCGCCGCGGCCGGCCGTCGCCCGCTGATCACCCGGCCCCGCCGGGCGCGCCTACTCGGGCGCGCACTCCCCGGCGGTCCGGCACAGGTTCAGCTCGGTCTTGGCCAGCAGCCGCAGCAGCTCCCGCCGCTCGTCCTCGTCGAGGCCGGTGAGGAGCTGCTCCTCCAGCTCGGTCAGATGCGCCTCGACGGCGGTCCGCAGTTCGGTACTCGCCTCGGTGGCCTCGACCAGGACCGCGCGCCGGTCGGCCGGGTCGGGCTTGCGGCGGACGTGTCCGGCCTGTTCGAGGCGCTGGAGCATCTTGGTGACCGTGGACGGGTCGAGATCGGCGGCCTTGATCAGATCGGCCTGGCGCGACGCCCCCATGATCCACAGCTGGATCATCACGTACTCCTGGCCGGGGTAGAGGCCGAGCGCCCGCAGGGACTTGCCGCTCGCCATCCGGTGCAGCCGGGCGATCCGGGCCACCGCGAACGACGCGGGCGCCTTCTCGTCGCACATACCGGGCGCGGGCGCGGGCCCGCCGGTACAGCCGTTGCCGACCGGGGCCTCCGTCTCGCACGGCGTCCCGGCCGCGTCGCCCGGGCAGGTGTCCGGGGACGCCGCCGGGTCGTACGCCGTCGTGCCGTACGACGCCGACGCCGACGCCCCCGTCGCCGGAGCGCCCGCCGTTCCCGCCCGGAACCCGGGCTCGGCCTCGGTCGTCATCGGACCCTCCTCACAGGTGTCGGCACGTGCCGCGTCTCGTCTTGTCGCGTCAGTCTCGCGTCCGCGGCTTCCAGTGTCTCCCGATTACCTCACCGGAATTTTACCTTGGTCGGCCAAAGAATGCGCTACAGTGGGCGCCGGGCCGATTTCCTTGGTCGGCCACACGTTAATTTTACTTGGTCGACCATGAATGTGGAGCCTCCGATGTCCCTCGCCTTCGAATCCCTCGATCTCGCCGGACGCCGTCTCGCCAACCGGATCGCCATGGCCCCCATGACGCGCTCCCGGGCGTACGGCCCCGGACTCTCGCCCACCGAGACGATGGCCGAGTACTACGCCCAGCGGGCCTCCGCCGGGCTGATCGTCACGGAGGGCGTTCAGCCCTCCATCGGCGGCCAGGGCTACCCCGACACCCCCGGGCTCCACAGCGACGAGCAGATCGCCGGCTGGCGCGAGGTCACCGACGCGGTGCACGCCCGGGGCGGCACGATCTTCGCCCAGCTGATGCACTCCGGCCGGATCGGCCACCCCGATCTGCTCCCCGGCGAGCTGCGCCCGGTCGGGCCCTCCCCGGTCACCCCGGCGGGACAGCTCTTCACCAAGGAGGGCATGAAGGACTTCACCGAGCCGCGCGAGCTGACCCCCGACGCGATCCGCGCGACCGTCGACGAGTACGTCTCCGCCGCCCGGAACGCCGTGGCCGCGGGCTTCGACGGGATCGAGCTGCACGGTGCCAACGGCTATCTGATCCACCAGTTCCTGGCGCCCAACACCAATCTGCGGACCGACGAGTGGGGCGGCTCGGAGGAGAACCGGATCCGGTTCGCCGTCACCGTCACCCGGGCCGTCGCGGACGCCATCGGCGCCGACCGGGTCGGACTGCGGATCTCCCCGGCCAACCCGGTCAACGACATGGCCGAGCCGGAGCCGGACGGGGTCTACGCGGCGCTGGTCCGGGCGATCGACCCGATCGGTATCGCCTATCTGCATCTGCTGGAGGCGACGCCCGGGCTCCGCCCGCTCACCCGCGAGCTGCGCCGGGAGTTCTCCGGGCATCTGATCCTCAACACCCCGCACGAGCAGGGTCCGGCCGAGCGGCTGGCGCTCGTCGAGGACGGCACCGCCGACCTGGTCGCGTACGGCGCCCTCTTCCTCGCCAACCCCGATCTGCCGGAGCGGCTGCGGACCGGCGGCCCGTACAACACCCCCGACCCGGCCACCTTCTTCGGCGGCGGCGAGCGGGGCTTCACCGACTACCCCGTACTGCAGACCGTCTGAGCGGACGGGGTGACCCGGTCCGTCGCGGGGGAGCGGGCCGGACCTCCGTACGGGGCCGTTCGCGGGGTCGGGGACAGCGCCGCGAACGGCCCCGTACGGAACGGGGGCGGGCCCGGCGGTTCTCACCGCCGGGCCCGCCCCCTGACGCGTACCTCCGCCCGGGTTCCGATTCCCGCGTCCCGATTCCCGCGTCCCGATGTCCGCGTCCCGATCCCGGGTGCCGGTCCGGGTGCCGGTGGCCCCGGGACCTCAGCCGGGCCTGACCGGGGTGAAGTCCCGCGCCCCGATGAACTCCGGCCGCCGGACGGGCGCCGCGAACGGCTCCTCGGCCGCGTTCTCCACACTGTTGAAGACGATGAAGACATTGCTGCGGGCGTACGGGGTGATGTTGTCCCCGGAGCCGTGCATGCAGTTGCAGTCGAACCAGGTCGCCGAACCGGCCCGGCCGGTGAAGAGCCGGATGCCGTGCTCGTCGGCCAGCCCGGTCAGCGCCGCGTCCGACGGCGTCCCGGCCACCTGCATCCGCAACGACCGCTTGTAGTTGTCGGCGGGTGTCTCGCCCGCACAGCCCAGGAAGGTGCGGTGCGAGCCGGGCATGATCATCAGCCCGCCGTTGGTGTCCCGGTTCTCGGTCAGGGCGATCGAGACCGAGACGGCCCGCATATGGGGCATTCCGTCCTCGGCGTGCCAGGTCTCGAAGTCCGAGTGCCAGTAGAAGCCGGAGGCCCCGAAGCCCGGCTTCACATTGATCCTCGACTGGTGGACATAGACGTCCGAACCGAGGATCTGGCGGGCCCGGCCCACCACCCGCTCGTCCCGGACCAGGGCGTCGAAGACGCTGCTCAGCTTGTGCACCTCGAAGATCGAACGGACCTTCTCGGACTTCGGCTCGACGATCGCCCGCTCGTCGGCCCGGATCGCCGGATCGGCGATCAGCCGCTCCATCTCGGTCCGGTAGAGGGCCACCTCGTCATCGGTGATCTGGTCCTCGACCGGGATGAAGCCGTCGCGTTCGTACGAGGCCAGCTCGGCCGGGAGCAGCGGTCCCGGCGCGCCGGGCGCGGACCAGACGACGGGGTCCCGGCGCGGTGTCATCACCTCCGTCCCGCCGCGGGACGGATAGAGGTCGTTGCGCAGCCCGGTGCCGGTGGCGATGGCCATGATTCAGTCCTCCTCGGTGATCAGGGGGTAGACGCCGTTCTCGTCGTGGTCCTCCCGGCCGGTCACCGGGGGGTTGAAGACACAGACACAGCGGAAGTCGGTCAGGGCGCGGAGCGTATGGCGCTCGTGCCCGTCGAGCAGATACATCGTGCCCGGCTCGATCGGATGGACCTTGCCGGTCTCGTGGTCCGTCAGTTCGGCGCTGCCCTCGACGCAGAGCACCGCCTCGACATGGTTCGCGTACCACATCGTCGTCTCCGTGCCCGCGTACAGCACGGTCTCGTGGAAGGAGAAGCCGACCTTCTCCCGGGCCAGCACCAGCCGCTTGCTCTCCCAGGTGCCGGAGGCCGCTTTCACATGGCGCTCGGTGTTCTCGATCTCGGCGAGCGATCGGACGATCACGCTGCTGTCACCTCTGTCGGTTTCGGTGCGGGGTTCGGGACGCGGGCCGGGTCAGGCGCCCGCGGCGGTCTCGCGGACGGCCCGGGCCAGTACCCGCAGCCCCTCGTCGAGTTCGTCGGGCGAGACGGTGAGCGGCGGCAGCAGCTTCACGACCTCGCCCTCGGGCCCGGAGGTCTCCAGCAGCAGCCCCAGCTCGAAGGCGCGGGCGCAGATCGCCGACGCCCGGTCCGTGTCCGGGAATTCGAGACCCCAGACCAGGCCGCGGCCCCGGAAGGAGAAGCCGGGGTCGTCGCTCTCGCCCGCCAGCGCCAGCAGCGACTGCTCGATCTGCTCGCCGCGCCGGGCGGTCTGCTTCTCCAGCTCGCCGTCGGCCCAGTAGGTCCGCAGCGCCGCCGTGGCCGTGACGAACGCCGGGTTGTTGCCGCGGAAGGTGCCGTTGTGCTCGCCCGGCTCCCAGATGTCCAGCTCCGGCAGGAACAGGCAGAGGGACATGGGGAGTCCGTAGCCGCTGATCGACTTGGAGAGGGTGATGATGTCCGGGACGATGCCCGCTTCCTCGAAGGAGAAGAAGCCCCCGGTCCGGCCGCAGCCCATCTGGATGTCGTCGACGATCAGCAGCATGTCGCGCCGCTCGCACAGCTCCTTGAGCGCCCGCAGCCACTCGGGCCTGGCGACATTGATGCCGCCTTCGCCCTGGACGGTCTCGACGATCACCGCCGCGGGCTTGTTGAGCCCGGAGCCCTGGTCCTCCAGCAGCCGCTCGAACCAGAGGAAGTCCGGGACGGTGCCGTCGAAGTAGTTGTCGAACGGCATCGGCGTGCCGTGGACCAGGGGGATACCCGCCCCGGCGCGTTTGAAGGCGTTGCCGGTGACCGCGAGCGAGCCCAGCGACATCCCGTGGAAGGCGTTGGTGAAGGAGACCACCGACTCCCGGCCCTTGACCTTGCGGGCCAGCTTCAGCGCCGCCTCCACCGCGTTGGTGCCGGTCGGGCCGGGGAACATCACCTTGTGCGGCATGTCGCGCGGCCGCAGGACCAGGTTCTCGAACGTCTCCAGGAAGCTCCGCTTGGCCGTGGTCGCCATGTCGAGGCCGTGGGTGATGCCGTCCCGTTCCAGATAGTCGAGCAGGGCTCGTTTCAGTACGGGGTTGTTGTGGCCGTAGTTGAGGGACCCGGCCCCGGCGAAGAAGTCCAGGTAGGAGTGCCCGTCCTCATCGGTGAGACGGCTGCCCTGGGCCCGGTCGAAGACGGCGGGCCAGCCGCGGCAGTAGCTGCGCACCTCCGATTCGAGGGTCTCGAAGACGCTGAGGGCGGGCGGGGTGATGGTCACTGCGGTCTCCCGAGGGGTGGGCCGCCGCCCTGGGCCGGGCGGCGTACGGCGAACGGAGGCGGAGCGGAGGCGCCGGGGAAGAGGGGTGCGAAGGGGGCGGGCGGAGGGTCAGCCGGTGAGGGGGCCGATCCGGTACAGCACCTCCGGCTCGTGGTCCGCCCCGGCCGGGAACAGCCCTCCGTCGAAGAGGACGGTCCGCTCCAGCCGGGCGCCGTGGCGGGCCGCGTAGGCGGTGAACAGCCGGTCGGACGCGGTGTTTCCGGGGGTGACGGTGGTCTCGATCTCCCGGATGCCGAGGTCGGCGGAGACCCGGGCGGTCAGCGCGTCCAGCAGGGCGCCCGCGAGGCCCCGGCCCCGGTGCTCCCGGTCGACGGCGATCTGCCAGACCACCAGCGCCTCGGGCCGCTCGGGGCGGGCGTAACCGGTGACGAAGGCGATCGGCTCCCCGCCGGGCCCCCTGGCGACCAGCGATGTGGCGGCGAAGTCGCGGCACCACAGCAGATAGCTGTACGAGGAGTTGAGGTCCAGCACCTCGGAGTCGCGGGCGATACGCCAGATCGCGGCCCCGTCCTCGACGGTGGGGGTTTCCATGACGGTGAATTCACGGCGGGAATCGGTTCGTACCAGGTTGTCCTGCGCGGCGTTCATGTCGATTCAACTTACCCATCGCATTCCATGAATGCATGGTCGGGACGGGTTGGGTGAATGACGCCGATGTGCTATCGCGCGGGCGCGAGGTCACTCCGGGCGATGCAGCGATATGCCCGTGTTTGCACGGGATATAAGCCGCGAAATGCTTCGATTGTGGAGTCGGTCACACGTCTGGAGGACCGATTCACCCTGACGGAACTTTAGCGTTTAGGGCCCTGGAAGCCGGGCAGAAGAAAACGGGAAGCTGCCATCATTAAATATGATGGAATCAGCTTCCCGTTTGCTTTGCGGTGTCTCTGGAATTGTTTTTCCGAGGCCCCGGTAGGGGTGGCCCGGAAGGGATTCTCGGGCCGGTCCGGGCCGGTCCGGGCCGGTTCGGGGCGGTGCCGGGGAGGCTATCCCCAGGCGGCCAGCGCCGCCCGCCGGGCCGCCGTCTGGTCGACCGGCGCCGGAGCCGTACCCGAGGCGGCCAGCGCCGCCCCGACCGCCGACAGCGACGACAGCACCGCGTCCGCCGTGGCGTCCGCCCCGTAGTGGTTGACCCGGATCATCTCCCCGGCCAGCGCCCCGCCGCCCGCGACCAGCGGCAGCGACGGATCGACCGCCAGCGCCGCCGCCACCAGGCCGGCCGCGTCCACCCCGCCCGTCGTCCGCAGCGTCGTCGCCACCGGGGCCGCGTCCCGCGCCTCGTACACATACGGCTCGATCCCGCCGCCGAGCACCGCCGCGCCCGCCCGGGTCGCCGCCGCGGCCCGCGCGTGCCGGTTCACGACCGTGTCCAGGCCGTCCTTCCCGATCCGCTCCACACACGCCTCCAGCGCCAGCATCTCCAGCTGCGCGGGCGCGTGCGGCAGCGTCCGCCGGCCGCCGTCGATCCACCGCTCCTTCCAGTCGAGCAGGGACAGATACGACCGCCGGGGCGCGGCCGGGTTGGCCGCGAACCGCTCCCAGGCCCGGGCGCTCACCGACACCGCGGAGACCCCGGCCGGGCCGCCCATCGCCTTCTGCGCGCCGATCACGCAGAGATCGACGCCCCAGGAGTCCGGCAGCAGCGGCTCGGCCGCCACCGACGCCACCGCGTCCAGCATGAACAGCGCGCCGTGCGCCCGGACGGCCTCGCCGATCTCCGCCACGGGGTTGGTGTTGCCGGTCGCGGCCTCGGCGTGCACCAGCGAGACGAAGTCGATCTCCGGCCGCTCCGCCAGGGCGCGTTCCACCTGCTCGGCGGTGACCGCCGTATGGAACGGCACCTCCAGATCGACGACCTCGGCCCCGCAGTCCCGCAGCCAGTTCCCGAAGGTCTGGCCGTACGGACCCGTGACCACGTTCAGCGCCGTCGAACCGGGCCGGGCGCCGGAGCGGATGCAGCCCTCCAGCGGCAGCAGCGCCTCGCCCTGGGTGATCACCACGTCCTGCTCGGTGTCGAGGAGGGCGGCGACCCGCCGCTCGATGGCCGCGAACCGGGCGGCGGTCAGCGGGGGGAGGTCCAGAAACGGATGTGTCACGGTGGATGCCTTCTTCGGACTTCGGACTCGTACTTCGGACAGTTCGGTTCAGGCCGGGGTGTTCCGGCCGCCCGGACGAGGGTAGCCGGGCCCGACCCGGGCCGCCCGCCCCCTCCGGACCGGCCCCGCGGGCCCCTCGTGGCGCCGCCGTCCCCCTCGTACAGTGCCGCTATGAGCGATCACACGGTGCTGCATGTGAAGGGGCGGGTGCTCGTCGGCCCGGACGACGTCCGGGACGAGCTGTGGGTCGTCGGCGGCCGCGTCAGCTACGACCGGCCCGCCGCCGAACCCACCGCGACCGTGACCGGCTGGGCGCTGCCCGGACTGGTCGACGCGCACTGCCATGTCGGCCTCGACGCCCACGGCGCCGTGGACGACGCGACCAGTGAGAAGCAGGCGCTCACCGACCGGAACGCGGGCACCCTGCTGATCAGGGACGCCGGTTCGGCCGCCGACACCCGCTGGATCGACGACCGCGAGGACCTGCCGAAGATCATCCGGGCCGGGCGGCACATCGCCCGCACCCGCCGCTACATCCGCAACTACGCCCATGAGATCGAACCCGCCGACCTGGTCGAGTACGTCGCCCGCGAGGCCCGGCGCGGCGACGGCTGGGTGAAGCTCGTCGGCGACTGGATCGACCGCGCGGCCGGGGACCTCACCGCCTGCTGGCCGCGCGACGCCGTCGAGGCGGCCATCGCCGAGGCCCACCGGCTGGGCGCCCGGGTCACCGCGCACTGCTTCGCCGAGGACTCGCTGCGCGATCTCGCCGAGGCGGGTATCGACTGCGTCGAACACGCCACCGGGCTGACCGACGACACCATCCCCCTCTTCGCCGAACGCGGGGTCGCCATCGTCCCCACCCTGGTCAACATCGCGACCTTCCCGGCGCTGGCCGACGGCGGCGAGGCCAAGTTCCCCGTCTGGTCCGGCCATATGCGACGGCTCCACGCCCGGCGGTACGAGACCGTGCGCAACGCCTACGACGCGGGCGTCCCGGTCTTCGTCGGCACCGACGCCGGCGGATCGCTCGCCCACGGCCTGGTCGCCGCCGAGGTCGCCGAACTGGTCAAGGCCGGGATCCCGCCGCTCGCCGCGCTCTCCGCGACCACCTGGGGCGCCCGTGCCTGGCTCGGCCGCCCGGCGCTCACCGAGGGCGCCCCCGCCGATCTGGTGGTCTACGGGGAGGACCCCCGGGCCGACGTCCGGGCCCTGGCCGCGCCCCGGCGCGTGGTGCTCAACGGCCGCATCGTCGGCTGAACCGCGTAGCGGAACCGGTGCGGGCGGGCGGACCGACGGGCGGACGGGTGGGCGGACGCCCGGACAGGCGGGCGGACGGGTGGGCGGACGGGTGGGCGGACGGCGGCACCGGGCCGGAGCCGGGAGGCCGGGCCCGGAGCCGTAGGCCCGTAATCCGTAACCCGTCATCCGGTTCCCCGAGCCGGGACCCGGCGGTCCGGGCGGCCGGTGCGCCGGGTTGACCGGGCGTGACATCCGGCCGTACCCGGTCGTTGAACCCCTTTCCGCAGACGACGCGGCACCGCCCCCGTACGCCCCCGCGACCACCCCGGACCGGCCGCGCGCCCGCCACAGGAGGGACGTCCGGGAACGCCTGTACCGGGTCGGATCGAACGTAGAGACGGAAACCCCTCTTTGGGGTGAACTGACGCCTGGTATCCGTCAGTTCACTCTCAGTGCGTAAAGATGAGGGCGTCCCGATCGCCGTCGGCCGCGTGTCCCCGCGGTCCGATGTCTGCGACGTCGTTACTCCTGTGGGGGTTCCACCATCGTGAACAGCACTACCTTTCGCATGCCCGCTCGCCGCTGCGCCGCCTTCACGGCCGCCGTCGCCCTCGCCGCGACCCCCGTCGCGCTGGCCGGTCCCGCGCACGCCGCGGGAGGCGACGCGAAGGGCCGGGCGAGTGCGGTCGTCCTCCGCGCCGGGCTCGACGTATCCCTGCTCGACAAGTCCGTCCACGTACCGCTGCGGGCGTCGCTGAACGAGGTGACGGCCCCGGCGAGCGCCGAGGAGACCGCGTTGTCCGTCCGGCTGGACGGGGTCGGCCAGGGGAAGCCCTTCTCCATGCTGCGGGCGGACGTCGCCACCTCCCGCGCCACCGCCGAGGCCGACGAGGCCGTGGGCTACGCCAACCTGGCCCGTGCCAGGGTGCACGTCCCCGGGCTGCCGCTGCTCTCGCTCGTGGAGGTCGAGCAGGTCACGTCCGAGGCCCGGTGCGCGGTCGGCGCGAAGCCGGTGGCCGAGTCGAACCTCCTCGGCACGGTACGGATCCTCGGCCAGAAGGTGACGCTGAGCGCCGAGGGCCGGACCCGGATCACGGTGCCCGGCGTCGGCGAGGTCGGCCTCGATCTGTCCCGGACCGAGACCACCTCCAGGACCGCGGCCGCCACCGCCCTCGAACTGAAGGTGAGCGTCAATCCGCTGAAGCTGAACGTCGCCGAGGTCGACGGCACCGTCACGCTCGTCCGGGCGACCTGCGAGACACCGAAGAAGGCGGCGGCGAAGCCGGAGGAGCCCAAGAAGGAGGAGCCCAAGGCCGAGAAGCCCGGGGTGAAGCCCCAGACCGGCGACGAGCCGACCGAGAACCTGGCCGAGACCGGCGGCAGCGCCACCACCCTCTATCTGGCGGGCGGCGCGGCCGTACTGCTCGGACTCGGCGGCGGCGCGCTGGCGGTGACCCGGATGCGGGCCCGTAACCGGGCCTGACCGCCGCCCCGGTCCGATTGCCCTGACCGGGCTCGTACCCCGATCCGCCCCGGCCGGTCCCGTGTCCGGCCCGGGGCGCTCCGGCCCCCTGTCCCCGGGGGCCGGACCGCGACCGCCCCCGCACCGGGCCGCACACCCGGCACGGGGGCGGCCACCGGGCCCGGCGCCGGAGACCCCCCGGCGCCGGGCCCTCGCGGCAGCCCGCCGCTCACCGCTCACCGCCCGGCCGTCACACGGGCGCGTACCGGATGCCCTCGTACGCCAGCCACTGCGCGAAGTCGTGCAGCCCCCGGCGCACTTCACGGACCGGCTTCCACCCCGGGAGCCGGGGACGGTCCGGTACGGGCCCCGGGCGCCCGGTGCCCCGGCGCGGCAGGGCGGCCACGGTCTCCAGCGGTACCGGCCGGACCGACTCCCGGATCAGTCCGGCCAGTTCGCGGACGCCGATCGGCGCCCCGCCGGGCAGCAGGACGGCGGACTCCGCCGGGGGAGCGGTGACCGCGTGCGCCAGCGCCTCGGCCAGATCGGCCGTATGCAGCGGCCGGACCGGGCGCGGCCCGTCCGCCGCCGACTCCGGCACCACCAGCGGCTGATAGCGCAGCGCGTCCCAGACCAGCCGGCCGATCACCGAATCGCGCGGGCAGCCCGGTCCGTACAGATCGCCCGTGTACAGGGTGCGGACCCCGCGGACCGCGCCCGTCGCCCGGTCCAGCAGTCGGAGCACCACGGCGGCCGGGTCCCGTTCGCCGCCGTACAGCGGGCGGAGGTCGATCAGCGCATCCAGCCCCCGGTACGGGCCCCGGTCGCCCGGCCCGGCCGGGGTGACCGTGAACCCCTGGTCCGCGAGGCCCCGGGCGATGTGCTCGCCCAGTGGGCTCGCCGCGCCCGTAAGACCCACCGCCGGGGCCGTCTCCGGGGCATTCGCCTCCGCCGCCGGGGCGTCCGCGGGGCCGCCGGCCGTCGCCGAGCGGCGGGCCGGACGGGGCTCCCCGGCCGCGAGCCCGGCCGCCAGCCCCGCCCCCGCGACCTCGGCCAGCGCCGCCCGTACCGTCGCGATCTGCTCCTCCGAACAGCGGTGACTGATCCCGCCGGGGCCGATCGTCGCCAGCGCCTCCGCCAGCACCGGATCGCGCGCCGGGTCGGGATCGCCGCCCCGGCCCTCGCGCCGGTGGACGAGGCCGAGGGTGAACGCGGTGAGCCAGGTGCCCCGTACCGCCTCCCGGTCGGCGACTTCGGTCAATCCCAGCATGGCCGAATCCAGTCTTTCTACCGGAATTCCCGAGCCCTCCAGAAATGACTCGCATTCAAGATGCAGCCATCGCTCGGGACCGGGCCCTTCCAGCCGTACGGCACACCGCGCCACCCCGTTCTTGAAGAACGGCGCGACACGCGGTCCCGGCATCCGGACACCTTCGGCGCCCGGCCGGTCCCCGGGCAGAAAACAAACGGAACGCCGGGGTCCTCTGAAGGCGTTGCCGGCGATACTCCCCAGATCCTCGTGCTCCACCAGACTGGGCACCGCCGCATAGCCCGGGACCCCGGCGTCCCGCAGATAGCGGTACATCAGGATGTCGTCCGGCCAGGAGTCCAGCCGGGCCCGGCCGTATTCCACGAACCCGGCCGCCACGGCCCTCGGCAGGACGATCGCCACACACGGGAAGTACTCGTTGACCACCGGCGTCCAGCGCGCCCCGGCCAGCGCCCCGAAACGCACCGCAGCGCCATTGCGGGAATCCCAGAGGGCGAAGAGCGCCAGCGCCGCGTCCGGCATCGCCGTGATCGCCGCCGAGACCCGCTCGAAGAACGACTCCGACAGCACCATGTCGTCCTGGAGCACCAGGTGGTGGGTGGCGTCGTCGTCGATCGCGGACCAGGCCGCGAGCGCCGTCCGCAGGACCGAGGGGCGGCCCCCGGGATCGGGGTCCATCACGACCCGCAGCTTCCCCGGGGGCGCCGAACCGGCCAGCCGCTCGGCCGCCGCGAGCCGCTTGGGATGGGTCATCACCACACCGCTGAGCCGATAGGGCGTCACCGGAACCTCCGTACTTGCGCTGCCTGCGCTCTCACTCGGTACCCACTCCGCACTCCGTTTTCCGGCCCTTTCCGGGTCCGGTCCGCCGACCCCCGCCCCACCGGTTACTCGTCGGTCCGGCACGGATTCCCGCGATTTCCCGCCGTACTGGCCGAATAATGTCGAAGGAATCATCGGGGGCCGCATACGGATCCGGACAGTACGGTGCCGCTTTCCCGGGCCGCAAGAGTGCCAAAAAGGCGCCCTGGTTCCGGCCGTTGAAGATCGTCATGCTGTCTGTACACGATTCACCACCGGCGTATCGCCATGAGGAGTCTGCATGTCGGGCACGAACGATGTGACGGAACGCAACGACGGGACGGGTCTTTCGCGGGTGAACGGCGGATCGGCCAACGGGGCACCGGAGGAAGCAGTGCGGACGGAAACGGCGAACGGTACGGGGAACAGCGCCGAGGGGGCGCCGGAAACGGCGGGAACACCGGAAACGGCGGGAGCGGCGCCCGGGAATTCGGTCACCGCCCGGCTGGAGAAGCTCCGCGGCTCCCGGATCGTGATCACCGGCGGCGGCGGACTGGTCGGCAGCAGGCTCACCCGGCTGCTGCGGAGCGTTGACGCCGAGGTCACCGTCCTGGACCGGATGGACGCCTACCCCGGCCCCGTCCACGAGATGTTCGGCGCCCGGCGGCAGGGCGCCGAGCTGGTCGTCGGCGACGTCGGCGACCGGGACGCCGTCCGCCGGGTCCTGGCCGGGGCCGATCTGCTGGTCCACGCGGCGGCCTTCGCGGACGTCGCCGCCTGCACCCGCCGCCCCGACATCGCCTTCGCGGCCAATGTCGCCGGGACCGAGAACGTCCTGGAGGAGGCCGTCGCCGCCGGGGTGGGACGGCTCGTCTTCGTCTCGTCCGCCGCCGTCTACGGCAACGGGACCGCGCCCCTCGAAGGGTTTCAGCGGTTCACCGAGGACCAGACGCCCCACCCGCTGTCGGTCTACGCCAACTCCAAGCTCTGGGGCGAGCACCAGACCCGGCTGCTGCTGGCCGGTACCGGAACCGACTACGCCATCCTGCGGTACTTCTCCGTCTACGGCGATCCGCAGACCCCCAAGCCCGGCAGCCACTCCTGGATGGTCGCCTGGCTCGCCATGCACGCCAGGGCCGGGCTTCCGATGCGGCTCAACGGCGGCGGCGTCCAGGTCCGCGACCTGGTCCATGTCGACGACATCGCCGCCGCGACCGCCCTCGCCCTGGTCGAGGACGGGGTGGCCGGCGAGACCGTCAACGTGGGCTCCGGCATCCCCACCTCCGTCCGGGAGGTCGCCGAACTGATCGCCCCGCACTACCCGGGCGCCCGGTTCGTCACCACCCCCCGCCCCGCCGACGACCCGCTCGGCGGCTACGCCGCCACCGACCGGCTGGCCGGGCTGCTGCGCTGGACCCCCGGCATCACCGTGCGCGAGGGTGTCGACCGGTACGTCCGCTGGCTGAACGACACCCCGGACGCGGTGCCCGCCTGGCTGACGGAGCAGGTGTGATCGCGGCGGCCACCGCCGCCACCAGGAAAGGAACGCCCCAGGTGGGTTATATCGGTTCATATGTCTGGCAGCTCAGACAGTCGGTGGGCAGCAGACTGCTGCTCGTCCCCGGCGCCCAGGTCCTGCTCACCGACCCGGACGGCCGGGTGCTCTTCCAGCAGCGCGCCGACAACGGACTCTGGGAGATCCCGGCCGGGGCCTGCGAGGAGGGCGGCGACTTCGCCGACGCCGCGGTCCGCGAACTCAAGGAGGAGACCGGACTGCTGGTCCGCCGGGAGGACCTGGTGCCCTTCGGCTCCCTCTCCGACCCGGAGCTGCACACCCTCACCTACCCCCACGGGGATGTGATGCACTGCTTCGCCCTGCTCTTCGCCGCCACGACCTGGAGCGGCGAGCTGTCACCGAGCCCCGACGAGGTGACCCGTACCGCCTGGCACCACCCCGACGAGCCGCCCGCGCCGCTCTACCGGGCCACCGCCGCGGTGCTGGAGATGCACCGGGCGTTCCTCGACACCGGAAGGTTCCAGGCCCGGTGACCGGATCCGTGAACCCCCCGGCCGCGACACCGGCCGAAGCGCCCGGCGGGGTCTTACGGCCCGCAGCGCGCGCCGTCGTACCGTGCCGGGCCTGTCTGTCCGGCGAGGACCTCGACTGGCTGGGCGGCCGGAGCGTCAGTCTCGCCCTCGATCTGACCACCGAGGTCGCCGTCGTCCCCGGGCCGCCCCCGCCGCCGTCGGACGACTGGGCCGGCCAGGTCTGGGAGTTCCTCCGGCAGCGGATCGCCGGGCTGCCGCCGCGGCCGCCCGCCGTCTCCGTCCGCAGCGACGCGCCCGCCGCCAGCGGACTCTCCTCGTCGACCGCCCTGATCGTGGGCCTCTTCCGGGCCTACGCCGACGCCTGCGCCCCCGACCCGGACACGGTCGATTCGGCCGTACTCGCCCAATGGGCCTACGAGTTCGAGTTCGCCCACTTCAACGGCGGCGGAATGGACCACCTCGCCGTCATCGAGGGCGGTGCCCTGCTGCTCGACGGGCGCCCCACCGGTCTGCCCGCCGTACGGGACCGGGCCCGCTTCCCCGCCGGCTGGACCGTCCTGGTCCTCGACTCGGCGCAGCGCAAGGACACCGGCGACCACATCCGGACGGTCCGCGCCCAGCTCAGGGACGGCGACCCCGCCCTGGCCCGCTATCTGAAGGAGGCCGACGCGGCCTCCGCCGCCGCCTGGTCGGCGATCGGCGCCGAAGACCTCGGCGCGCTCGCCGAGGCCATGGACCGGGCCCACATCACCATGCGCGACCAGCAGGGGATGTCCACCCCGGTCCTGGAGGAACTGCGGGCCACGGCGCTGGCCGCCACCGGTCTGTTGTTCAAGCTCAGCGGAGCGGGCGGCGGCGGCGCCCTGGTCGGCCTCTGCCGCACGGCGGAGACCGCCGGGACCGCGGCGGCGCTGCGCGAGGCGATCCGTACCGCACACCCCGACGCCCGGGTGATTCCCACCCGGGCGTCGGACGGACCGGCCGCGGGGGCGGGCGTGACCCGCCCCCGGGGCTCCGCGGATCAGATGAACGGGTCGTAGTCCTCGACCGGTTCGGCCGTCGCCGCTCCCGCCCCGATCTTGTGGAGTTCGAGGTTGGAGCGGTGGCGGGCGCAGTGGAACCGGCAGTCCCGGCTGGGATCGACGATCCCCCGGTCGGCGTTGGCCCAGATCTCCGGCAGCGGTTCGGTGACCGCGTCACCGATCTTCGCCAGCGGATTGCCCCGGTGGTAGGAGCAGACGTACACCCCGGACGGGGTGATCAGCGTCCTCAGCTCCGCCACCGGGCAGCGGTGGTAGTCCTTGGGCTGGATCGCGCCGACCCGGTTCCGCAGCGATGTCAGGGTCGACGAGTCGATGATCTCGAAGTCGTCGTCGGCGAGCAGCCGCGCCTGGCGGAGCTGCTCCTCGACCGAGCCGAGTATCTCGTCCGGGAGCTGGATGACGTGGTGGCCGTCGTCGAACATGGCCTTGGACTCGAAGTAGTCGCAGCCGATGTCCTTCGCCAGCCGGGCCGCCTGAAGCACCTCGTGGTGGTTGCTGACGGTCGTGCCGTCCGGCTGCCGCCTGGTCATGATGAGGTACGAGTAACCGAGGGCACCCTCCTTCTCCGCGGCCAGCAGCCGCATATTGGCGATCACCTTGTCGAAGACGCTCCGCCCCTTGCGGTCCGGGCGGAAGACGCCGTATGTGTCGGCTGATCCGGAGTCCATCGACACCCGGACCCAGGAGGCGTAGCGGGCCAGTTCGCGGAGGTTCTGCTGGATCATGGTGCCGTTGGTGACGACCCCGATGGCGATGCCCGCCTCGCCGAGGGTCTGGAGCACCTTGCGGGTGCCGCGATGGGCCAGCGGCTCGCCGCCGCCGATCAGGACCACGCCGCGGACCTTCATGGCGACCAGTTCGTCGGCGAGTTCCGCGAGCCGTTCGGGGGTGAAGCGGCCCTGGTTGAGCAGCTTGCCGCTGATGCACTCGGGGCAGGCCAGATCGCAGAAGGTGGTCGGGTCGAGGTCCACCACCAGCGGACTGGTGGAGCGTTTACCGCTCGCCACTTCGAGGACGCGCGGCCAGCCGGACGGCTGGTAGAGCTTGGACACCAGATCGAGACGGTCGGAGGTCACGGTAGTTCTCCTGCTGGTCGGAGCCGTGCGGCCATCCGTCGGCGGACGGCCGGGACGGCTGTGTTACCGGGGAAGGCGTGGGGGAGCCGCCGCCGTCGGCACTGACGGCGTTGACACGTGACCGCGGTGGGGAGCCGCGATCGGTGGCGGTCTCGGATGCCGGTCGGTGACCGGACGCGGTGCGAGGGCCCGGCCGTACCGCGTCCACCGGGGGCGCCGGCGGGCGCCCCCGGCGCGGCGGACCGCGGGTCTTCCGGGGCAGGGGTGGTCGGGAGGGATCGGGGCCGGATCGGGAGGGGCCGTGAGGGGTCGGGAGGCGGGGGCGTACGGGTGGTCCGCGACCGGTCATCCCTTGACGGCGCCCGCCGCGAGACCGCTCGCCACCCGCCGCTGCACGATCATGAAGAAGACGACGACGGGCAGGGCGGTCAGGGTGGCGCCCGCCATCAGCGCGCCGTAATCCGTACCGAAGGTGGTCTGGAACGACACCAGCCAGATGGAGACGGTCTGCTTGTCGTCGCTGGAGAGCAGCACATAGGCGAGGACGTACTCGTTCCACGCCTGGACCAGGGAGTAGACGGAGGTCGCGACCAGGCCGGGGGCCAGCAGCGGCAGCAGTACCCGCCGGAACGCCCCGGCCCTGGTACACCCGTCCACCATGGCCGCCTCCTCCAGTTCGGCCGGGACGGCGACCACGAAGCCGCGCAGCAGCCAGACCGTGAACGGCAGCATGAAGACCAGATAGGTCAGCACCACACCGGTCAGACTGTCCGTCAGACCGGCGTCGCTGAGCAGCAGATAGAGGGGGATGATCAGTCCGGCCAGCGGGATCATCTGGACGCAGAGGATCGCCAGGACGAAGACCCGGCGCCCCAGGAAGACGAACCGGGCCACCGCGTACGCCGCCAGTACGCCGATCACCAGGGAGATCAGTACGGTCCCCGCACCGATCAGGGCACTGGCCCGGACACTGGACCAGAACGTGTCCGACTCCATCGCCCGCCGGAAGTTCTCCAGGGTCAGCCCGCTCGGCCAGAGCCGGGGCGGGTTCCGCCGGATCTCCGCCGGGGGCCGCAGCGCCGTCAGCAGCATCCAGTAGACCGGGAACGCCATCACCGCGCAGAACACCAGGGTCAGGACGTTCGCCCGGCGGGAGCGCGCCCGGCGGGACCGGTTCGGCCGGCGGGCCGAGGACCGGCGGAGTACGGACCGGGAGGCCGGGGTTCGTACCTCGGCGGGACCGGTCCGGCCGGGGGCCGGGCGTTCGGGGGAGGGACGGACACTGCGGTCGGTGCTCACTCGGTCTCTCCCATTCTCACCAGCTGGCGTACGTAGACCACGGCACCGCCGAGCAGCAGCAGTACGGTGATCACCGCGATCGCCGCGGCCGTGCTGTAGCGGTTGACGGCGAACGACTCGATGAAGGAGTGCACGCCGAGCAGGTAGTACTCCTTCTCCGGGGTGCCGGAGCGCATCAGCCAGATCTGGTTGAAGACCCCGAAGGTCCAGATCGCGGTGAGCGATGTGACCATGACGAACGCGGGCCGGATCACCGGGAAGACGACATGGCGGAAGACCAGGGCGCCCTCGGCCCCGTCGCACTCCGCGGCCTCCTCCAGCTCCGGCGGTACCTGGGTGAGCGCCGCCTGGAGGGTGATCGTCGCGAACGGCAGCGAGCCCCAGATGGTGACGGCGGCGATCACGGCGAACCCCTGCCAGGGGTCCTCGAACCAGTTGTGCCGCTCGAAGGAGACTCCGGGCAGCAGTCCCAGCAGCCAGTTGGCGACCCCGAATTCCGGATCCGTCAGCCAGCGGAAGACGGCCGCCGCGACCATCACCGGCATCGCCCAGACCGCCACCAGCACCGCGCCCGTCAGCAGCCGGATCCACGGTGAGACCCGGCGCAGCAGCAGCGCCACGAGCATCGCGACCGCCATCGTCGCCACGGTGCAGACCAGGGTGAAGAGGGCGGTCCGGCCGACGACCAGCCAGAAGAAGTCGTCCGTGAGGACGGTCCGGTACTGGTCGAGGCCGACCCAGGGCGGCTGGGTCCCGGCGAACAGCTCCCGCCGGGTCATGTCCTGGAACGACAGCAGGAAGAGTTCGACCAGCGGATAGCCCAGGACCCCGGCGAGGGCCAGGACGGCCGGGGCGATCAGCAGATACGGCACCGCCCGGCGGCGCAGGGTCCTGGCCCGGCCGGGGCCGGGGCCGGGGGGCGGCGGGGCTTCGGCGGGCCCGGCCGGCCGGGTTCCCGCCGGGCGGGGGCGTAACGGGGCCCGGGCGGGGCTCGGTGGGTCGGCGGTCGCCATGCGGGGGGGTCTCCTCCGTGGGTCGGGCGCGGCGGCGGGCGGCCCCCCGGCTCCGATCCTTCCGGCCCGCCGGGTCCGGGCGGGTCCGGGCGGGTCCGGCGCGCCGCGCCGCGCGGCACCCGCACCGGCCGCGCGGCGGGGCGCGGAACCGGTGCGGGGCCGGCGGGGGAGGACGCGGGCGGCGTGGCGCGGACCCGTCCGGGGCGGGGGGAGGCGCGGTGCCGGGAGACGGGGCGGTACCGGGGGGTGTACGCGTCAGTTGTCGTTGATCACCGCGTCGATGGCCCGGTCCGCGTCCTTCGTCGCCTGTTCGACCGACTTCTTGTCGGTCGCGATGGCCTGGAGCATCTCCGGGAGGACATTGGACTTCTCCACGGCCGTCCAGCCGGGGGCGAGCGGGGTGACCCAGCCCCGGGTCGCGGCCACGGCGGCGGGGGCGTTGATCCCGTCGGTGGGGACCTCCTTGAGCTGCACCGTGTTGTTGGGCAGTGTCTCGGCCTTGATCAGGGTCCGCTGCGACTGCTTGTCGGTGAAGAGCCGGATCCACTCCTGGGCCATGGTCTGCTTGTCGGACTTGACCGGGACGGCGAGCAGGGAGCCGCCGAGGAAGGGCGGCAGCGGCTTCCCGGACGGGCCGGGGAAGACGAAGGTGTCGAACTTGCCCTTCATCGCCGGGTTGCCGCCCGCGCGCGGGTCGGCGGCGGCGTTGGCCTCCCAGGTGTTGCCGTAGAACATGCCGGTCTTGCCCTGGCCGACGACCCCCGGTTCGTCGCTGTTGTCCTTCGACCGGTCGCCCACGTAGTAGTCGTCGAGGAACTTCTTCCAGAGCTTCAGGCCCTCGACGGACTTCGGGTCGGAGAGCGCGCCCCGCCAGCGGCCGTCCTCCTTGACGGCCATCTCGCCGCCCACGTCCTTGACATAGGCCA
This sequence comes from Streptomyces sp. NPDC006798, assembly GCF_040635975.1. Lineage (NCBI taxonomy): Bacteria > Bacillati > Actinomycetota > Actinomycetes > Kitasatosporales > Streptomycetaceae > Streptomyces > Streptomyces sp. NPDC006798. Next base: position 19,560 of record NZ_JBEYIS010000025.1, read on the forward strand.
TCGCCGCGAACCAGTACCGTCCCGGCATATGGAACGTGGAGAAGTTCTTGTCCTTGGAGTGGAACTTCGCCTTCAGCTTGTCCAGAACCGTCAGTAACTCGGGATAGGTCGCCGGCGGTTTCGCGACCCCGATCTGTTTCAGCAGATCGGTGCGGTAGATACCGATTCTCGCGCCCGCGTAGTAGGGCACACAGTAGATCTTCCCGTCGAGTCGACACGCGTCCGAGAGGGCCGGCAGCCAGTCCTTGGAATGATCGAATTTCCGCTCGTCCACCGGGATGAACGCGCCATTGATGATGTAGTTGGTGACTTCGCTATTGCCCATCTCCACGACGTCTGGTACGTCGCGTCCGGCGATTGCGGCGTCGATCTTCTGGTTCTTGCTGGTCCACTGCTGGTACTGGACCTTGACCTTGGCGTCCGGATATCGCTCGGCGAACCGCTTGTTGGTCTCGGTGATGAGATCAGGCCAGCTCTCGCGGGCGTCGATGGTGAGCCAGACCGTCAGCTCGCCGGAGTCGCCGCCGCCGCCCGCGGATCCGCCGGATCCGCCGGAGTCGCAGGCGGTGACGGCGAGCGCCAGCAGCAGGGCGCCCGAGGTACGGACGACGGTACGGGAACGAGGCCGTCGCATGACGGTCCCCCTTTCGAGGATTCGCGCATTGGAGATCGTGGCCGAACCGGGCACCTATCTACCCACCAAAGTGCGCCGGACCACCCTGGGAGCGCTTTTTGGCCAGGATCGTTTACGGTATTTTGAAATGTTCCTGCGTTGCCCTGGCCTTTGCCGCTAAGGGAACCGGGGGGTGACCCGCGCCGAACCCCTTCCCGAACGCGTGTCGGAATGGCGTGAATGAGGGGGATGCCGGTCCGGGGTGCCTTGACGATGGCATGTCCGCTGGCTCATTTTTCTCATGATCTCCCGTGATCTCCGCGACCGGCTCGCGGCCTTCCGGGTACGTCCGACGACGCCACGTACCCGTCCCGCGCGCATCGCGCACCACATCGACTCTCCGCTTCACCTATCGAAGGGTGACCCGTGACTGAGCACGGCACGACCACCGGCGAATCCAGCGCACGTCCCGTTCGGGTCAACGCGTGGAACGGCTGGGACCCGCTGCGTCATGTCATCGTCGGCAGAGCCGACGCGGCGGTGGTCCAGGCTCCCGAGCCCGCCGTCCGCCGGGACTTCCCCGAGGACGGCTTCCCCCTCGGGACCTACGGCCCCATGCCCGAGGACATGACCGCCGAGGCCAATGAGCAGCTCGACAACTTCGCCGCCATGCTGACCGGGCGGGGCATCCGGGTGGACCGCCCGACCCCGCTGGACTTCAACCAGACCGTCTCCACCCCGGACTGGACGCAGGAGACCATGTCGGGCTGTATGCCGCCGCGCGATCTGCTGCTGACGGTCGGCAACGAGGTGCTGGAAGCCACCATGTCGTACCGCAGCCGCTGGTACGAGTACCTGGCCTACCGGCCCCTGCTCCAGGACCTGTTCAAGGCCGACCCCCGGATGCGCTGGGAGGCCGCGCCCAAGCCCCGGCTCACCGACGCCAGCTACCGCACCGACTTCTGGGACACGTACAACGAGCTGCCGACCGAGGTCCAGCTCGCCAAGGTCCGGGAGTACGAGCTGGTGCTCACCGAGGAGGAGCCCCTGTTCGACGCGGCCGATGTGGCCCGGTTCGGCAAGGACCTCTTCGTCCAGCTCTCCTTCGTCACCAACCGCAGCGGCTTCGACTGGCTGAAGCGGCACTTCCCGGACCACCGGGTGCACCACGTCACCTCCACCAACACCCATCCGCTGCACATCGACGCCACCTGGGTCCCGCTGCGGCCCGGACTGGTGCTGCACTGCGGCGAGCGGCTGGCCGACCCCGAGCTGATGGACTTCTTCAAGCTCAACGACTGGGAGATCATCGAGGCGGTCCAGCCCGCGAGCTGGGACCACCCGCCGAAGCTCTCCTTCTGCTCGCCGTGGCTGGCCGGGAACATGCTCAACCTCGACGCCAACACGCTCTGCGTCGAGGAGAAGGAGGTGGCGCTCTCGGAGCAGCTGGCCGGATACGGCTTCGAGATCGTGCCGGTGCCGTTCCGGGCCGTCGGCCCGTTCGGCGGCGGACTCCACTGCGCCACCGTCGACATCGAGCGCGACGGCGACTGCGAGGACTACTTCCCGCGCCGGCACGGGCGGTACTGACCCATGGGCACCGTGCGGACGGACGGGCCGGCGGATCCCGGCGACGGGGACCGGCCTGCCGAGGACACCAAGGACGCGGCGGTACGACGGGACGGCGCGGCACCGGACGGTACGGGGGTACTGCCGGACCCGCCCCGCCCCGGCGACCCCGGCGGCCCGGTCGAGGCGGTCGTCCTCGACTTCTACGGCACGCTCGTCCGCATGGTGCCGCCCCTGCCGCCCAGCCATGACTCCGTGCTGCGCGGCCGGGGCCTGCACGAGGCCGCCGACCGCTGGGGCGACCAGTGGTCGACCGGCCCGGGGGACGGCGAGGACCACCGGGAGCACTCCGTCTCCGAGGCGGTCTACCGGGCGTGGGAGGTGGACCGGCTGCGGCGGCGGGCCCTCGACCGGGGGGTCCCGGCCGGACTGGCGGCGGAGGTCGCCGCCGAACTGGACCGGGCCACCAAGTCCTTCGTCCTGGAGCGGTACGCCGACGCCGTGGCCCCGCTCGCCGCCCTGCGCGAGCGGGGCATCCGGATCGTCCTGTGCTCCAACTGGTACTGGGACCTGGACCGGGCCGTCGCCGGGGTGGGACTGGCCGAGGTGGTCGACGCCGCCATCGGCTCGGCGCGGGCCGGGGTGCGCAAACCGCATCCGCTGATCTACCGGGCCGCGATCGAGGCGGGCGGGGCGGCCCCCGGCCGGACCCTCTTCGTCGGCGACATGTGGGAGCCCGATGTCATCGGCCCGCTGGGCCAGGGCATGCGGGCCGCCCATCTGTACCGCCCCGACCGGGCGGTGGTGGGCGACGCCCCGCCGCTCCCGGCGGGCGCCACCCGGATCGCCGGACTGGACGAACTCATCCGGCTGACGGAACCCCCCGGCGTACGGACAGCCGGTCCAGGACATTACGGGTGACCCGGACCACGCCCGGATCCTCCTCCCGGCCGCACACCACCGGCCAGTCGGTCGTCCCGGCGGTGAAGACCGTTCCACCGCCGGGCACCGTGTGGACGCCCATGGTGGCGGCCCGGGGGCCGGTCCGCTCCGGCTCCCGGACCGGACAGTTCCAGTGCCCCCACTTCATGGTGGTGACGTCCTCGTTGACCGGATCCAGCTCGTACAGACCGAGGATCAGGAACGAGCCGGGGGTGCCGTCCGCGCCGGTCGCGCGGGCCACCCCCCGCTCGTCGTACGCGAAGGCCGCGCCGTCGCACTCGTATCCGATCAGCGGCGTCCCGGCGCCCAGGAAATCCGCCGGGCCGCCGTCCGAACCGTCCCGCAGTCCGGTGCCCTCGAAGACCCAGTGGCCGGCGTGCTGGACCCGGTAGCCCACCAGGGGCCGGTCCCCGGGCCAGTCGCCGGGCCACATCCCGCCGTTGCGGAAGCTGACGCCGGTCATCGCGTTCTCCGGCCTGCCCACCCCGTCCGGCGGCGGCGCCCACCACAGGTCCGTCGCGGGCAGATGGGGGAACACCCCGTCCACATGGTGGTCGGTGTCGGAGACGAAGGCCGTGTCGTCCTCGACCGGATGCACCCGCCACCAGCAGGTGTTGGCGCTGAGGAACGCGACATGGCCGCCCGAGCGCAGAAACGCGTCCGTGTGGTCGCGCATCGCCGTACTCCAGTACTCGTCGTGACCGACGCTCAGCAGCAGGTCGTACGGGGCGAGCAGCCCCGGGTCCCGGTGCAGATCGAGGTCCGTGCAGTACTCGACGGCATAGCCCGACCGCTCCAGCCAGGCGATGAACGGCGCGTCCCACCAGGCGAGGTCGATCACCCCGCCGGCCCGGCGCAGACTCAGCCGGTGCCCCCGGGGCAGCCCGTCGCCGCCGGTGCCGTAGACCGGATTGTCGTACAGGCTGGCGTCCCGGGGGATCCCCTCGTTGTCGCCCCGGTTGTAGGCGTGCCGGGTGTACGTCGACTTCTTGTACAGGATCCGGCCGTACGACCCCGGACGCGCGGGCCGCACCACGAAGAACTCCCGCGCGAACCCCTCGATGTCGCCGTCGCCCAGCCGGGGCACCGGCTCCGCCGTCCCCTCCTCGACCAGCTGGGCCAGATGGATCCCGGGCCGCCAGTCGGCCGGGATCGGCACCCGGTACTCCGGGAAGTCCCAGTCCTCCGAGGGCGAGGCCGACCCCTCGATCCCCCCGGGATGCGGCGGCGGCGCCTTCAGCACCCCCGGATACGGCCCCGACTCCGCCAGGAGCTCCAGCTCCCGCCCCAGCCGGTAGAACCGGACCCGGAAGGCTGTGGCATCGGTCGACACATGGAGCGCCAGCTCCTCGCCCGCCGTGACGCTCTCGCGCCCGGCATACCCCTCGATCATCGTCTCTCCCCCTCTACCCCGTCGCGCCCACGCCTTTCGCGGCCCGACGGCGCCCGATGGTAAGAGAAGGTGCCGGATGCAACAACACTTCCGAAGAAGACCGGACTTTCGCCAGCGGGATTTGGCCAACTGAAACGTTTCAAGAGTGCTGGAGGAGGCCCTTGGGTAGCGCGGAGAAGCGACTTCGCGGAAAAACGCGACAACACGGTGATGGTCTGCCGGCAGGGTACGAGCAGAATCGGGTTTCCCTGGGAAACCCCGGTCGAGAGGGTGTCGATGTTGTCGGAGAAATCTGAATTCCGGGTGCGGGAGTTCGTCCTCGGCATCGAGGGGCTGGCGCTGCTGCGTACCGCCGTCGACGCGGACGACGACTTCGTGGCACGGCGGGTCGAAGAGATCAGGAAATTCGCCAGCGGTTCGGGTGAGGGGCTGCCCGGCGGCGGCGCGTCCGTGGACGAGCTGGACCTCGGCGCCGGATACGCGGCCTGGGCGGGCCGCTACGACTCGCTGCCCAGCTCCTACATCCAGGTCGAGGAGCCGATCGTGCACGGCCTCTACGACCAGGGGCCGGTCGGGACGGCGCTCGACGCCGCCTGCGGCACCGGCCGTCAGACCGAGGCGCTGGCCGCCCGCGGCTATCGGGTCATCGGCGTCGATCAATCCCCTGACATGCTGGAACAGGCCCGGCGCAAGGTGCCGGACGCCGACTTCCGGCAGGGTCGGCTGGAGAAGCTGCCGGTGGACGACGGCTCCGTCGACCTCGCCGTCTCCACCCTCGCCCTGACCCATCTGCCCGATCTCACCGACGCGGTCGCCGAACTCGCCCGGGTGGTCCGCCCCGGCGGCCGGGTGATCGTCTCCGATCTGCACCCCTTCGTCGTCAGCCTCCAGGGGCAGTGCCACTTCGTCACGGGCGACGACTCCCTGGCATTCGTACGCAACCATGTCCATCTGGCGAGCGACTATCTCCGGGCATTCACCGCCGCCGGGCTCACGGTCCGGGCCTGCTTCGAACCGCTGTTCAACGGCAGCCTGGCCCCCGGCGGATATGAGGAATTCATCGCGGAGGCGGCCAGGGCCGCCTGGCGGGATATTCCCATCGTCATCGTCTGGGAAGCCGTCAAGCCGCTGGAAGGTGAGCAGTCGTGAGCCCCCGCTTCGTTCTGCATTCCGAGCGTCCCGAACTCTGGGACAGAATTGACGAGGAGTTCGCCGGGGTCGTCCCCGAATACAATCTGCACGGGGACATCAGCCCGGGCTTCTGGAAACGCCTCTTCGAGGATTTCCGCGAGTACCAGTTCGTGCTGTACGACGAGGAGCGCGACGCGGTCCTGGGCGCGGGCCGCTCCCTGCCCCGGGTCTGGGACGGCACCCCGGAGGGCCTCGGCTCCGGCCTCGACGACTCCATCGACGCCGCCTTCACCGCCCGCGACCAGGGGCTGGCGCCGAACGCCCTGGTCGCCCTCGGCGTCGAGGTGTCCCCCGCGCACCAGGGCGGCGGCCACTCCAGGGCGCTGCTCACCCAGCTCACCGATCTGGCCGGGGCCCACGGGTTCGACGATCTCATCGTCCCCCTGCGGCCGATCTGGAAGCACCGCTACCCGCTGGCCCCGATCGAGGAGTACGCGCACTGGAAGCGGGAGGACGGCGAGCCCTTCGACCCGTGGATCCGGACCCAGGTACGGCTCGGCGGCACGATCACCACCGCGATGGAACGGTCCTCCCGGATCTCCGGCACGATCGCCGAATGGGAGAGCTGGACCGGGATGGCCTTCCCCGCCGACGGCGACCACGTCTTCCCGGAGGGTCTCTCCACCCTCCGGGTCGACCGGGCCGCCGACCGGGCCGTCTACTGGGAGCCCGCCGTCTGGGTCACCTTCGATCTGCGGTCGGCGGAGCCGAGTCCGCCAGCGCCTCCCCGCGACTGACGGCGGCCGACGCGTAGTCGGCCAGCAGCCCGGTGTGTCCCCGGCCCGCCTCGTGGCGCCGCTCCGGCGGCAGCCCCGCCGGGCCGACCGTGGACACCGCCGCCCGCCGCAGCCGCGCCGCCTCGGGGCCCTCCGCCGGATACGGGGCCCCGGGCGCGTGGCGGCGGGCGGCCAGCCGGGCCTGCCGCCCCAGCAGCGCACAGTGGATCCACAGCTCGTCGGCGTAGGACTCCCCGAAGAGCTCGGCGATCTCCCCGGCCCGCCGGCGGTCCTCCCGGTCCCGGTCGTCCAGGGTGCTCAGGGCCGTCGCCACCGCGTGCTCGCCCAGATCCGTCCGGGGCAGCGCCTCCCGCCAGGTGAAGTGGTGGCGCGGCGCGACCTCGGTCTCCTGGCCGGGCAGCCGCACGTACCCCTCGCCGTACCGCATGTACGGCAGCCAGTCCAACTGCTCCAGCTCCAGCACCCAGCCGTTCAGCAGCAGCGGCCGGGCGTCCTCGGAGCCGGTCGGGCAGACCGCCAGCCGGATGCCCTGGACGGCGCCGTGGCCGTTGATGCTGCTGGTCCCGGTGTGCTCGGTGACGGTCGGCACCGCGAGCAGGGCACTGCGGCCCCGGCCGGCCAGGAAGCCGGCCATCACCTCGTCGTCGTGGCGCTCACCGGTCGCGGTCGCGTGCCGCCGGAAGGCGTCGGCCGTCGCGACCGGCAGCACGATCGCCAGCGTCGGGGTGAACTCCTCCGGTACGGCCCGGACCCAGCCCGCGCCCGCGAGAGCCGCGAGCCGGGCCGCGGCCCCGTTACGGGCGTGCCAGTTGGTGTAGTACGCCAGGGCGTCGGCGGGGAACCGGTCGGCGCAGTGCGCCACCAGATCGACGAAGTCGTCGGGTGCCGCGACATCGTCCTGGATCATCAGCTGGTGGGTGGCGCCGTCGGCGATCCGGGCCCAGGCCACCAGGGCCGTTCGCAGCGCCGACGGCGGTCCGTCGGGTTCGGGGTCGACGGCCAGCCCGCCGAGCCCCAGCCGGTCGCACAGCTCCTGGGCCTGAACACGGCGTACAGGGTGGGTCATCACGGCCGAACTGACACGGGCACGGGCGGTGGACATCGGAAGGCTCCTCCTGCGCGGTGGCGGTGATCCGGGGTGGTCGGGGCGGACGGGCGGGCGCCGCCCGGACGTCGCCCGGGGGCGGGGCGCACCGTCGCGTCCGTGCGGATCATGGCCGGATCGCGCGCCGGTACGCGCGCCCGCGCACACGACGTCCTGAAACCGGCGCAGTCGACCCGACGACGGCCGGAAAGCGTTGGTGCGGGTCGTGTGGAGCGCTCGCGGATGTTCGGAGGAGGGCGGAGCCCGCGGCGGCGGCAGGAAGCGGGGGTGCCGGAAGAGGAACCGGCAGGTCCGGGTCCGAACCCAGGGCCGGGTGTACGGATCCGGAGGCGCGCCGGGCCGGGGGCGGGGCGTACGGGCGCGGTACCGGGAGGGGCGTGGAGGCGCGCGGGCGTGGGGGAAACCCGCGCGACCCGGGCGCCGGGCCCGGGGAGGATGGCCGTGAGTCCGTCACCGGCCACCCGCGTGCGCCGGTCCGGCGGGCCGGAAGCCCGGCAGGAAGACTGACGAGGAGAGGTACCACCGCCATGGGAGACCCCTTGCCGTACCGAGCGCTGTCGGCCCGACTGCCGGCCGGGGGAGGGACCGGCCCGTTCGCCGTCCACGAGGGGCAGTTCCACCGGGTCGTGGTGGGCACGGACCGGGTGATCTGCTTCGCCAGGACCGGCGCGGCCGAGGCCCGGCTGCCCGCGCGGGCGGCGGTGCTGCGCGCCCTGTCCGGCGCCGGACTCGCCTTCCGCGTCCCGGCCCCGCTCGGGGAGCCGGTCGCCCGTGACGGCGACGTACCGCCGTACCTGGTCCTGACCCGGGTCCCCGGCGCGCCGCTCGCGGCGGGTGCGCTCCGCTCCCCGGCCGCGTTCGAAGCCGTGGCCCGGCAGTACGCGGAGCTGCTCAGCGGACTCCGGGACGCGGGCGCCGAGTCCCGTACCCGGGCCGTACTGCCTCCGGTACGGGCGGAGGAGTGGCGGGAGTTCGCGGCCGGGGCGCGGGAGTCGCTGTTCCCGCTGATGTCGGCGGCGGGCCGGGCCCGGGCGGAGCGGGAGCTGACCGCCGCCGAGGCCCTGCCCCCGCTCGACGGGGCCGTGGTCCACGGCGATCTCGGCGCCGAGAACGTGCTGTGGGAGACCGAGTCCGGGCTGCCGAGGCTGAGCGGTGTCGTGGACTGGGACGAGGTCGCCCTGGGCGACCCCGCCGTCGATCTGGCCGCCGTCGGGGCGAGTCACGGCGACGGACTGCTCGCCCGGGTCCGGGAGCTGGGCGGCTGGACGGACGGCGCGACGACGGACCGGATCACCGCGATCCGCGGCACGTTCGCCCTTCAGCAGGCCCTCTACGGCCTGCGGGACGGCGACGACGCGGAGGTCGCCGACGGCCTGGACGGCTATCGGTAGCGCCCGGCGGGGCGGGCCCGGGAAGGCCGGTGCCGGGCCCGTACCGCGTTACGGGCCCGGCACCGGAGTGGGGTGGGGTGGGGGAAGTGGGGAAGTGCCGCCGGGGTGGGGGAGGGGTGTGTACGGCGGGCGGTACGGGACCGGGAGCGCCGGGTCTCGTACCGCCGTACCGCCCCCGTACCGTCGTAACGCGTTGTGCCGTGGTCGCCGTGGGCGGTCCCCCGGGCCGCCGCCCACGGCGCGCGGGCGCGGCGGCGTCAGCCGATGGACATCAGCTCCACGCCCGGGGCCTGCCGGTGCGTCTTGCCGTTGTGGTCGAACTCCACGATCTTGCCCTCCGGGCACGCCTTCGGGCCGTGGGTGTACGCCTCGTTGCCCGGCCACCAGATCCGGACCCGGACGCACTTGCCGTCGGCCCTGGTGTCCTTGTACCAGCCCGTCACCCGGGTGACCGTCGTCCCGCAGTCGATCCTGAAGTGGAGTTCCCCGCCGGGGATGGTGATCGGCGGATTGCTGCCGCATTTGGCCAGCGTGCCGTAGTCGGCGGTCGCCGGGGCGGCGCTCGCCGGGGCCGCCCCGGTCAGCCCGCCGATCACGAGGAACGCCCCCGTAGCCGCCAGCGCCGTCCGTCCGTACTCGCGGAGCTTCTGATTCCGATACTGCTTCCGAACTGTGCGCACCGTCCGCCTTCCTTTCGCCGGATGTTCCCGGATCTCTCCGGACGCCCACCGGTCGTGGGCTCCGATGCCACGTTCCCGGCCCCGCGGATTGTCCGGGAGGGCCCTTCGATCACCGTGGACAATCCGTTCGCCCCGCCACGCCCGGCGGCGGAACCCCTTGTCGGGCCCGGTGTGCCGCCGCCACCCTGATCCGGCCGCCGACGGGCGGCCGACCAGGCAATCGGGGGACGGGACGCCACGATGGGACGCAAGGAAAGACCACTGGACCCGGCGGACGGGCCGGTCGCCCGGTTCGCCTGCGAACTGCGGCGGCTGCGCGCCGAGGCGGGCGGGATCACCTACCGCGAACTGGCCCGCAGAACCCACTTCGCGACCGCCACCCTCGCCCAGGCGGCGGCCGGTGACCGGCTGCCGTCGCTGCCGGTCGCCCTCGCCTACGCCGAGGCGTGCGGCGGCGACCGCGCAGTATGGGAGCGGCGGTGGTACGAGGCCGAGGCGGCGCGCACCGAGGAGGCCGCCGTCCACGCCCGTGCCGAACCCGCGCCCTACCAGGGGCTGGCGCGCTACGAGCCCGGCGACCGCGACCGGTTCTTCGGCCGCGACCGGGTCGCGGACCGGCTCGTCGCGGCCGTCGCCGCCCGGCGGCTGACCCTGCTCGTGGGTCCTTCGGGGTCCGGCAAGTCGTCGCTGCTGCGGGCCGGGCTGATCCCCCGGCTCCGGGAGCCGGGGCCGGGCGCCGCGTACCGTCCGGCGTCGATCCGGGTCCTCACCCCCGGCGCCCACCCGGGCCGCGTCCCGGGCCTCACGGCCCCGGAGCCGGAACTCGCGGCGGGCGCGGGCCCCGTCGGCGCGGTGCCGGGTCCGGTGCCGTCGAACGGCGCTTCCCGGGCGCCGGGTTCGGCCGGACCCGCTCCGGGGACGGGCGCGGTGTCCGCGCGCGTGGCGGATACGGCGGGCGCGGAGGCGGCGGCGGGTTTCGCCGGGTCCGGTGTCCGTCGGAGCGGAACGGCGGCGACCGGTCCGGCGACCGCGCGTACGGACGTCGCGGCGGGGACCGATGGTTCCGCCGCCGCCGTCCCGGCGAGCGGCCGGGCGGCGACGGGTCCCGCCACCACCTCCGTACGCGCGGTCGCCGCGCCGCCCGCGACGGAGTCCGCGACCCCGCGCCGCCCCTCCGGCCCGGCGCGCCCCGCCGACGCGCCCGAACAGACGCACCGGGCGGCCGGGGACGGGCCGTTGCTCGTCGTCGACCAGTTCGAGGAGATCTTCACCCTCTGTACCGACCCCGTCGAACGCGCCCTCTTCATCGACCGGTTGCTCGCCTGGTCCGAACGGCCCGGCGCCCGCGTCCTGATCGCCGTACGGGCCGACTTCTATCCGCACTGCGCCCGGTACCGGCCGCTCGCCGAGGCCGCCGCCGAACACACGCTGCCCCTGCCGCCGATGACCCCCGACGAACTGCGCGCCGCGATCACCGGCCCCGCCGCCCGGGCCGGACTGCTGGTGGAACGCGGCCTGACGGCCCGGGTCCTCGACGAGATCGCCGACGAACCCGGCGGGCTGCCGCTGATGTCCCACGCCCTGCTGGAGACCTGGCACCGCCGCCGGGGCCGTACCCTCACCGAGGCCGCCTACACCGCCGCCGGGGGGCTGAGCGGCGCGATCGCCAGGACCGCCGAGGAACTGTACGCGGAGCTGACCCCGGAACGTCGGGCCGTCGCCCGGCTGCTGCTGCTACGGCTCGTGGCGCCCGCGCCGGACAGCGCGGACGGCAGCCGCGACACCCGGCGGCCCGCGTCCCGGGCCGAACTGACCGCCGCCGACCCGGTGGAGTCGGCCGCCGTACTCGAACGCCTGGCCCGCGCCCGGCTGCTGACCCTCGACACCCCGGCGACGGAAGACGGCCGGGACCCTTCGGACGGGCGGGACGGGCGGGACGGGCGGGACGAACACGCGGGTCCGGGTGAGCCGGGCGGGTCCCCGGCCGACACCGTCCAACTGGCCCACGAGTCGCTGCTCACGGCCTGGCCCCGGCTGCGCCGCTGGATCGACGAGGACCGGGACCGGCTCCGCCTCCGCCGGGACCTCGCCGGAGCCGCCGACGTCTGGCACGGCCTCGGCCGGGACCCGGGCGCCCTCTACCGGGGCGTCCGGCTCGCCGCCGCCGCCGAGTCCTTCGGCGACGCCCGCTCCCGCCCCGGCGAACTGACGCCCGGGGAGGCGGCGTTCCTCACCGCCAGCCTGACGGCCCGTACCCGGGTCCGCCGCCGTTCCCGGCTCCGGCTGGCCGTCCTGTGCGCACTGCTCGCCACCGCCCTCGTCGCGGGCCTGATCACCCTCCAGCAGCGGCAGGACGCCGAACGCCGCCGGATCGAGGACGAGGCCCGCCGGGTCGCCGGGGTCGCCGAGTCCCTGCGCCGCTCCGATCCGGTCACCGCGATGCGTCTCGGGCTGGCCGCCCGGCGGATCGCCGACACCCCCGAGACCCGTTCGGCGCTGCTCGGCGCGGCTGCCCAACCCGACACCGCCGCCTTCACCGACCCCGAGAGCGGGGACGGCGTCGTACGGCATCTCGGCGCCGACGGCACCACATTGACCAGCGTCGGCGCCCGGGCCGTCGTCGTCATCGACGTCGCCAGCGGACGTCGGCTGCGCACCCTGCCGGGTCTCGGCGACTCCCTGTCGAGGGTCGCGGCACCGCGCGCGGACGCGGAGTGGCTGCCGCAGTTCGCGACGGGCCGCGACGGGGAGCGGACCGTACGGATCCGGGATCTGGCGCGCGGCACGCTCCGCGGCCCCGCCCACCGGGCCGACGGCGGCGCCGAACAGGGACCCGGGGGCCGCACCCTGATCACCTACGAGACCGTGCCCGGCCGTACGGCGCCCGCCGCCGGGACGGAGGGCGTCGCGGGGACGGAGGACATCGCCCGGCCCGGCCGCCGGACCGGCGGAACGACGGCGTCCGGCGGTACGGAAACCCCGCCCCGGCAGCGGGCCGTGGTCCGGGACGCCGAGGACGGCACCGTTCTCCTCGCCCTGCCGCCCGTCCCGGCCCCCGCGCCCCCGGACGGCGTGTTCCTGGCCGCGATCGACCCCTTCGACCAGGAGCTCCGGCTCGGCCGTGAGGCCCGGTCCATCGGCCTCCCCGCCCAGGACGTCACCCTCGACCCCACCGGGCGACGGCTCGCCCGCTGCCTCCCGGGAGCGCCGCTCGAACTGTGGGACATGTCCACCAAGCGCCGGCGGACCCTCGCCCGGGCCCCGGAGGCGACGGCGCCGCAGTGCGCCCGGGAGACGGTCGCGTTCGCACCCGACGGCCGGACCCTGGCCGTCGCCGACGACGACCGGATCCGGCTCTGGGACACGTCGACCGGCGCCGAGCGCCCCGCCGTACCGCATCCGGACGCCGACGAGATCCGGTTCGGCGCCGACGGGACGTTTCTGGCGGTCGCCGACCCCGAGGCCGTGTCGGTGATCCGGCTCGCCCGCCCGGGGCTGCCCGTACTGCGCCGACCGCTGCACGGGGAGCGGGCGTCCCAGCTCCGCTTCGGACCGGGCGGACGGCTCGGTTATCTCAGCGGCTCGGGCGACGACTGGGCGGCCACCGTCCGTACGGTCGACGCGGCACCCGTCCTCATGGAACGGGGGTGGCGGGCCGGGGCCACGACGGCGACCGCGTTCAGTCCGGACGGACGGCTCTACGCCACCGCCACCACCGGCCCCGCCGACCCGTCGGCCTCCGGCGCCGCGTCCGAATCCGAGTCCGGGTCCGGGTCCGGCGCCGCGTCCGGCCGGGCTCCGGCACGGCCACCGGGAGCGGCCGGGGAAGACCTGGACGGGGCGGGCGAACGGGCCACCGTCCGGATCACCGTCCACGATCTGCGCACCGGCGAGCGGTACGAGCCACCGGCCCTGCCGTGCGTCACGATCGCCGCACCCCGCGACCGGCGCTGCCCCGCCTTCGTCGCCTTCCGGCCCGACGGCGCGACCCTCGCCTACGGAGTACGGGAACCCGAAGGCCCCGACGCCCGGAGCCGCCGGGTCCGGTTCTGGGACACGGTCCGGCACACCGTCACCACCGCCACGGCCGGACCCGTGCTCGCGCCTCTGTCCTGGGGCCAGGTGAGCTACGCGCCCGACGGCCGGACCCTGCTCGTCCCCGGCACCGGACCCAGGGGCGAGGACACGCTCCATGTGTGGGATCCGGCCCGCCCGGCGCCCCGCGCCGCGCTCCCCGGCGGCGCGGGCGGCTTCGCCCTCGCCGTATCCCCCGACGGGCGGCGGCTGGTGGACTCCACCGGGAACGCCCGCCGACTGCCCGCCGGGACGCCGCTGCCGGGCGCCCGCGACATCGGATCGGGCGTGCTGCCCGTCTTCGGCCCCGACGGCGCCCTGCTGGCCGCCGGGGACCTCTTCGGCCGGGTGACCCTCTGGGACGGCGGGCTCCGCCGCCGGCTGGGGGAGCTGGTCGCGTCCGGACGCGCCACCGCGGTCGCCTCGGTCACGGCCCTCGCCTTCTCGCCCGACGCCCGGACCCTCGCGGTCGGTTCGGGCGACGGCACTCTCACGCTCTGGGACGTGGCCACCCGGCGCCCCGTCGGACTGCCGCTGCCGACACCGGGGGACGCCGTCGTGGATCTGCGGTTCGGGCCCGGCGGCACGGTGCTGTACGCCGGGGGCGACCGGGTGCCGCTCCGGGCCTATCCGATCGGTACGGCGGCGTCGGCGGACGCGGTCTGCCGCCGCGCGGGCGGCCCGCTGACCCGCGCCGAATGGCGGCGGCTGATCCCGGGGGCGCCGTATCGCGACATCTGCGCCGGTACCGCCCACGCGGCGGGCGCCGACTGACGCGGGCCGCCTCCGGAGCCGTACGTCCCCGGGGACGTACGCCTTCGGGGCCGTACGTCCCCGGAGGCGTACGGCACCTCGGGCGGCGGGCGCGGGGCGGGCTTACGGCAGAGGCGTACCCCGGCCGCGCGCACGGGCGCCCGTGGCCCGGCCGCCTTCGCAACGGGGCGTCCCCGGGGCCCTCTCCGGTCTCGGACAGGAGGATTCGCCGTCCTCGGAGCGGTGGCCGAGGGCGGCCCAGAGCCATAACGCGGTCGCGCCCGCGATCACTCCGCAGACGGCCAGCCGTACCCCCTGTCCCAGTGGCAGATACAACTGGACGACGGTCACCTCCACGGCCAGAAACAGCGCGGCCGCCGCGGCGACGAGCGTACGACGTCGGTTCCGGTTCATTCCGGGCCCCTCCGGTCGGGAAACCCCGGCGGGAGTCCGCCGGGCGATTTCCCTATACCCTCCGGACGTCCGGCTGACGCGGTATCAGACACCGAGGGGCACTCCGGTCATTCCGGTACGCCCCGGGAGCCCGCTCGCCGCGACAGGACGTCCCGTACGACTCGTACGCCCCGTACGACTTGCCGGGACCCGCCCCGGCGGCCGGCCGCCGTACTCCGCGGCGATCGGCCACCGGGTCGTTCCGTCGGGCGTCCGCCCGGTCCCTCCGATCAGGGGCCGACCATCGCCAGCGCCTGGTCGAGGGCCTGGAGGAAGCGGTTCGTCGTCGCCCGGTCCCGGACCGCGATCCGGATCCAGCCCGGCCCCAGACCCGGGAACGTGTCGCCGCGCCGGGTGGCGAACCCGAGCCGCCGCAGCCGCTCCCGTACCTGCGCGCCCCGCCGCACATGCAGCAGGACGAACGACGCCTCCGCCGCCGCCACCACCCGGACCTCCTCGAACTCCGCCAGCCCGGCCAGCAGATGCGCGCGTTCGACGGCGATCCGCCGGGCCGCCTGCTCGGCCTCCTTCAGGGCCGCCGGGTCCATGCACGCCTCCGCCGCCGCGAGCGCCGGGGTCGAGACCGGCCAGAGCGGCTGCGCCCGTTCCAGGGCGCGTACCGTGTCCGGATCCGCCAGGACGTACCCGATCCGCAGCCCGGCGAGCCCCCAGGTCTTGGTCAGACTGCGGAGCACGACCAGGCCGGGGACGTCGGTACGGTCCGCCAGGGTCTGGACCTCGTCCGGAACGGCGTCCATGAACGCCTCGTCCACCACCAGCAGCCGGCCGGGCCTGGCCAGTGCGGCGATCGCGGACGCCGGATGGAGGACGGACGTCGGATTCGTCGGATTGCCGATCACCACCAGATCCGCGTCCTCGGGCACCGAGGCCGGGTCGAGGGTGAAGCCCTCCTCCTCGCGCAGCAGCAGCCGGGACACCTCGAACCCGGCGTCCCGCAGCGCCGCCTCCGGTTCCGTGAACTGGGGATGCACGACCAGCGGCCGTTCCACCCCCAACTCCCCGGCGACCCGGGCGATCAGCACGAACGCCTCCGCCGCCCCGGCCGTCAGAAGGACCCGCTGCGGCGCGAGCCCATGGCGTTCGGCGACGGCGTCCCGGGCGGAGCGCCCGTCCGGGTAGGCCGCGAGGGACGTCAGCGAATCGGCGATCCGTTCGCGCAGCCACGGCGGGGGAGTGCCGGTCCGTACGTTCACCGCGAGGTCGGTCAGGCCCGCGGCGGCGTCCCGCATCTCCGCGTCACCGTGGTGGCGCAGGTCGAATGGGTCAGTGGGCGTGTACATGGCTGCCGTGCCGGCCGAGTCCCGTGCCGGGGCCGTGCTCCCCGTCGTGGTCCCGTCCCCCGTGACCCTGTGTACGTCCGTGCGCCCCGGATTCCTGGTCCGGTTTCCCGCCCGCCGGGCGGATGTCCCCCGTGACGTTCCCCGTGACGCCCTCGACGCCTTCGGTCCCGGCGTCCCCCGGGACGCCTTCCGGCCCGGACGGGTCCCCGGCCGTCACCACGGCCACCTCCGGATGGTCCGTGGCCCAGCGTGCCGTCTGCTTCCGCAGCCGCTCGGACAGGGCGCCGGTGAGGGGCGCGGACGGTACGACGACGATCCGGCGCGTCCCCGGGCGCAGACAGCGGTCGAGCCCGCTCGGCACATCGGGCGCGGCGAGGGAGACGAAGGCGGTCTCGACCGCCGTGAACCCTCCGTTCCGTGCCAACGCCGGGATCGCCGCCCGCGGACCGGCGTGGCCGTCCCGGCCGGTCGAACCCGGGCCGACCAGCAGGATCGATACATCGGACCGATCGGCCGCCGTGGTCTCGTCGAGCGCCGCGGCGATCGTCCGCTCCACGGCGGCGGACAGGGCGTCCGCCCGGTCCTGACCGGGGTCGGCGGCCGGTCCGGATTCCGGTCCGGACTTCGAGCCGGACTGCGGACCGGACTTCGAGCCGGACTGCGGACCGGACTTCGAGCCGGACTGCGAGCCGGTGGATATGCCGGCCGATATGCCGGAGGGCGGGGGCGTGTCCCGGTCCCGGCCGGTGTCGTGGCCCGGTACGGCGCCCCCGGACGCCGTGGCTCCGGTCTCGTGCCGGACGCCGTGACCGGCTGTCAGCGGTGCGGGCGGGGTGTTCACACGTTCTCCTCGATCAGGGGGAAGGGGTGATGCGGCAGGGCGGAAGGGCGCGGACGCGGACACGGCGGTCTCGCGCCGGGCTCCGGGGGTGGGACAGGGCTCCCGCTGGATCGGTCGGACGGCGCGGCTCATAGAACGGCTCCGGGGTGAGGGTGGACGTACGGGTGGTGACGGTGACGGTGACAGGGGTCGGCGGAGACGGTGGGGGGACGTGTGGCGGGTGTTTCCGCCACGGCATGGCCGGAGGACGACGGTCCCATGGCGGATACCAAAAACGGAACCCGGCTTGGCACTTCGTTCTCGTCCGGGGATTCCGGGGGATTACCCGTCCGGTGGTTCCCCAAGCGCCGGGCGCTTCCGCCCGCCGACCGCGCCCCGGCGTACCCGGGCGCACACGTCCTGTCGCGCCCCGCCGGATCCGCCCCCGGAGCACACCGGGGACATTCCGTGGGGCGCCCCGATCCGGGCGGGGACGCTCGCCGGACCGGACCGGGGTGTACGCGTCCGCCCGGGTGGGGGCGTCGGCGCACACCGGAGTGGGGCCGTACCCGGCGCGCCCGGTCGGCGCGCGGGGCGGTGTCCCGGCGGGCCCGGTCCATGGAATCGTGTCACCGGTCCCGGACCGCCCGGGGCCAAGTCGTCGGGCAGGGGGCCGCACCCCCGGTCCGCGATGCCGTATCCCGGCATGCCCGGGGGACCGGCCCGTCGTCCACGGGCCGGGTCTCGGCCGGGCGATGCCCGGTCTTCGCCACCGCGCGCCGGTGGGCGCCCCCGTCCTGGGGGCGCCGGGTCTCCGCGACGGGATATCCGCCGTCATGACTGCCACCGATGGCCGCGCGGGGTCGCCGCGGGGCCCGCGATCGTGCGGGTGGCCGTGTTGCCGACCGTCACGACGGTCATCATGTCCACGCGGGCCGGATCCACTCGGCCCAAGGTGGTCAGTCGGCCGGAATCATGTGGTCGCGACGAATTTCGGACGATCATCACCGGCGTTTCGGGCGGCCGGCGCTCCGCGAGCACGGCCAGCGCCGACACCCACGTCCCGGCGAGGCCCCCCGGGCGGTGCGGGCCGTAGAGAGTGATCACGGCATCCGTCGCCGCCGCGGCCCGGAGCCGTTCGGACGCGGGCACCGAGGGGGCGTACGGATCGGCCAGCCCGATGACGACATGCCCCGGCCCGGAGCCGGGGTCCCGGGGGCCGTACGCGTCGGCCGTCCCGGGAACGACGACCAGATCGACAACGTCCGCCCCCTCGGCCACCGCCCCCGCCACCGCTTCGGCGAGCCGCGCGACCTCTCCGAACGGGGCGGGGACCGTCGTCGGACGACCCCGGCCGGCCTCTTTGCCCTCCTGGCGCCCGCTGTCCCCGCTGTCCCCGTTGTTCCCGTGGGCCTCACGACCGCCTTCCGTACCGTCGCCGAGCAGCGCCACCGCGCCCCCGGCCCCGGCGCGGGCGATCGCCGTACGGATCCGTTCCCCGGCCGACTCCGACCGCAGGAACCGGGTACCTGGCCGCAGCAGTCGGCGTACCCCGTCGGCACACCGGCCGGGCCCCACCACGAAGGCCGCCCGGCGCAGTTCGGCGACGAGGTGCGGGGCGAGGGGACCCGGGGCGAGCGGAGCCGTACCGAGTATCGCGAGCCGCCCGCGCGGCACCCGGCGCGCCACCGCGCACGTCGCCCCCGCCGCCCGCCCCACGGGCGTCGACTTCCGCTTCGGTACGAGGAGTTCCCCGCCGCCCGCCAGGGCCGCGGCCTCCGCCACCGACGGGGTACCGGCGGCCCTCAGCGCCGCCTCGGACGGATGCGGTACGGGGATCCGCGCGAGCCGCTCCGCCGGACAGGCCGTCAGCGGCACCCCCAGCCGCTCCGCCGCGCCGAGCAGGCCCGGTTCGGCGGCCTTCGTGTCCACGGTGGCGAGTTCGGCGACGCTCAGCGGCGAGAGGCCCGCGTCGCGAAGGGCGGCCAGTACGAGCCCGGTGACCTCGTCGGCCGACACCCCCCGGACCGCGCCGACCCCGACCACCAGCGACGGCGGACGCAGGACCGCCGTCGCCGGGTCCGGCTCGACCAGCCGGTCGGTGACCCGGAGCACGGCGACACCCTGAGCCCCGGCACCCGCCGCCCCGGCCGCCAGGTTCGGCGGGAGCGGCGGCAGGGGCCGTACGGTGTCCGGCCGCAGCTCCACCGGGGACCCGGCCGCGACGGCGCGGGACACGACGGCGACCGCGCCCTCCACGGGCAGCCCCGGCCACCAGCCGTCCCCGCCGCGCGCTTCCGGCGCCGGGCGTCCGGCTCCTGCCCCGGCTCCGGACCCGATCTCCAGGGCCCCGGCTCGCGGCAGACGCGGGTCCCGACCGCCGGTGTTCGGGCAATCGGGTGAAGGAGACGGGTGTGAAGGAGATATGACGGGGCTCAATCCGCTAGCAAGGGCGCATGGCGGTGTTCGTCGCGCTCGGCGCGTTTCTGATGACGCTGGTCGGCGGCTGGGCGGCCCATCGCGTCACCGACCGCCGTCACCTCGTTCTGGGGCTGGCGGGCGGACTGATGCTCGGGGTCGTCGGTCTCGATCTGCTGCCCGAGGCTCTGGAGGCCACCGGGCCCCCGGTCTTCGGCGTCCCCCAGGCGCTGCTGCTCTTCGTCGGCGGCTTTCTCACCGCGCATCTGGTGGAGCGTCTCCTCGCCGTACGCAGCGCCTCGCACGGCGCGACGGAGACCGTCCCGGTCCCGGCCGTCGGCACATCCGGGGCGGCCGGGGCGGCCATCGCCGTCGCCCCGGCGCCCGCCCCGGCCGCAGGGCGGCCACGGGTACCCCAGGTCGGACTCACGGCCGCCGCCGCGATGGTGGGGCACAGCCTGATGGACGGCATCGCGATCGGCGCCGCCTTCCAGGTCGGCGAGGCGATGGGGCTGACCGTCGCCCTCGCGGTCGTCGCCCACGACTTCGCCGACGGCTTCAACACCTACACGCTCACCAGCGCCTACGGGAACACCCGCAGGAAGGCCCTCGCGATGCTCTTCGCCGACGCGTGCGCCCCGGTCGTCGGCGCGGCGTCGACCCTGCTGTTCACCATCCCCGTCGAAGCCCTCGGGGCGTATCTCGGCTTCTTCGGCGGCGCCCTGCTCTATCTCGCCGCCGCCGAGATCCTGCCCGAGGCCCACCACACCCACCCCGCCCGCTCCACCCTGCTCTGCACGGTCGGCGGCGTCGGCTTCATCTGGCTGGTGGTCGGCCTCGCCGAGTGATCCCGCCCCGGCCGGCGACCTGCCGGAAGCGCCCGCCCCCGCAACCGCGCCCAGGCGCAGGAAAAACGATTCTGCAAAGGCTTCGGACGCTCCGCCCGACCGCTCCAGCCGCCCCTCTGGCACCGAAGGCCGAGTCCCGACCGGAACCGAAGACCCGCCCGGAGCCCCCGACGCGCCCGGAGCCGCCCGGACCCCGCCGCCCGGCAGACGGCCCGGGACATCCCGGCCCCGGGTGCTCCGGCCCTGGGTGTCCCGGACCGGGACACCGCGTCACCGTTCCCCGGACCGCCGCAAGCACCTCCGGGCCCCTCGTTCATCGCCCGCACTTCGCCACGAAGCGGCGGGCGACCTCGGGCGTGGCCGCCCAGTGCGTATGCAGATAGCTGGCGTGCACCCCGCCCTGGACGAATCCCTCCGTCCGCCGCTCGGGCCGCAGCAGCCCCCAGGCGGGATCGGCACCCGCGCCCGGCTCGACCACGGTCCGGTGGAACTCGTGGCCCCGGATCCGGCTGCCAGTGGCGGCCAGCACGCTCTCGCCGACGGCGACCGCCTCCCGGTAGCCCAGGGTCAGCCGCTTCGTCATCCGGGCCTCGGCGTCGAGCACCCCGCACATCGGACGGCCGTCAAGCGACTTCGTCAGATAGAGCAGCCCCGCGCACTCCGCCGCGACGGGACGGCCCGCGCGGGCGAACGCGGCCACGGCCCGCCGCATCGGCTCGTTGGCGGAGAGCGCGTCCGCGTACACCTCGGGGAACCCGCCGCCGATGACGATCCCCGAAGTCCCCTCGGGCAGCTCCGTGTCCCGTACGGGGTCGAAGACGACGACCTCCGCGCCGTGCGCCCGCAGCAGTTCGGCGTTCTCCGCGTACCCGAAGGTGAACGCCGCGCCCCCGGCGACGGCCACGACCGCCCGCCGCCCGCCCGGAACCGTTCCGTTCCCCGCCGTGTCACCCGGCCCCGGCACGCCCACCGGGGCGCCCCGGAGCAGCGGCCCGGAACCGCCCGCCGCGAGCCCCGCGCCCGAGCCGGCCGGTCCACCGGCCGCCCCGGCGGCGACCGCCACGGATCCGGCGGCCACCGGTATCGCCCCGGTGGCGACCGCCGCCGGTACCGCCGGGTACGACGGCTCGGACCGGGCCGGCTCCACCCGCTCCCCGGCCGGTTCCGGACTCCACGCCGGGTCGGTCAGCGGGGGAGCCGTACGGGCCAGGGCCAGCAGACCCGGCAGGTCGCAGTGGGCCCGGACCAGCGCGGCCATCGCCGACACCGCGGCCGTCGCGTCGGTGCTCCGCTCCGCCACCGGAACCAGCCCCAGATGCCGCGACGGCGTCGCCACCTCCGGCCCCCGGGGCAGCGACCCCAGCACCGGAACGCCCACCGACTCCAGCGCGTCCCGCAACAGCTCCTCGTGCCGCGGCGACCCCACCTTGTTGAGGAGGATCCCGCCGATCCGGACCTCCGGATCCCAGGAGACGAAGCCGTGGACCAGCGCCGCCACCGAACGGGACTGCGACGAAGCGTCGACCACCAGGACCACCGGGGCCTTCAGCAGCTTCGCCACATGCGCCGTGGACGCCAGCTCGCCCTGCCCCGACACTCCGTCGTAGAGGCCCATCACGCCCTCCACGACGGCCAGATCACACCCCGCCGCGCCATGCGCGAACAACGGGGCCACCAGGTCGGGGCCGCACAGATAGGCGTCCAGATTCCGGCCGGGCCGCCCGGTGGCCAGCGCGTGGTAACCCGGGTCGATGTAGTCCGGACCCACCTTGTGCGGGGAGACCGCGAGCCCCGACTCCGCGAACGCGGCCATCAGCCCGGTCGCCACCATGGTCTTGCCGCTGCCCGAGGCGGGCGCCGCGACGACGAGACGCGCTACCACTCGATGCCCCGCTGCCCCTTCTGACCCGCGTCCATCGGGTGCTTCACCTTCGTCATCTCCGTCACCAGGTCCGCGAAGGACAACAGCTCCTCCGGCGCGTTCCGGCCCGTGATCACCACATGCTGGTTGCCCGGCCGGTCCCGCAGTACCGAGATCACCTCGGCGGTGTCCACCCACCCCCAGTGCAGCGGATAGGCGAACTCGTCCAGGACGTACAGCCGGTACGCCTCCCGGGCCAGATCCCGCTTGACCTGCTCCCAGCCCTCCCGGGCCGCCTCCTCGTTGCTGAACTGCCGGTCGCGCTGCACCCACGACCAGCCCTCGCCCATCTTGTGCCAGTCGACGGCGCCGCCCTCCCCGGTCGCGCCCAGCACCTTCAGCGCCCGCTCCTCGCCGACCTTCCACTTCGCCGACTTCACGAACTGGAACACCCCGACCGGCCAGCCCTGGTTCCAGGCCCGCAACGCGAGCCCGAACGCCGCCGTCGACTTCCCCTTGCCCTGACCCGTATGCACCATCACCAGCGGCTTGTTACGGCGCTGACGGGTGGTGAGTCCGTCGTCGGGAACGACGGACGGCTGTCCCTGCGGCATCGGCTTACGCTGCCCTTCTGCTGTCACCAGCGGTTCGAACGTCCTTGACCAGACCGGCGATCGCCTCGGCCCGCAGCCCGTCGAGCGTGACGGCGGTCCCGCCCAGCTCACCCGCGAGCCGGCCGGCCAGACCCAGCCGGACCGGACCGGACTCGCAGTCCACCACCACCGACGCCGTTCCGTCGGCGGCGTACAACCGGGCCGCCCGGGACGCCAGCGCCACCGGCTCCGGCCCGCCGGTCGCCCGGCCGTCGGTGACCACGACCAGCAGCGGACGGCGCGAAGGATCCCGCAGCCGCTCCACCCGCAGTACGTCATGGGCCTTCAGCAGCCCCGCCGCCAGCGGTGTCCGGCCCCCGGTCGGCAGCCGGTCAAGACGGGCCGCCGCCGCGTCCACCGAACTCGTCGGCGGCAGCGCCAGCTCCGCCTCCCGGCCCCGGAACGTCACCAGACCGACCTTGTCCCGGCGCTGATAGGCGTCCAGCAACAGCGACAGCACCGCGCCCTTGACCGCGCCCATCCGCTGCCGCGCCGCCATCGACCCCGAAGCGTCCACGACGAACAGCACCAGATTGGACTCCCGGCCCTCGCGCACCGACTGCCGCAGATCGTCCCGGCGCACCACCAGACCCGGCCCGCCCCGCCCCCGGGCCCGCTGATGCGGTGCCGCCGCCCGTATCGTCGCGGCCAGATGCAGGGAGCCCAGAGCGCCCCGGGGACGACGCGAACCCGTCGTCCGGCCGTGCTCGGCCCGCGCCCGGGACCTGCGGCCCGCGGCACCTTCGCCCGTACCGGGCACGGTCAGCGCCTTCGTACGGAACGGCTCACCGGCCGCCACCGGCCGCCGCTGACCGCCGCCACCGACCGGCGCCGCACCTTCACCGGCCTCCTGGGGCGCGGTCTCGTCCCCCGGCGGGGCGTCCCGCCCGTCGGAGCCGTCGGAACTGTCGGAGCCACCCCGCTCGACACTCCGGTCCTCCCCGGAGCGCGGCGGAGGCGGGGCCCCGCCACCGCCGTCCGGACCACCCCCGTCCGGACCGCCGCCGCCGGGCCCTTCCCCATCGGGATCCGGCTCGTCCTCCGGTCCGTCGCCCTGATCGGCGAACTCCTCCAGCGTCTCGTCCAGCTTCTCCTCGTCGAGACCGGGCGCGTCGAACGGATTCCGCCGCCGCCGGTGCGGCAGCGCCAGCAGGGCCGCCTGCCGGACGTCCTCCTCCAGGACGTCCTCCCGGCCCGCCCACGCCGCCAGCGCCGCCGCCGTCCGGGCCATCACGATGTCCGCCCGCATCCCGTCGACCTCGAAGGCCGCACAGGTCGCGGCGATCTGCCGGAGCACACCGTCCCCCAGCCGGACCCGGGGCAGCAGCGCCCGAGCGGCCTCGATCCGCCCCCGCAACGCCTCCTCCTCGCCCGCCCAGCGGGCGGCGAAGGCCACCGGATCGTCGTCGAACGCCAGCCTGCGCCGGACGACCTCCACCCGCTGCTCCGGCTCCCGCGACGCGGTGACCTCCACCGTCAGCCCGAACCGGTCGAGCAGCTGCGGACGCAACTCGCCCTCCTCCGGATTCATCGTCCCCACCAGCAGGAAACGGGCCGCGTGCCGCACCGAGACGCCCTCGCGCTCCACATACGAGGCCCCCATCGCGGCCGCGTCCAGCAGCACATCCACCAGATGGTCGTGGAGGAGGTTCACCTCGTCCACGTAGAGGATGCCGCGGTGCGCGTCGGCGAGCAGTCCCGGCTCGAAGGACTTCACGCCCTCCGCCAGGGCCCGCTCCATATCGAGCGCGCCCACCAGCCGGTCCTCGGAGGCGCCCACCGGCAGCTCCACCATCCGCGCGGGCCGCTCCCCGCCGGGACCCGTCTCGTGAGGCCCGTCCGGGCAGTCCCGGTAGGGCTCCCGGGGATCGCAGGAGAACCGGCACCCCGGCACCACCGCGACCGACGGCAGCAGCGCCGCCAGCGCCCGGACCGCGGTGGACTTCGCGGTCCCCTTCTCGCCGCGCACCAGCACCCCGCCGACCCGCGGGGAGACCGCGTTCAGCAACAGGGCCAGCCGTAGATCGTCCTGGCCGACGAGGGCCGTGAACGGATAGGGCGTCGTGCTCATGCCTCTCCCTCCGGGTCGTTGTCCGCTTCTGTGTCGTCCGTCTTGCCTGTACCGCCTGTGCCGGGTATCCCGGCCGGGTCGTCCGCGGCGCTCCCCCGGCGTGAGGGCACCGACTCCGGGTCCGGCCCCACGGCCCCCGCCGCGACGCCCCCGGCGCCGCCCGGCTCCGGGGCCGCCCCGGTGGCCGAGGCGCCCTCCGGGACCGGGTCCGGCGCCCCCGGCGGCACGAACGGCAGGCCCGGCGGCGGCCCCGACTCGATCAGCCGGAGCAGCCCGTCCGTATCGGCGTGCTCCTCGATCAGCTCGCCCAGCCGGTCCAGCTGCTCCTCGCGCAACGCGTCGAACGAGGTGTCCGGCGCCGGGACGAAACGCCGCCCCGCCGCCGCGGCCACCCGGCGCAGAAACGCCCGGCGGAAGCCGTCGCTCTCCAGCGACCCGTGCCAGTGCGTGCCCCACACCTCCCCGACCCGGCAGCCGTCGAGAAACGGCTCGCCCCCGAGGATCTCGGCGACCCCGTGATGGATCTCGTACCCCTCGACGGGCTCCCCGAGCGCCGAACCCGAGGGCCGGGCCAGCGTCTTGGCGGCCGCGAACCGCACCCGGACCGGGAGCAGCCCCAGCCCCTCCACCGTCCCGGCCCGGGACTCGACCTCGTCCTCGATCAGCTCGCCGAGGAGCTGGAAACCACCGCAGATCCCCAGCACCGGACGCCCCTCGGCGGCCCGGCGCGACAACGCGTCCGCCAGCCCCCGGCGGCGCAGCCAGTCCAGCGCCCTGACCGTGCCCCGGGTGCCCGGCACGACCACCAGATCGGCGTCCACCAGCTCCTCGGGCCGGTCCACGAACCGGACCACCACACCGGGCTCGGCGGCCAGCGCGTCGACATCCGTGAAGTTCGACATCAGGGGCACCGCGCAGACCGCGACCCGGAGGATCTCCTCGCCCACCGGCGGCGCCACCAGCGACTCCCGGACCGCGCCCCGCAGCGACACCCGCAGCCCGTCCTCCTCGTCGATACCGAGCCCGTGGGCGTACGGCAGCACCCCGTAGAACGGGCGGCCCGTCACCGACGTCAGCATGTCGAGCCCCGGCCGCAGCAGCCCCGCGTCCCCCCGGAACTTATTGATCAGATACCCCGCCACCAGCCGCTGGTCCACCGCGTCCAGCAGGGCCGTCGTACCGAAGAAGGAGGCGAAGACCCCACCGCGGTCGATGTCCCCGACCACCAGCACCGGCAGCTCGGCCGCCCGGGCCACGCCCATGTTGACCAGATCCGTACGGCGCAGATTGATCTCGGCCGGACTGCCCGCCCCCTCGCAGATCACGGCGTCATACGTGCCCCGCAGCTCCTCCAGGCACTCCAGCACCGTGGTCAGCAGCTCGGAGCGCCGCCCGCCGGAGCCGAAATAGCCCCGGGCGCTCATCTCTCCGACGGCTCTGCCCAGCAGGACCACCTGGCTCGTCCGGTCGCCCCCCGGCTTCAGCAGCACCGGATTCATCAGGGCCGTGGGCTCGATCCGGGCCGCCCGCGCCTGCATCGCCTGCGCCCGGCCGATCTCGGCACCGTCCCGGGTCACGAACGAGTTCAGCGACATGTTCTGCCCCTTGAACGGGGCGACCTTCACCCCGCGGCCCGCCAGCCAGCGGCAGATTCCCGCCGTGACCACGCTCTTGCCCGCGTCCGACGTCGTCCCGGCGACCAGCAGCCCGCCGCCGCGCTTCCGCCCGGCCATCGCCGCCACCCCCTTCCGTCCTGCCCGATGCCTCCGAGGAGGCCCTGCCGATAAGTCGTGCCGTCGTCCCGGGAACCGCGGCCATCCCTCCGCCGCGCGTCCCGGATCTCATGCTGGACCCCGACCGGAAATCTCGTCGGGCCCTGTGGACCGATGTCCGGTCGGAGGAAAATCCGTCACCCGCCCCGGGCAACCATCGCCGGCGCCCGACCGGCCCCCGTCCCCGTCCCGGCCGCCGTGAGCCGTCGCCCCGCCGCCCGCCCGGCGATCAGCCGCCCCGCGACACATACCCCCAGCGCCAGCGCGCTCACCCGCCGCGAGAGCCGTACCGCCCGCTCGATGTCCCCGACGGCGACCCGCCGGGCCCCGCCGTTCAGCACGGCCCGGTGCTCGACCCGGCCGCCGTACGCCAGCGTGCCGCCGAGCCGGACACCCAGCGCGCCCGCGAACGACGCCTCGACCGGGCCCGCGTTGGGGCTGGGATGCCGGTGCGCGTCCGCCCGCCAGGCCCGTACGGCACCCCGGGCGTCCCCGCCCGCGACCACGGCGAGCGCCGCCGTCAGCCGCGCCCCCGGGGCGCCCACCAGATCGTCCAGCCGGGCCGACGCCCAGCCGAACCGGCGGTAACGGGGCGAACGGTGCCCCACCATCGCGTCCAGTGTGTTGACCGCGCGGAATCCGACCAGCCCCGGCACCCCCGCCACCGCGCCCCACACCAGGGCGCCGACCACGGCGTCCGAGGTGTTCTCGGCGACGGACTCGACCACGGCCCGGGCGATCTCCGGCCCGTCCAGGGCCTGGGGATCACGTCCGCAGAGATGGGGCAGTCGCGCCCGGGCGGCGTCGAGGTCCCCGGCGGTCAGCGCCGCGCCCACCGCCCCGGCCTCCCGCGCCAGGGACGTACCTCCGACGACGGCCCAGGTGGCGGCGGCGGTCAGGGCCACGGCGGCGGCGGGCTGCCGGCGCGCGGCACGGGCCGCCACGGCCGCGACGGCGGCGGCGCCGCCCGCGCATCCTGCGGTATACAGCGCGCCCCAGCCCCGGTGGTCACGCCACAGCAGCCGCTCGGCCGCGCCCGCGGCCCGCCCGAAGGCGGCGACGGGATGGCCCCGGCGGGGGTCGCCCAGCAGCAGATCGCCGAGGAGACCGGCGGTGGCGCCGATGGCGAAGACCCGGTCCGCCCGCATCGCTCAGTGCCCGGGGGAGAGGTGGGTGAGGGAGCCGGGAAGGGCGTCAGCGGCGCGGCACGTGCCGTAGGCGTTCATCGGATCCCCGGAAGAGCCGGAAGAGCCGGAGGGCCCCGAAGGGCCGGGGGACCCGGGTGCGGCCCCGTGAGCGGGGGCCGTGACGATGCCGCGCATGGCGAATTGTCCTCACTCAGGGTGTCCGCGCCCTGGTTCGACGTGAAACGGCGGCGAGAGTTCCTGGCTCCCGGGGATGTGCTCCCCGGTGACAGTGGCGGGACCGCGCCGGATTCGCACCGGCTTCCTCTGCTGCCTCCGTAGTGGCCCCGGCAGTCCACCACGGGGTGAGAAGGGCCGTCAACTCGCCCCTGACCTGCGACGGAGCAGTGTGCGCAGGGCCACATCCAGCAGCCGGGACCGGGAAGGCGACCAGGAAGACGGCGGGGAAAGCGGAGAGCCGGGTCCGACCCGTCGGGGGTCGGACCCGGCTCTCCGCGGCCGTGGGGACGGCCGGGGCCCGAGCTGATCCGGCGGATCAGGGGGCCGGGACGCTGAAGACGATCAGCCGGATCGGCGGGTCGGGAGAGACCCGCGGGGATCAGGTGACGATCAGATAGATCCCGTACCCCACCGCCACCGTGCAGAGCACGAAGCAGGCGTAGGCGCCGGTACGGGCGAGGGGCGCGGAGCCGCCGTTGGCCGCGGCGGCCTCCTGCTTGGTCAGGCCGATGACTCCCAGGGCAAACAGGCCCACGAGGAGGACGGTGCCGACGAGGCTGACACCGAAGACGGAGCCGAGGGCTTCCCAGTCGATTTTCATGGTGATACGTCCTTACACCGCGGCCGGGCTGGCCGGACCGGTCTCGGGGGCCGACGGCGCGGAAGCAGGGGTGGTGGAGGGGATGGTGGTCTTCAGCTCGCCGTCCTCGACCACCCCGGCGGGCGGCGGGGTGACGGCGGCCATGGCGGTGGTGACGACACCGGGGGAGTCCTGGCCGTCGCCGGAGGAGCCGGTGCCACCGGTGCCGGTGGTGTCGTCGTCGACGTCGTTCACATTGGTGTGGTCGACCACCTGGCGGCGCGAGACGACCCAGATCGCGGCGGAGGAGGCGACGAGGAAGACCGCCACCGCGGCGACGCCCCAGTCACCCTGCTTGGTGACGAACTCGGAGGCCGCGGCGACCAGGCCGGCGGCCGGAAGGGTCAGACCCCAGGCGACGAACATCCGGGTGGCGGTGGACCAGCGGACCACGCCGCCCTTGCGACCCAGACCGGCGCCCATCACGGCACCGGAGCAGGAGTGCGTGGTGGAGAGGGAGAAGCCGAGGTTAGAGGAGGCCAGGATGACCGTCGCGGCACTGGTCTGGGCGGCGAAGCCCTGCTGCGGCTGGAGGTCGGTCAGACCCTTGCCCATGGTGCGGATGATGCGCCAGCCGCCGAGGTACGTACCGAGGGCGATGGCCACACCCGCGGAGACGATGACCCACATCGGAGGGTTGGAGCCGGGGGCGAGGATGTCGCCGGCGACCAGGGCCAGGGTGATGACACCCATGGTCTTCTGGGCGTCGTTGGTGCCGTGCGCCAGGGAGACCAGACCCGCGGAGGCGATCTGACCCGCCTTGTACCCCTTGTCGGTGGCCTTGAGGTCGGTGTTGCGGCCGATCCGGTACGTCAGCCGGGTGCCGATGTAACCGGCGAGGCCGGCGACCAGCGGAGCGGCGATGGCCGGGATCAGGACCTTGGTGATCACCGTGCCGCCGTTGACCGAGCTGAAGCCGACGGAGGCGACGGTCGCGCCGATCAGACCGCCCATCAGGGCGTGCGACGAACTGGACGGCAGTCCGACCAGCCAGGTCAGCAGATTCCAAAGGATGGCGCCGACGAGCGCCGCGAAGATGACTTCTGGGGTGATGCCTGCCTCGTCGACGATGCCACTGGAGATCGTCTTGGCGACCTCCACCGACAGGAAAGCGCCGACGAGATTGAGCACGGCGGACATGGCCACCGCGGTCTTGGGCTTCATGGCGCCGGTCGAGATGGTCGTCGCCATCGCGTTGGCGGTGTCATGGAAACCGTTCGTGAAATCGAACACGAGAGCCGTCACGATCACTATCGCGAGCAGCAGCGTGATGTGTTCCATTTACCCAGGCAATCTTTGGAGGTCAGTGGCTCGCCGAAGGTAAGTAACCTGGGTGAACGGAAGGTGAACTGGGACCGGCTTGGGGGTGTATCCAAGCGGTTCTCGCCATTCCGCTTCGACTTTCGGGGGCTCTTCCGGAGGGGTGGCCGCCGGTATGACGGGCCTCTCCCGGGTGGAAAGCCTCATTCGTCCGATCTTGTGGTGATATGCATCACGGGTGCTCTGTCCCCCCGCCGCCCCGGCTGACAGGATCGCACCCATGACCGAACCGACCGTACGCGCCTCCGACGGCGCTCTCGAACAGACCTGGCGGCAACTGGTCGAAACGGCCCGCAGAACGGCCGCCGAGGGGCTCGTCGTGGGCACCTCGGGCAATGTCTCGGCCCGGGTGGGGCCGCTGGTCCTCGTCACCCCCAGCGGAGTGCAGTACGACCGGCTCACGGAGCGTGATCTCACCGCCGTCGATCTCGACGGACGCCAGGTGATCGGCGAGCTGAGGCCCACCAGCGAGCTGCCGCTGCATCTGGCGGTCCACCGGTCCCGCGACGGACTGGCCGTCGTCCACACCCACGCGGCGCACGCCACCGCCGTCTCCGCCCTCGTTACCGAGGTACCGCCGGTCCACTACATGACGGCGGACCTCGGCGGCCCGGTCCGGGTCGCCCCGTACGCGGTCTACGGCTCCGGCGAACTGGCCCGCAACATGCTCACGGCCCTCCGTGGACGGGAGGCGTGCCTGCTGGGGAACCACGGCACCGTCGCGGTCGGCGCGACCCTGGAGCAGGCGTACGACCGCACGGCCCAGCTGGAGTGGATGTGCCGGGTCTGGCTGCTCGCCGCGTCGGTACCCGGGCTCGCCCCGCGCCTCCTCACCCACGACCAGCTCACCGAGACCGCGGCCCGGCTCCGCTCCTACGGCCAGCCGGGCTGAGCGACCGGTCCGCCCGGCCCGGGGTCCGTACCGTTCTTCCGCGTCACCCGTCCCCGTCCCCGTCCCCGTCCGAGTCCGAACGGCCGGTCCCTTGTGCCGCCGGTCCCTTGTGCCGCCGGTCCTTTCGTGCCGCCGGATCCTCATGTGCCGCAGTTGCGTCCGGACGGCCGGTCCGTCCGGACGGCGCGCGCCCGACGGACACCGCCGGGCGGCCCCACCGGGAACCCGTCCCGTACCCCCGCGGGAGGCGCCCCACTGGCAGCGGGGCGCGGTCGTCCCCACACTGGAACGGTGCGCCCGGTAACCGCGACGGCCGCCGCCGTCACCACAGTCGCAGGCATCGGCACCGCCGCGGCCCTCGCCCGCCGCGCCGTCGACGCCACCCTGCGTCCCGCGCCCGACCGGCCGCTCCCCGGCGACCCCCGGCTCACCGTGCACGCCGCGGACCCCGGCCGGGTCGCCCTCACGCGCGCCCTGGCGTCCCGCAGACCCGGCACGTACGGCCTCGCCGGACCAGACGTCCACGCCGTCGCGGGACCCGTGCTCGACGGCCCGGCCGCCACACCCGACACCGTCGTCCGCCGCCTCGACGCGGTCGGACCCGGCACCCTCGAACCCGGCACGAAGGTCCGGATGACCACCCGGCTCCACTCCGGCGACCCCGGGACGGCGCTCGGCATCCCCTACGAGGAAGTCACCGTCCCCGGCGAGCTGGGCCCCCTCCCGGCCTGGTTCGTCCCCGCCGCCCGGGACCTCTGGGTGATCGCCGTCCACGGCCTGGGCACCACCCGCGAGCTGGCCCTCAACCTGCTGCCGTTCCTGCACGGCCGGGCCCTGCCGGTACTCGCCGTCGGCTACCGGGGCGACCCCGGCGCGCCCCGCTCGCCCGACGGCCTCGGCCACCTCGGCGAGACCGAATGGCGCGACCTCGACGCCGCCCTGCGGTACGCGGTCTCCCGGGGCGCCCGCCGCGTCGTACTCCACGGCTGGTCCACCGGCGCCACCATGGCCCTGCACACCGCCGCGAACTCCGCCCTGCGCGACCACGTCAGGGGCCTCGTCCTCGACTCCCCGGTCCTCGACCAGGAGGCGGCCCTGCGCGCCCTGGCCCGCGCCCGGCACGTCCCCGGCCCGCTGGTCCCGCTCGTCGTCCGGGCCGCCCGGGGCCGCGCGGGGCTCTACCGCGACCGGCTGCCCGTCGCCGCCGACGCCCAGGCCGTCCGGGTACCGACCCTGATCTTCCACGGCCCCGACGACACTCTCGCGCCCTGGGGCCCCTCCCGCCGCCTCACCGCCGCCCGCCCGGACCTGGTCACCCTGCGGACCGTCCTCGACGCCCCGCACGCCGCCAACTGGAACACCGACCCCGCCGCCTACGAGGAGTCCCTGCGCCGCTTCCTCACGCCCTTGATGTAACCGCCCGGCAACCCCCGGCAGCCCCCTGTCCCGCCGCCCGGCACCGGTCCGTCACCCGGCTTCCGCGTGCCGTTCCGGGCCCCCGGCCACCACCGCCGGAACGCGGTCCGTCCCGTTCCGTTTGGGCTTTCGGGCCGTCAGCGGGAAGACTGCTCCCCGTGACGTCCCGAAAGCCTGATGAGCAATTGGCGCGCAACCCCAGACTCCGTCTTGTCCGCCCGCGACCGCTGACCAGCGCACGCAAGGCCGTGACCACCCGGCGCACCCGGCCCGCGCCGAGGCCCCCCGAGGGCACCCCGCCCCCCGCCGAACTGGCCCGCCAGGCCCGTACGGTCCTCTCCGACGCGGTCCGCGTCGCCCGCTGGGCCGCCGTCGACGGCGACGCCGCCGGTACGGTCCCCCTCACCGACGCCACCGAGGTACGGGCCGCCGCCGCGCTCGGGCTCGCCCCGCGGCAGGTCCGCGCGGGCTGGGACCGCGCCCGGCTCGCCGGACTGGTCGAACTCCACGGCGACATCGCCCGCCCCGGCTGGCGGCTGAGGGCCTGGGACCGCGACGACATGGCCGTGCTGCGCGGCTGGGTCGCCCTCTTCGACGCCTGGTCGCTGGCCCACCCCGCCCCCGACGGTACGGCGGCGACCGCCGTCGCCGAGGTCGTCGAGGCCGTACCGCAGCTGCTCTCCCTCCTCCAGCTCTCGGCCGGACCAGTACTTGTCCCGGCCCTGCTCGACCTGCTGGAACAGCGTGTGGCCGAACTGCGCGAGGAGCGGTGCGAGATCGCCCTGGCCCCGGCGGCCCCCAAAGGAGCGGGCATCCCCGGCAAAGGGACGTTCGCCCCCGACCCCGCATCCGTCCCGGCCGCGGCGACCGCATCCGCCGTCCCGCCGGTCACGGCCGTATCGGCCGCCCCCGGCGCCCCCGCCGTCCCGGCCGCCGCCACCGTGCCGCCCGTACCGCCTGTTGCCGATGCGGCGGTCCTTCCCGGCGGGCCGTTCATCACCCAAGTCCCCGACGTCCCCGGGGACTCCACGGCCGCCCCCCTGCTCGACTGGGCACTGGACGGCCTCGCCGCCGTCGGCGCCCTCACCCTCGACCGGGGCCGCTCCGCCACCCTCACCCCGCTCGGCAACTGGGCGGTCTGGGTCAAGCTGGAACAGATCTGCGTCGCCGCCCAGAGCCCGGCCGGGAACATCGAGCAGCCCGCCGAGGACATGCTCCGCGGCTGCGCCCGGCTCACCCCCGGACCCGCCCGCGCCGAGTACCGCGCCTGGCTGGCCGCCCGTACGGTCGCCGGAGCCGTCGCCGAACTCCTCGCCGTCGCGCGCGGCGAGGACGCCCTGCTGCGCGGACTGGCCTTCGAGGCCCTCCGGGTGGTCGGCGCCCCCGCCGAGACCGAGGTACGGGCCGCCGCCGACGAACCGTCACTCCGCCCCTACGCCCTGCTCTGGCTCGCCGAGTACGAGGGCGTCGACCCCGAGGACGCCCATGACGTCCTCACCCGTGACGAGGCCACCTGGCTCTGGGTCGACACCGCCGCCGCCGTCGCCGACCACGGGGAGCCCCAGCTGCTGCTGCGCCATCTCGACGCGGCCGTCCAGGGCACCGTCCCGGCGCTGCTGGAGGAGGTCCGCTCCGGCGGCCACCCCCGTACGGTGCAAGTACTTGTCGCGCTCGCTGCCGCGCATCCCGATCCGGCGCTGGCCAAGGCGCTGCGCCGGGCCGCCTTCCAGGTCCACACCGGCGGCGCCTGACCCCGACGCCGTGCCGGATGCCCGACCGGGCATCCGGCACAGCACCGGACGGCCCCGGGCGGCATCGGACGGCAGGGCACAGCACCCGGATCGCCCGCCGCGTACCGCCGGATCCGCTACGGATCACCACGGCCCGCCGTCCGGCGGCGCGGGAGCCCGGCCCTTCCGCCCCGGCCCTTCCGCCCCGGCCCCGGGCAGAGGCCCGCAAGGCACCTCCCGGCCGCTCCCGAGCGCGCTCGGGGCCCGCCCGGCGCCCGCCGCGTGACCGGAAAAACCACTTGCACACCCCGTTAGACTGGCCCTATGGCCATTCTCCTCGCGCAATAGACGGCGTCGTAGTACCGCCCGCCCACCCTCCCGCCGTCCATACCGCTGTTTCTGGAGTCTGTCCGTGATCACCGCTTCCGGCATCGAGTTGCGCGCCGGCGCCCGTGTCCTCATCGAGTCCGCTTCCTTCCGGATCGCCAAGGGCGACCGCATCGGCCTCGTCGGCCGCAACGGCGCCGGGAAGACGACTCTCACCAAGTGCCTCGCGGGTGAGGGCATCCCCGCCGGGGGCACCATCGCCCGCTCCGGCGAGGTCGGCTACCTCCCGCAGGACCCCCGTACCGGCGATCTCGACATCCTCGCCCGCGACCGCATCCTCTCCGCCCGCGGCCTGGACACCGTGCTCCGCGGCATGCGCGAGAACGAGGACCGGATGGCGAACGGCAAGGGCGCCACCCGCGAGAAGGCGATGAAGCGGTACGAGCGCCTGGAGACCGAGTTCCTCACCAAGGGCGGCTACGCGGCCGAGGCCGAGGCGGCCACCATCGCCGCCGCCCTCGGACTGCCCGACCGGGTGCTCGGCCAGCCGCTGCACACCCTCTCCGGCGGTCAGCGCCGCCGGGTCGAACTCGCCCGGATCCTCTTCTCCGACGCCGACACCCTGCTCCTCGACGAGCCGACGAACCACCTCGACGCCGACTCGATCGTCTGGCTCCGGGAGTACCTGAAGACCTACCGCGGCGGTTTCATCGTGATCTCCCACGATGTCGACCTGGTCGAGACCGTCGTCAACAAGGTCTTCTACCTGGACGCCAACCGCGCCACCATCGACGTCTACAACATGGGCTGGAAGCTCTACCAGCAGCAGCGCGAGGCCGACGAGAAGCGCCGCAGGCGCGAGCGGCAGAACGCCGAGAAGAAGGCCGCCGCCCTCAACGCCCAGGCCGACAAGATGCGCGCCAAGGCGACCAAGACGGTAGCCGCGCAGAACATGGCCCGGCGCGCCGAGCGGCTGCTGGCGGGCCTGGAGGACGCCCGGGTCGCCGACAAGGTCGCCAAGCTCCGCTTCCCGGAACCCGCGCCCTGCGGGAAGACCCCGCTCCGGGCCGAGGGGCTCTCCAAGTCCTACGGGTCGCTGGAGATCTTCACCGATGTCGATCTGGCCATCGACAAGGGCTCCCGGGTGGTCATCCTGGGCCTCAACGGAGCGGGCAAGACGACCCTGCTCCGGCTGCTCGCCGGGGTCGAGCAGCCCGACACCGGCGAGGTCACCCCCGGGCACGGGCTGAAGCTCGGCTACTACGCCCAGGAGCACGAGACCCTCGACCCCGACCGCACCGTGCTGGAGAACATGCGCTCCTCCGCGCCCGATCTCGATCTGGTCGAGGTGCGCAAGACCCTGGGTTCGTTCCTCTTCTCCGGCGACGACGTCGACAAGCCGGCCGGAGTGCTCTCCGGCGGTGAGAAGACCCGGCTGGCCCTGGCCACGCTGGTGGTGTCGTCGGCCAATGTGCTGCTGCTCGACGAGCCCACCAACAACCTCGACCCGGCCAGCCGGGCGGAGATCCTGGGTGCGCTGCGGACCTACAAGGGCGCGGTCATCCTGGTCACGCACGACGAGGGAGCGGTGGAGGCGCTGGAGCCGGAGCGGATCATTCTGCTGCCGGACGGCGTCGAGGACCTGTGGGGCGCGGACTACGCGGACCTGGTGGCGCTCGCCTGACCCGCCCCGCGGCCCCGCCGGGCCGGTCCGGCGCCCCGGCGCTCGGTGCGGCGGGCGTCGATGATCACTTCCGTAGGGATCATTCGGCTCACCGGTGATCCGTCATCTGAGTGAGACGCTCTGGTACCCCGGTGTGGTTGCTGGCGAAGGCCGAATTTTTCCCACCACTCCGGGGCCGATGTCGATCTCCTTCCCTCGCACCGACCCTGACCAGGCAACTCCTGCCGGATCCGGATTCGGTTCCGGATTCCCGGCCGTCCGGAATCCAGGATTCCGGTCGCCTCCCGGCGGCTTTGCGGGGCAAAGGTCGTCCCATGGACCTTGTCGAATGGGTGGCCAGGAGGCCCGCGAGGGGTGATCATGAGAAGTCCAGAGCGCACTTCCCATGAGGAGGCACGGGTGGCCGAGACTCTGAAGAAGGGCAGCCGGGTGACCGGCGCCGCGCGCGACAAGCTCGCGGCAGACCTGAAGAAGAAGTACGACTCCGGTGCGAGTATCCGGGCGCTGGCCGAGGAGACGGGCCGGTCCTATGGATTCGTCCACCGGATGCTGAGCGAGTCCGGGGTGACACTGCGCGGACGAGGCGGGGCGACCCGGGGTAAGAAGGCTCCCGCGGTCTGACGCGCCGCGTCGGCCCCGGCCCTCCGCGATTCCCCGCCGGGGAGTCCGCCGGATCAGGCCGGGTGGGTCCGTGCGGGTCATGGGTGCTCGGCACCGGACGGCCGTCCGGCGTCGCGCCGGGTCCGGTCCGGGTTCGTACCCGGACGGCGATCCTGGCGTGCCCGGCCGGATTTCCGGTCCCGACGGGTGGTTACTGTGCGGTCGCTTAGTCTACCGTGGACGGCACCGTGCCCTACCGACCCGGAGGCGCCCCATGACCACGCCCGAATCCGATTCCGTACGGGACACCACACGCGGCGCCGTGCCGGAGCCCGTACTGGACGAGGACGGCGTACGGCTCACCATCGCGGACGCGGTGGCCACGGTGACGCTGACCCGCGCGGAGAAGCGGAACGCCCAGTCGCCCGCCATGTGGCGGGCCCTGGCCCGGGCCGGACGGTCGCTGCCGGGCTCGGTCCGGGTCGTGGTGCTGCGCGGTGAGGGCCCGTCCTTCTCCGCCGGACTCGACCGCCGGGGCTTCACCCCGGAGGGCTTCGACGGTGAGCCGTCGTTCCTGGACCTGGCCCGGATGGACGATACGGCGCTGGACGCCGCGATCGCCGGGTACCAGGAGGCGTTCACCTGGTGGCGCCGGAGCGATCTCGTCTCCGTCGCCGCCGTGCGGGGACATGCCATCGGGGCGGGCTTCCAGCTCGCCCTCGCCTGCGATCTGCGGATCGTCGCCGACGACGTACGGTTCGCCATGCGGGAGCCGGGCCTCGGCCTGGTCCCCGATCTGACCGGAACGCATCCTCTGGTCTCCCTCGTCGGTTACGCCCGCGCGCTGGAGATCTGCGCCACGGGCCGCTTCGTCCACGCCGAGGAGGCCGAGCGCACCGGCCTGGCCAATCTGGTGGTCCCCGCCGCCGAGCTCGACGCCGCGACCGGGGACCTGACCACGGCCCTGCTGGCCGCCCCCCGGGACGCGGTCGTGGAGACCAAGGCCCTGCTCCAGGGCGCGGTGAACCGTTCCTACGAGGACCAGCGCGCCGCCGAGCGGGCGGCCCAGGCGCGTCGGCTGCGGGATCTGGCGGGCCTCGGCGACTGACCGGAAGCGTATGGCCTGTCGGCCCGTCCGGCTCCTCAGTGTGTACCGGGAGCGGCCGGTTCCACCGCTGTGACCAGTACGGATACCGGGCGATCCGCTTCGAGTGCCTGCCGCGCCGCCGCCCGGACCGCCCGGACGACGGCCAGTGGGCGATGACCGGCGGCCACCGCGCACTCCACCCGGATCCCGTCGTGCTCCCGGTGGACCGGCTCGCCCAGGACTCCGGTCAGTCCTGCCACCCCCGCGACCTCCGCCACGGCGACCGCGACCGGATCGGCCGCGTTCCCGGGCGATCCCGACGGCGGTACGGCCTCCGGGCCGCCGTCCGGCTCCACCGGCTCGTCCAGTACGTCCGTCAGTCGTAGCCCGACCTCGGCGATCTCCAGATCCAGGACGTCCCGGGCCGTCGTGAGCAGGGCACCCCGTACCGCGTCGCCCAGCGCGGCCAGGGACCGGCGGGCCAGGATCGCCCCGTCCGCCGCGAAATCCGCCTCGATCCGCAGCGGCCCGTACGGCAGGGCGCTCGGCGGGGCCGGAACGGCGGCGGGAAGCGCCGTCGCGGGATCGGCGAGCCAGAGCCTGATCCGGCCCGGCCGTACGCCTCCGATCCCGGCCGCCGCCCGGGCCAGTACCGTCCCGGCGGCCTGTTCCGTCAGCCAGGCGCCGCCGTCCGCCCGGCCCAGCGGCAGCAGTCGGCCCGGGCCGAGCCGGGCGCGTACCGCGTCGGCAGTGGTCATGTCACCAGCCTGCCGCATCCCCGGCGCGAGACCCGGCATTCCCCCTTAGTGTGGTGTCAGAAAGGTGCATATCCAACCATTTGCGGCACTCCCAAGGTCTTGTCGCCGGGCCGTGACGCCCGGGGTGGTACCGGGCCGCGAGCCAGGTACCACCGCCAACCGCACCATCGACAGGGCCCGGAAAGGACACCGGTATGAGTGACACCGCGAGCAGTGGAACCGGCTCGGGCGACGAGCCGAGGAGGACGTCCGTGAGCAAACGGGGCGGCGGCGACCCCGGCTCCCGGGGGCGTACCACCATCGCCGACGGAGTCGTCGAGAAGATCGCCGGACTCGCGGCCCGTGATGTCGTCGGCGTCCACGCCATGGGCAGCGGGCTCTCCCGGACCTTCGGCGCGGTACGCGACCGGGTCCCGGGCGGCGCCAAGGCCAGCGTCACCCGAGGGGTGAAGGCCGAGGTCGGCGAGGTGCAGACCGCCCTCGACCTGGAGATCGTCGTCGACTACGGCGTATCGATCACCGAGGTGGCCCGGGCGGTACGGGAGAACGTGATCGCCGCGGTGGAGCGGATGACGGGCCTCGAAGTGGTCGAGGTCAACATCGCGGTCAGCGATGTGAAGCTCCCCGAGGAGGAGGACGACGAGGAAGAGGAGTCCCGGCTCCAGTAGCCGGGGTCCCTACTGGATCCGGTGGTCCGGACGAAGGAGCTGAACATGAGTATGTCCGCGGTCGGCCTGGTGGCCGGAATGGCACTCGGCTTCGCCGGGTACTTCGGCGGGTTCGGCGCGTTTCTGCTGGTCGCCGCGCTCGGGGCGGTCGGGTTCGTGGTCGGGCGCTTCCTGGAGGGCGACCTCGAACCCGGTGACTTCTTCCGTGGCCGCGAGCGCGGCGACCGGCCCCGGTGACCCGGGTGACGGACGGCCCCGGGGCGCCGCCCGGTACCCCCGGGGTCCCCGGACCCGGCCGGGTCGCGGCGGGAGACCGGGGCGCGACCGTGATCGCGGAACGCGTCGTCGCCAAGATCGCCGCACGGGCGGCGAGAGAAGCGCTGGACCGGATCCCGGAAGGCGGCTCGGCGCCGCATGCCGGAGTCGTCGTCCACCGCGACACCGCCCGGGTCCGGATCAGCCTCGACCTGGAGTACCCCGCCGATATCGGACAGCGGTGCGCCGCCGTCCGCCGCCGGGTCGTCGAACGGGTGAAGAGCCTGGCCGGGATGGACGTCCCCGAGGTCGATATCGCCGTCGAACACCTCCATCCGCCCCGAGCGGGCCGCGCGGGGGAGCGTGACATCCGATGACACCACCAGCCCCCGCCAACGACGCCGCCCAGGGCAGTACGCCGGGCCCCGGGACCGGCGGTTCCGGTTCCGCCGGGCGTACGGGCTCTGGTCCCGGCGGTTCCGGAGCGGTTCCGGAGCGCTCCGCCCCGGAACCGCCCGGGACCCCCGCCGCCCATGCCCGGCGGCCCTGGTCGGCCCGGCGGGTGCCCGCCGGACTGCTGGCCCTGGTCGTCCTCGGCACCGCCGGAATCCTGCTCTACGACATCGCCGCGGTCCGCGCCGATCGCCCCGCCATGGCCTGGCGGCGCACCGTCGCGGACGATCTCGCCGGCCGCCCCCTCGACGACCCCTGGACGAAGGCCGTCGCCGCCGTCGCGGTCGCCGTCGGCCTCTGGCTGCTCCTGCTCGCCCTCACCCCCGGCCTCCGCGCCCTGCTGCCCATGCGGCGGGAGGCGGCTCCGGCCGCCCCCGGGCCCGTACGAGCCGCACTCGCCCGGGAGGCGGCGGCCCTGTATCTGCGCGATCAGGCGCTGGAGGTACCGGGAGTGCAGTCCGTACGGGTCCGGGTCGGGCGCCGCAAGGCAGCCGTACGGGCCCGCTCCCACTTCCGCGACCTCGACGACGTCCACGCCGACCTGGACACGGCCCTCGCCGGAGCCGTCGGTGAACTCGGCCTGGCGAAGCCGCCGGTGCTGTCGGTCCGGGTGGCGCGGCCACCCCGCAAGAAGAGGTGACCCGTCGATGCTGAGGACCGTCAACCGGGTGGCGCTCGGACTCGCCGGACTCGTACTGCTGGCACTCGGGGGCGCGGCGCTCGCGGCCGGGACGGGGCTCTCCGTACCGTCCTGGTGGCCCTGGTACGGGCCCGGCGACGTGGTGCTCAGTACGGCCGACCGGGAACGATGGCGCTCCGAGAGCTGGTTCTGGCCCGTGGTCGTCACGGCCCTCGCCGTCCTGGTCCTGCTCGCGCTCTGGCTGCTGCTGGCCCAACTGCGCCGGGCCCGGCTCGCGGACGTCGTGGTCGACACCGGATCCGACGGCGATGTCGCACGGCTGCGGGGCCGGGCCCTGGAACGGGCGATGGAAGCCGAGGCGAAGACCCTGGACGGGGTCGCCGGGGCCAGGATCGCCCTGCGGCGGCGCCGGGGGGAGCCGGAGGCGCGGGTACGGCTCAAGCTGGAGCCGCACGCCTCACCGGCGAGGACGCTGCGGGCGCTGACGGAGGAGGCGGTGGAGCATGCCCGGGCTTCCACGGGCCTGGCGGCGCTCCCCACGGACTCCCGCCTCCACGCGGCCTCCCACGCGCCGCGCCGCGTCTCCTGACCCGGGGCTCCCGCGCGCTCCCGGCGCCTTGGTCCTCCACGGCACCGCCCCGAACCCGGGCCGCGCCCGGCTACCCGCTGTCGTCGGCGGTCCGCGGCCCGGCTGTGGCTGGTCGCGCAGTTCCCCGCGCCCCTCAATGCTCTTCCCGGCCCCGGGCCTGACAAGGGCACCGCCCTCGGGAAGGGGCCGGTCTCTTCCGGAGGGCGGTCAGGAGGGCAACCAGGGGCGCGGGGAACTGCGCGACCAGCCACAGACCGCGCGTGGTCGGGCCCGACGACATTCGCCCGGCTGGGCGGATGGCGTGGCCCTCACTCGGAGAGCCGAGGCGCTGGGGCCCGGCAGGCGCGAGGGACCCCGCAGCGGGAGGCGTCCGGCGCGAGGGACCCCGCAGCGGGAGGCGTCCGGCGCGAGGGACCCCGCAGCGGGAGGCGTCCCGTCAGAAGCCGTGGCGCGCGCCGCCGTCGACCGGGAGCATCACGCCCGTGAGATACGACGCCGCCGGTGACAGCAGAAACGCCGCCACCCGCCCGAACTCCTCCGGCGCGCCGTACCTCCGCAGCGGAATACGCGACTCGTGCCCGGCCCTGGCCGTGTCCGCGTCGCCGGTGAGGGCGTCGAGTTCGCGGACCCGGTCGGTGTCGATCCGGGCGGGCAGCAGGCCGACGACCCGGATCCCGCGCGGCCCGACCTCGTCCGCGAGGGACTTGGCGAAGCCCGCCAGGCCGGGGCGGAGTCCGTTGGAGATGGTGAGCCCGGGGATGGGTTCGTGGACGGAGCCGGAGAGCACGAAGCCGACGACTCCGCCTTCGCCGAGCGCCCCGACCGCCGCCCGCGCCAGCCGTACCGCGCCGAGGAAGACGGATTCGAACGCGCCCCGCCACTGCTCGTCCGTGTTGTCGCCCGCGGCCCCCGGCGGCGGGCCGCCGACGCTGATGAGGACGCCGTCGACCCGGCCGAAGTGCGCCCCGGCCGCCGCCAGCAGGCGTTCCGCGCCGTCGGGGTCGGCGTTGTCGACGGCGACGCCGACCGCGTCGGGGCCCAGTTCCGCCGCCGCGTCCGCGACCGTCGCCTCGTCGCGTCCGGAGACGACGACCTTCGCGCCCTCGGCGACGAGTGCCCGCGCCGACGCGTTGCCCAGGCCGCGGGAGCCGCCGGTGACGATGTACACCCGGTCCTTCAGTCCAAGATCCATGGCCCTATCCTGCCGCCTCGTCGTCGTCGAGCGCGAGGGCCGTGGTCACCAGGGCGATATGACTGAACGCCTGCGGGAAGTTCCCGAGCTGCCGCCCGGCCCCGGGGTCGTACTCCTCGGCCAGCAGCCCCAAATCGTTGCGCAGGGCGAGCAGCCGTTCGAAGAGTTCCCGGGCTTCCTTGGGGCGGCCGGTCATCCGCAGGGCGTCCGCGAGCCAGAAGGAGCAGGCCAGGAAGGCGCCCTCGCCGCCGGGCAGCCCGTCCACCGTGCCTTCGGCGCTGTAGCGGCGGACGAGTCCGCCGTCGGCGCCCAGTTCGGCGCGGACCGCGTCGACCGTACCGACGACCCGCGGATCGTCGGGCGGCAGAAAGCCGACCCGGGGGATCAGCAGGGTCGCCGCGTCGAGTTCGCGGGAGCCGTAGTACTGGGTGAAGGTGTTCCGCACCGGGTCGTACCCCCGCTCGCAGACCTCCCGGTGCACCTCGTCCCGCATCGCCCGCCACCGGTTGACGTCCCCGCGGAGGGTGGAGTCGCCTTCCAGGGTCCGTACGGCCCGGTCGGCCGCCACCCAGGCCATCACCTTGGAGTGCACGAAGTGCCGCCGGGGGCCGCGGACCTCCCAGAGCCCTTCGTCGGGTTCGCGCCACTTGGACTCCAGGAACCCCAGCAGGCTCAACTGGATGAACCAGGCGTGCCGTTCACCGGGGATCCCCTGCTCCTGTGCCAGGAAGAGGGAGTCCATCACCTCGCCGTAGACATCGAGCTGGAGCTGGTCGACGGCGGCGTTGCCGACTCGTACAGGGGCGGAGCCCGCGTATCCGGAGAGCCAGGGCAGCTCCGTCTCGGGCAGCCGGCGCTCCCCGCCGAGCCCGTACATGATCTGGAGGTCCGCCGGATCGCCCGCGACGGCCCGCAGCAGCCAGTCCCGCCAGGCCGTGGCCTCCTCCTGGTAGCCCGCGGTGAGCAGGGCCTCCAGAGTGAGGGTGGAGTCCCGCAGCCAGCAGAAGCGGTAGTCCCAGTTCCGTACGCCGCCGATCTCCTCGGGGAGTGAGGTGGTGGGTGCGGCGACGATGCCGCCGGTGGGGGCGTAGGTGAGGGCCTTGAGGGTGATCAGGGAGCGGACCACGGCCTCCCGGTAACGGCCCCGGGAGCGGCAGGCGGTGGACCATTCCGCCCAGTCCGCGAGGCTGCACCGCAGCGCCTCGTGCGGATCGAGCGGGTCGGGGCGCTGTTCGTGCGAGGGGTGCCAGCTCAGGACGAACGCCACCTGCTCGTCCGCGCCGACGGAGAACGACGACACCGTGCTGAACTGCTGCCCCCAGGTCCGTACCGGCGGCTCGCTGCGCAGCCATACGGAGTCGGGCCCGGCGACCGCCACCCGGTGGCCGCCCGCGCGGCGCATCCACGGCACGATCGAGCCGTGGTCGAAGCGGAGCCGCAGTACGGACTCCATCTCGACGGTTCCCTCGACGCCCCGCACGATCCGGACGAGATCGGGTGTGGTGTCCCGCTGGGGCATGAAGTCGACGACCTCGACCGTGCCGGTCCTGGTCTCCCATCGGGTTTCGAGGACGAGGGTGTCGCCGATGTAGCGGCGGGTGGTACAGCGCTCGGACCCTTTGGGGGCGATCCGCCAGTGACCGTTCTCCTTGTCGCCGAGGAGGGCCGCGAAGCACGCGCCGGAGTCGAACCGCGGCAGGCACAGCCAGTCGACGGATCCGTCCGTACCGACCAGGGCAGCCGTCTGGAGATCGCCGATCAGGGCGTAGTCCTCGATGCGTAGGGTCACGTTTCGCGTGTTCCCGCTGCGTACGACGGTCAATCAGCCGGACACCTGTTCCGCCGGGGGCAGAAGGGACGGACGGGACGGAAGGGGTGATCAAGGGAGCCGGGGCGGGGCCGGGACCGGTTCGGGAGGGCCAAGAGACGTACGGATGTACGGGCCGCGGCTCAGGCCGTCGCGGGCTCCTTGGGCTCCTGCGGCTCCTTCGCGGCGCTCTTCGCCGCCTCGGCCTCGGCGGCGGCCCGCCGGTCGCGGATCTCCCGGCGGACCAGGACCACCCAGCCGACGGGTACGGCGGCGGTGAAGAGCCACCACTGGATCGCATAGGCCATATGCGCGCCGATGGAGTCGTGGTCCGGGTCCGGGATCGTCTCGGGCCCGCCGTCCGCGGGCTTCGGGCCGGTCAGCTCGATATAGCCGCCGAGCACCTCCTTGCCCAGGAGCTTCGACTGCTGGCCGCTGTTGATCAGCATCACCTGGCGCGGCGGCAGCCCGGCGAGGTCCTTGATACCGCTGGCGGCCGTGGTCTCGTCGGCCTTGAGCCGGCCGGTGATCGTCACGGTCCCCTTCGGGGGCGCGGGGACCTCGGGGAACGCCCTCGGGTCGGTGGCGGACGGGACCCAGCCGCGGTTGACCATCACGACCCGGCCGTCCCGGAGCACCAGCGGTGTCAGTACATGGACGCCGACCCGCTCGTCGGCGTCGGTACGGCGGCGG
Organism: Streptomyces sp. NPDC006798; assembly: GCF_040635975.1. Taxonomy (NCBI): domain Bacteria; kingdom Bacillati; phylum Actinomycetota; class Actinomycetes; order Kitasatosporales; family Streptomycetaceae; genus Streptomyces; species Streptomyces sp. NPDC006798. The sequence continues at coordinate 64,320 of NZ_JBEYIS010000025.1, forward strand.
ACGACGACCTCGCCGGAGGTGTCGAAGGTGCCGGTGGCGGTGGTGCGGAGCCAGTAGTCCGCCCGGGGGACCTTGTGGCCGGGGGAGGTCAGCTCGGTGACGTCGACCGGCTTCGCGTCGAGGTTCCGGGCGATCAGCGCGTTCTGCTCGACGCGGCGCTCATGGCGGTGGAACTGCCAGAAGCCCAGCTCGATCATCGTGGGGATGAGGACGAGCCCGATGAGGGTGAGGCTCACCCACTGCCGGGTCAACAGGAAGCGGTACACGGATCGACGGTACCTGCCGCCCCCGGCGGGTCCGCCGGTGGGGCCCCTCCCGGCACCGCTCCGGCACCCCGTGGTCCCCCGTGCCGTGCGGCCGGGCGCGGCCGGGGCGGCTCAGACCTTGTCGATGATGCCGACCCGGCCCTCGGCCCGGGCGCAGTGCGCCCCGCAGTACCAGTGGCCCTCGGCCTCGACGCCCTGCCCGATGACCTGGACCCGGCAGTGCTCGCAGATGGGCGCCATCCGGTGAATGGCACAGGCGAAGCAGTCGAAGACATGCACCGCGCCCTGCGCGTGCACCTCGAACGTCATCCCGTACTCGTTACCGCAGACCTCACAACGTGCCATGGGCCACAGCGTGCGGTCGGCGGCCGCCGATCACGGCGCGGCGCGCCCGGCCGTCACCCGACTGCCGGGGGCCCCGGAGGGACCGCCCGGAGTGGTCCGCGCCGCCGGTCCGGGCTCAGCCGTCCGCGGCCGCCACGTCCCGCAGCAGCTGGGTGAACGCGGCCTCGTCGACGACCGGTGTGCCGTACGCCCGTGCCTTGACCGTTTTGGAGGTGGCCGAATCCGGGTCGTTGGTCACCAGCAGGCTGGTCAGCCGGGAGACGCTGGTCGCGATGTGCAGACCGGCGTCGAAGGCCCGGTCCTCCAGCAGCTCGCGGTCGACCGAGGTGTCGCCCGAGAACGCGATCCGCATGCCCTGCTTCAGCGGCTCCCCGTCCACATAGCGCCCCGGGTTGGGGTGGGGGCAGGCGGGCCGCTTCCGCGACGGGCGCCAGCCGCCGTACGAGGAGCCCGGCGCCCGGTGGCCGTACGACGACTGGTAGCCGACCCGCAGGGATCCGGCGGGGGAGTCGGACCACTCGGTGAGCGGACGGCACTCCAGCAGCGGCAGCCGCACCCCGCCCCGGGCCGCCGCGTGGAGACTGGGGCGGAACGCCTCCGCCAGCACCCGCGCGTCGTCCAGCGCGTGATGGGCCTGCCGCTGGACCACGCCGAAGTGCGCGGCCAGCGACTCCAGTTTGTGATTGGGCAGCGGCAGGGCCAGCTCCTTGGCCAGGGCGATCGTGCACAGCCGCCGCCGGACGGGCGGGGTGCGGTCCGCCCGGGCGTACTCCCGGGCGATCATGGACCAGTCGAAGAGGGCGTTGTGCGCCACGAGCACCCGGTCGGCCAGCCGCTTCGAGAACTCGTCGGCGATCTCGGTGAAGAGGGGGGCGCCCGCCAGCACGTCGTCGGTGAGTCCGTGGATCCAGACCGGGCCGGGGTCGCGCTCCGGATTGACCAGCGTGTACCAGTGGTCCTCGACATCGCCCCGCGCGTCCAGCCGGTAGACGGCGGCGGAGATTATCCGGTCGTCCCGGGCCAGTCCGGTGGTCTCCACATCGACCACCGCATACCCCTGGGGGTATGCGGTTGGCCAGTCCGCCGCTGTGGTCGCGCTGTCGTCGAGCATGGTCACAGAGAATACGGCCCGCCACTGACACTCCGGCGGCCGATCCTCGGACCGCCCGGATTCCGCCCCGATCCGCCTGTCCCGCGCGCCCCTTACGCCCCCTCAGCTCCGCCCGCCCGTCCCACCCCGGCCGCAGGCCCGGGTCCGGCGGTCCGGCCGGGGGTGTGCCGGGGCCCGTACGGCGGCGGAGTCCGGGCGGGTCGTTCCACCGGCCCCGGACCGATCGGTGGGACGCTCCCGTCGTGACGTACGACGCCACCGGGGCCGGGCCGCCGGAGCCGCCGCCGGGACCCCACCACGAACCCCACGGCACCGGCCTGGGCACCCGGCTCAACTGGCTGCGCGCCGCCGTCCTCGGCGCCAATGACGGCATCGTCTCCACCGCCGGACTCGTCGTCGGCGTCGCGGGTGCCACCGGCGACCGGTCCGCCCTGCTCACCTCCGGCCTGGCCGGACTGCTCGCCGGATCGATGTCCATGGCGGCCGGGGAGTACGTCTCCGTCTCCACGCAACGGGACTCCGAGAAGGCCGCGCTCGCCGTCGAGCGGCGCGAGCTGCGGGAGGAGCCCGAGGCGGAACTGGCCGAGCTGGCCGATCTGCTGACGGAGCGCGGCCTGACCCGCGAGGTCGCCCGGGAGGCGGCCGTCCAGCTCACCGAGCGCGACGCGCTGCGCGCCCACGCCCGGGTCGAGCTGGGTATCGACCCGGACGCGCTGGCCAACCCCTGGCACGCGGCCGGTGCCAGCTTCCTCGCCTTCACCGTCGGCGCCCTGCTGCCGCTGCTGGCGATCGTGCTGCCACCGGCGGACGTCCGGCTGGCCGTCACCGTCGGCTCCGTCCTCGCGGCCCTCGTCCTCACCGGCTGGTGGAGCGCCCGGCTCGGCGCGGCGCGGGCCGGGCCCGCGATCGTCAGGAACACCGGCGGCGGGGCGCTGGCGATGGCCGTCACCTATGCGGCGGGGTCGCTCCTCGGCGCGGTGGGGGTATGAGCCGGGTCCGGCGCCGCCCACCGCCCGGAGCCGTCCGCGCAGTTGGTGGAAACCACCAAAACTTGCTGACAATCCGTCTCGCATACTTGTCGGTAACAACCCCTAGCCGCATCCCTCGGCCCGCGTCTACGGTGCACCCATGCCGAACCCGCCCGATGTCGTGCTGTGGTCGATCCCCGCCTTCGTCCTGCTCACGGCCGTGGAGCTGGTGAGCTACCGGCTCCGGCCGGACGAGGAAGCGGCGGGCTACGACATCCGGGACGCGGCCACCAGCGTCGGTATGGGAATCGGCAGTATGGTCTTCGACCTACTGTGGAAGATCCCCATCGTCGCCGTCTATACGGTGGTGTACGAACTCACCCCGGCCAGGGTCCCCCTCCTCTGGTGGACCCTGCCGCTGATGCTGCTCGTCCAGGACTTCCTCTACTACTGGTCCCATCGCGCCCACCATGTCGTCCGGATCCTCTGGGCCTGCCATGTGGTCCACCACTCCAGCCGGAAGTTCAATCTCACGACGGCACTGCGCCAGCCGTGGACCAGCCTCACCGTCTGGCCGTTCTATCTGCCGATGATCGCCCTCGGGGTCCATCCGGCGGTGGTGGCGCTCTGCTCATCGATCAATCTCGTGTACCAGTTCTGGGTTCACACGGAGCGGATCGGGAAGCTGCCCCGGCCGGTCGAGTACCTCTTCAACACCCCATCCCACCACCGGGTGCACCATGCCTCGCAGGGCGGCTATCTGGACCGCGACTTCGGCGGGATCCTGATCGTCTGGGACCGGCTCTTCGGCTCGTTCGCAGTCGAGGACGAGCGGCCCGTCTACGGGCTCACCAAGAACATCGACACCTACAACCCGCTGCGGGTCGCCACCCACGAGTACGCCGCCATCGCCCGCGATCTGCGCGCGGCGGCCTCCTGGCGGGAGCGGGCGGGACGGCTGCTGCGGGGCCCCGGCCGGCAGCCCCTACCGGCCCCCTCCGGAACATCCCGGCCCCCGGGGCCGCCCGTGGTTCCGACACCCCCCGGATCCGCCGGGACCCCCGACCCCGTGACGGCCCCCACCGCCCCCGAGACCCCCGCAGGACGTGCCGCGTGACCATCGAGGAGATCCCCACCACCCCCCGGCCCGCCCCGCCGAGGGACCGGGCCGCCCTCGCCGCCCGGGTGCTGATGGCCGCCTTCGCCGTGGCGCTCCTGGCCGATCTGGGCTCCCTGGTGGCCGGTGCCGAGACCGGCCACCGGATCGCCAAGCCGCTGCTGATGCCGCTGATCGCCGCGTTCGTCCTGGTACGAGGCGGCCCCCGGCTCCTGGTGGCGGCGCTGGCCTTCGGCTGGGCCGGGGACGTCTTCCTGCTCTCCGGCGCCGAGACGGCCTTCCTCCTCGGGATGGGCTCCTTCGCCCTCGGCCATCTCTGCTATCTCGCCCTCTTCGCCCGGCTCCGCGGACCGGCCGCGCCCCCGGTGTGGTCCGGGCCCCTCTACGGCGTCGCCCTGGTCACCGTGGTCGCCCTGCTCTGGCCCGGCCTCCCGGCCGAACTGCGGATCCCGGTCGCCGGATACGCCGTGCTGCTGACCGTGACGGCCTGGCGGTCCGCCGCCCTCGGCCCGGTCGCCGGGACCGGCGGCGCCCTCTTCCTGGTCTCGGACCTGATCATCGCCACCGGGGTCGCCGACTGGCCGCAGCCGCCCGGCTCCGATTTCTGGATCATGCTCCTCTACAGCGCCGGACAGGGCCTCCTCGCCCTGGGGGTGCTCGCCGCGGCCCGGCGGGCCGCGCCTCCGGACTCGTAGGCCCCGGGTCCCGTACCCGAGGAAAAAGGAGAGAGGGCCGGACATCCGTCCGGCCCTCTCCGTCATCCTCCCCGTGGTGGTGTCACGGGGAGGGGATCAGCGGCGCACCGCGTCGAGCGCGTCCGTGACACCCTCGCCGTAGAAGCCGTTCTTCCGCTTGTCGCCCTCACAGACCGCGTCCACGGCGCCGTCGTTGTTGAAGTCGTACGGGTTGGTGCAGGCCGTGTCGTCGGCCTGGCCGTACAGCAGCGCCTTCACGACCGCCGGCGGGGCGTAGGGGTACTTCGACTTGATCAGCGCCGCGACACCCGCGACATGCGGGGACGCCATCGACGTACCGGCCTTGTAGCCGTACTGGCCGCCGGGCAGCGTCGACAGGATCCGGCCGTCGACGGCCTCGCCGTCGGGCGCCTGGTAGCGGGTCGCGTCACCGCCGGGCGCGGAGATGTCCACCACGCCGTCGCCGTAGTTCGAGAACGACGACTTGAGGCCCTTGGCGCCCAGCGACGAGGTCGTCACGACACCCGGCAGCTGGGTCGGGATGTCGAGGCAGACGCTCGGGTCGATGGTGCGCGTGGCCTGCTCGGCGGCGTCGTTGGGGCTGGTGGTGTCCGTCAGCTGGTCGGCGGCCAGGTCCATCCGCGAGTTGCCCGCCGCGGCCACGTTGACCGCGCCCCGGCGCTCGGCGTAGCGGGTGGCACGGGTGACGGCGTCGACCAGCGCGGTCTGGTCCGGGTCGGTGGCGCAGTTGAACAGCCACGGGTCGACGTAGTAGCTGTTGTTGGTGATCTCGGCGCCGTTCTCGGCGGCCCAGACGAAGCCGCAGACCACGGACTCGGTGTAGAAGAACCCGTCGGGGTTGGAGACCTTGATGCCGGAGACCTTCACACCGGGCGCGACACCGGTGACGCCGATGTCGTTCTTCGCCGCCGCGATGGTGCCCGCGACATGCGTGCCGTGGTTGGACTCGGTCGGGCCGGGGCGCCAGGAGCCGGGGGTGGTGTCCGGCTTGCCGGTGACGCAGTTGGCGGAGGCGCGGGTGTCGAAGTTGGGCGCCAGGTCGGGGTGGGTGTCGTCGACCCCGGTGTCGATCACGGCGACCGTGACGTTCTTGCTGCCGAGGGTGCGCTGGTGCGCCTTGTCCGCCTTGATGGCGGGCAGGCTCCACTGCAGCGGCTCCAGCGGGTCCTGGCCGTTGGAGGCGGCCGCGGCCGAGTCCCGGGCCTCCTGGGCCGTCAGCGGGCGCTCGGAGTCGATCGCGGTGTCCGTGGCGGCGGCGATCGGGGCCGTACGGGTGGCACCGGCGGACTCGACACCGCGGACCGTACGGATGGTCTGCGCGAACGCCGGGTTCTTCGAGTGGACGACGATCACGCCGATCTGGTCATAGGCGATCACTATGGAGCCGCCCGCGGCGGATATCGCCTGCTTGACCTTCTTGGCGGTGCCGTAGCCGCCCTTCACATTGACCACGTACGACAGCTGCGGTCCGTCGAACACCGACGCCGCGACCGCGGCGGACGCACCCGACGGGGCGGTCGCGTCGGCGGCCGAGGCGGCGCCCGCGGGAAGGAAGCCGAGGGTGGCCGTGAGCGCCAGACCCGCGGTGAGGGCCGTCGCACGCCGCCGTCTGGTTCCCGGATGAGCCATGGGGTCTCCACATCATCGAAATACGGTGCCGGATCACTGGCTACCGCCCCTCGCGCCGATGGCACAGATGGGCGAGTACATGGCAAAGGAACCTAGCGTCGATCTTGGTTGTCATCAATGTGTTCGAACCGACAAACGGCCCCGGGAGGAGGAAAAAACGTCGAAGTTGAACCCACCCGGCGTGCTCTCCGTGCCGTTGTCAGGAGGTGGAGCACCATCGAACCGCCCCCTGACCCCCACCGAGCAACGAGGCCGGCTTTGTCCGGTCCGACCAGTCGTCTTCCCACGACCCCGGCGTCAACAGGAGAGTCCGTGACCACCGACGCACCGCCGCCACCCGTGAACCACACCGCCCCCGGGCCCGCCCAGCCCACCACCGAGAGCTTCGTCGAGACGCAGCGGAGCGAGGAGTTCGGCGAGCTGCGGCACGCCTACCGCTCCTTCGCGTTCCCCCTCACGATCGCCTTCGTCGCCTGGTACCTGGTCTACGTCCTGCTGTCGAACTACGCGGGCGGCTTCATGGGCACCCGGCTCTTCGGCCATATCAATGTGGCGCTCGTCCTCGGCCTCGCCCAGTTCCTCACCACCTTCCTGATCGCCTGGTGGTACGCCCGGCACGCCGCGAACGAACTGGACCCCAGGGCCGAGGCGATCCGGGCCCGGATGGAGGGCGAGGCGTGAACCACTCCCTGCACCTCGCCGCCGAGAACGCGACCACCGAACACCGGCCGCTGATCATCACCCTCTTCGGACTCTTCGTCGTCGCCACCCTGATCATCACCGTCTGGGCCGGCCGGCAGACCAAGAGCGCCGCCGACTTCTACGCGGGCGGCCGCCAGTTCACCGGCTTCCAGAACGGGCTCGCCATCTCCGGCGACTACATGTCCGCCGCGTCCTTCCTCGGCATCGCGGGCGCCATCGCCCTCTTCGGCTACGACGGCTTCCTCTACTCCATCGGCTTCCTCGTCGCCTGGCTGGTCGCCCTGCTGCTGGTCGCCGAACCGCTCCGCAACTCCGGCCGGTTCACCATGGGCGACGTCCTCGCCTACCGGATGCGCCAGCGCCCGGTCCGCACCGCGGCCGGGACCTCCACGATCGTGGTCTCCATCTTCTATCTGCTCGCCCAGATGGCCGGAGCCGGCGTGCTGGTCTCCCTGCTCCTCGGCATCACCACCGACACCGGCAAGGTACTGATCGTCGCCCTGGTCGGCGTGATCATGATCCTCTACGTCACCATCGGCGGGATGAAGGGCACCACCTGGGTCCAGATGGTGAAGGCCGTCCTGCTGATCGCGGGCACCCTGCTGATCACCTTCCTGGTCCTGCTGAAGTTCGACTTCAACATCTCCGACCTGCTCGGCACCGCCGCCGAGAAGAGCGGCCACGGCGCCGCGTTCCTGGAGCCGGGACTGAAGTACGGCGCCACGGAGACCTCCAAACTGGACTTCCTCTCCCTCGGTATCGCCCTCGTCCTCGGCACCGCCGGACTGCCGCACATCCTGATCCGCTTCTACACCGTGCCCACGGCCAGGGCCGCCCGTAAGTCCGTGATCTGGGCGATCGGCATCATCGGCGGCTTCTATCTGATGACCATCGCCCTCGGCTTCGGCGCCGCCGCCCTGGTCGGGCAAGCCGAGATCACCGCCTCCAACAAGGCGGGCAACACGGCGGCGCCACTGCTCGCCCTCCATCTCGGCGGCACCGACTCATCCGGAGGCGCGATCCTGCTCGCGGTGATCTCCGCGGTCGCCTTCGCCACCATCCTCGCCGTCGTCGCGGGCCTCACCCTCGCCTCGTCCTCCTCCTTCGCCCACGACATCTACGCCAATGTCATCCGCAAGGGGCAGGCCACCGAGAAGGAGGAGGTACGCGCGGCCCGCTGGGCGACCGTCGCCATCGGCGTCGCCTCCATCGCCCTCGGCGCCCTCGCCCGCGACCTGAACGTCGCCGGACTGGTCGCCCTCGCCTTCGCGGTCGCCGCCTCCGCCAACCTCCCGACGATCCTCTACAGCCTGTTCTGGAAGCGGTTCACCACCCAGGGAGCCCTCTGGTCCATCTACGGCGGACTGATCTCCTCCGTGGTGCTGGTGATCTTCTCCCCGGTCGTCTCCGGCAAGCCCACCTCGATGTTCAAGAGCCTCGACTTCTACTGGTTCCCGCTGGAGAACCCCGGACTGGTCTCCATCCCCCTCGGCTTCCTGCTCGGCTGGCTCGGCTCGGTCCTCACCAAGGAGAAGCCGGACCCGGGCAAATACGCGGAGCTGGAGGTCAAGTCCCTCACCGGGGTCGGCGCCCACTGACCCACTCACCCGCCGCCGGAGGACGGAGCGCGGCCGGGCCGCTGCGGTACGCGACCCGGCCGCCCCCGGGGCCGTACCGCACGCCGGGGAGGCCGGCACAGCCCTGGCGTAGGCTCGGGACCAGGAATCGTTCGGGGGAGGAGGCCGACCGTGCTCGTCGACACCTACGGCCGAGTGGCCACGGACCTGCGGGTCTCGTTGACCGACCGGTGCAATCTGCGCTGCACCTACTGCATGCCCGAGGAAGGCCTGCGGTGGCTCGGCAAACCCGAGCTGCTCACCGACGACGAGATCGTCCGGCTGGTCCGGATCGCCGTCACCGGCCTCGGAGTCACCGAGGTCAGGTTCACCGGCGGCGAACCGCTGCTCCGGCCCGGCCTGCCCGGCATCGTGGAGCGCTGCGCCGCCCTCGAACCCCGCCCCCGGCTGTCCCTCACCACCAACGGCATCGGACTGGCCAGAATCGCCCCGGCGCTCCGGGCCGCCGGACTCGACCGGGTCAATGTCTCCCTCGACACCCTGCGGCCCGAGGTCTTCAAGACGCTCACCCGCAGGGACCGCCACCGGGACGTCGTCGAGGGCCTGCTGGCCGCCCGGGCCGCCGGACTCGACCCCGTCAAGGTCAATACGGTGCTGATGCCGGGGCTCAACGACGACGAGGCTCCCGACCTCCTGGCCTGGGCGATCGAAAACGGCTACGAGCTGAGATTCATCGAGCAGATGCCGCTCGACGCCCAGCACGGCTGGCAGCGCGACGGCATGATCACCGCCGGGGACGTCCTCGCCTCCCTGCGGACCCGGTTCACCCTCACCGCCGAAGGCGAGGAGATACGGGGCTCCGCGCCCGCCGAACGATGGCTGGTGGACGGCGGGCCGTACCGCGTCGGCGTGATCGCCTCGGTCACCCGGCCGTTCTGCGCCGCCTGCGACCGAACCCGGCTCACCGCCGACGGCCAGGTGCGGACCTGCCTCTTCGCCCGCGAGGAGACCGATCTGCGGGCCGCCCTGCGGGCCGGGGAACCGGACGAGGAGATCGCCCGGATCTGGCGGCGGGCGATGTGGGGCAAGAAGGCGGGCTCGGGGCTGGACGACCCCGCGTTCCTCCAGCCCGACCGGCCGATGTCGGCGATCGGTGGCTGACCGGCCGGGGGCGACGGGATACCGGCGGCCGGATCAGCCGTCGGAGCCGGGACGGTCGTGCCACTCCGCCAGGGTCACGAGCTCCTTCAGAAAGCCGCGCACCCCCAGGAACTGGGAGAGGTGCTCCCGGTGTTCGTCGCAGGCCAGCCAGGTCTTGCGGCGCTCCGGGGTGTGCAGCTTCGGGTTGTTCCAGGCCAGCACCCACACGGCGGCCGTCCGGCAGCCCTTGGCAGAGCAGATGGGGTTCTCGTCGTTCACCGGGTCGATAAGCACCGGCTCATTCTCCACGCATGTACCCGCTCAAGGCGACGCCGAGCAGCCACGGGGGGAGCTGCCCGGCGTCGGTCCGTCGCTCCGACGGGGGATGCGGAGCGCGTAGGCAGTATGCCACGGCCAACGCGCCGTCGGGCACCCGAACTTGAACTATTGATCTGACGTTTTCCCGGCCGTTGCCGCGCCTTGGGGGCCGTTTCCGGCCGCCGTGCCGAAGCCCGCGGGAGCACCGGGGCCGAGGGCGGGCGGAACCGTCGGCAGGGCGAAGGTGGAAGGCAGCGACGGGGGGCGTTCCCGGCCCGCGTTGGCCAGTACGACCGCCACATAGGGCAGCAGCATGCCGAGGACGATCGCCACGATCGCGACGTGCCGCTCGATGTTCCACAGCACGGCCGCGGCCACGAACGACAGCGTACGAACCGTCATCGAGATGACATAGCGGCGCTGCCGCCCCCGGACGTCCTCGGCCAGTCCCTGCCGTGCCCCGGTGATCCGGAAGACCTCCGCGCCCACCCGCCGCCGCATCACATCTCCACCGCCTGTCGTCCGCGGCGCGCTCCCCGCTCCGCCCCGACCACGGTACGCCGGGGCGCCGGACACCACGAGACCGGGGCGCCCCCCGGGATGCCATCGAAGTGACCGGCATTGGCCCGACATGCGCCATTTGGTCGAAAGGCTCAGAATTGGCGGCGTACCTGCTCACACGGAGCGGGACGAGGAGGCGGCCATGGGCTGGTTGTGGGCGATCATCGTGGGATTCGTGCTGGGTCTGCTCGCCAAGCTGATCCTGCCGGGCAAACAGCATCTTCCCTTGTGGCTCGCCACCATCTGCGGCATCGGTGGCGCCGTGATCGGCAACTGGATCGCGGCGGGGCTCGGGGTGGCGGAGACCGCCGGAATCGACTGGAGCCGACACGCGTTCCAGATCGTCGCGGCGGTCATCCTGGTCTTCCTGGGAGACCGGGCATGGGTCGCGATGCGCGGCAACCGCCAACGCGCGTAACGCCTCCGGCGAGGTCGCCGCACTTCCGGAGGGCCCTGACCCGGGGTGGCCCCAGCGCCTCGGCCCTCCGGGTGAGGCCCCACGCCGTTCGCCCAGCCGGGCGAGTGTCGCCGGGCGACCGCGCGCCGTCGGTGGCTGTTCGCGCAGTGCCACGCGCCCCAAAATGCTCTTCCCGGCGCCGACCCTGAAAGAGGCCCCGCCCCGGAAGGGGGCCCGCTCCCCCCGGTAAGAGGAAGGCAGTCCCTTTTCGAGGGCGCTCAGGAGGGCAAGGCAACCAGGGGGCGGAACTGCGCGACAAGCCACAGACGGGTGGCAGTCCGCCGACAACGTCAGGGCGCCGGGCGCGGCCCGGGTTGTGGAGCTCACCCGGAGGGCCGAGGCGCCCCGCGACAAACGGGGCGCCGCACCGCGAGGCGGCGTTACTCCGCGGCCGTGACCTCGATCGCCGCCAGGTTCTTCTTGCCCCGGCGCAGGACCAGCCAGCGGCCGTGCAGCAGCTCGTCCGCCGCGACCACCGCGTCCTCGGCGGTGACCTTGACGTTGTTCACGTAGGCCCCGCCCTCCTTCACGGTCCGCCGGGCCGCCGACTTGCTGGCGACCAGGCCCACCTCGGCGAAGAGGTCGACGACCGGGCCCGGCTCGGCGACCCGGGCCACCGGCAGCTCCGCGAGCGCCGCCCGCAGCGTCGGCTCGTCGAGGTCCGCCAGCTCTGCCTGGCCGAAGAGGGCCTTCGCCGCGTTCTCCGCCGCCGCGCACTGCTCGGCGCCGTGGACCAGCGTCGTCAGCTCCTGCGCCAGGGCCCGCTGGGCGGCCCGGGCCTGCGGGCGCTCCTCGGTCAGCCGCTCCAGCTCCTCGATCTCCGCCCGGGACCGGAAGCTGAAGATCCGCAGGAACTTGGAGATGTCCCGGTCGTCCGCGTTCAGACAGAACTGGTAGAAGGCGTACGGGGTGGTCCGCTCGGCGTCCAGCCAGACCGTGCCGGACTCCGTCTTGCCGAACTTGGTGCCGTCGGCCTTGGTGATCAGCGGAATGGCCAGCGCGTGGACCTTCGCCTCCGGCTCGACCCGGTGGATCAGATCCGTTCCGGCGGTCAGGTTGCCCCACTGGTCGCTGCCGCCGGTCTGGAGGACGCAGCCGTACCGCCGGTACAGCTCCAGGTAGTCCATGCCCTGGAGGATCTGGTAGCTGAACTCGGTGTAGCTGATACCCGCGTCGGAGTTCAGCCGCCGGGCGACCGCCTCCTTCGCGATCATCTTGTTGACCCGGAAGTACTTGCCGACGTCCCGCAGGAAACCGATCGCGGACAGGCCCTGCGTCCAGTCCAGGTTGTTGACCATGGTGGCCGCGTTCGGGCCCTCGAAGTCGAGGAACCGTTCGATCTGGCCGCGTACCCGCCCGACCCAGGCGGCGACGGTCTCCGGGTCGTTCAGGGTCCGCTCCGCCGTCGGCTTCGGGTCGCCGATCAGGCCCGTCGCCCCGCCGACCAGACCGAGCGGACGGTGGCCCGCCTGCTGGATCCGGCGCATGGTGAGGATCTGCACCAGGTTCCCCAGGTGGAGACTGGGCGCGGTCGGGTCGAAACCGCAATAGAACGTGACGGGACCGTCCGCGAACGCCTTGCGCAATGCGTCCTCGTCGGTGGAGAGGGCGATCAGCCCGCGCCACCGCAGCTCGTCGACGATGTCCGTCACGACTCTCGTGTCTCCTCGGCTCTGCGATAGATGTGACGCGCGCCATACGCCTGAGGCGTACGGTGCGCGAGGTGACCGGCGGCGCACACCCGGGGGGTGCGCCGTGGTCCCTTCGAGGTTATACGCCCGGGCTCACCGAACTCATATTGAAATCGGGGACCCGCAGTGCGGGCATCGCGGCCCGGGTGAACCAGTCGCCCCACTCGCGCGGCAGTGTCCGCTCCGTACGGCCCGCTTCCACGGCCCGGGAGAGCAGATCGACGGGCGACTCGTTGAACCGGAAGTTGTTCACCGCGCCCACCACCTCGCCGCCCTCGACCAGATACACGCCGTCCCTGGTCAGCCCGGTCAGCAGCAGGGTCGCCGGATCGACCTCGCGGATGTACCAGAGGCAGGTCAGCAGCAGTCCGCGCTCCGTCGATGCGACCATCTCCGCCAGGGACCGGCCGTCGCCGCCGTCGAGGATCAGATTGCCCGCGCCCGGCGCCACCGGCAGCCCGGTCAGACCGGCGCTGTGCCGGGTGGTGACCAGACGCTCCAGCTTCCCGCCCCGGATCCAGTCCGTGGCGGCCACCGGCAGCCCGTTGTCGAAGACGGACGCGTCGTCGCCCGAGGAGTGCGCGATCACGAACGGCGACGACTCCAGGCCCGGCTCGCGCGGGTCGCTGCGGAGCGTCAGCGGCAGGGTGCTCAGCCGCTCCCCGATCCGGGTCCCGCCGCCGGGCCGGGAGAAGACCGTACGGCCCTCGGCCGCGTCCCGGGCCGCCGACGACCACAGCTGGTAGATCAGCAGATCGGCGACGGCCGTCGGCGGCAGCAGCGTCTCGTACCGCCCGGCGGGCAGCTCGATCCGCCGCTCGGCCCAGCCCAGCCGCTCGGCCAGTTCGGTGTCGAGGGCCGCCGGGTCCACATCGGTGAAGTCACGGGTGGCGCGCCCGGCCCAGGCCGACCGGGACCGGTCCGGGGACTTGGCGTTCAGTTCCAGGGTGCCGTTGGGCTGGTCGTGCCGGAGCCGCAGCCCGGTGGAGGTCCCCAGATAGGTCGAGGTCAGCTCGTGGTTGGCGAAGCCGTACAGCTCCCGGCCGCCCGCCTTGGCCCGGGCGAACGACTCGCCCAGCGCCGGTGCGAACCGCTCGAAGACTGCCGACGAGGTCTCGGCGGGCGGCTCGGTGAAGGCTGGGTCCGCGTCCCGGCCGGCCACCAGCGGCTGGGCGTCCTCGGCGGGCCCGGCGGCCCTGGCCGCCTCCTCCGCGGCCCGTACCAGCGGCTCCAGGTCGGCGTCGGTGACGGCCGACCTGGACACCACGCCCGAAGCGGTCCCCTCGGCGCCGTCGACGGTCGCGATCACTGTGAGCGTCCGGCCCCGGGTGACCCCGTTCGTGGTGAGCGCGTTCGCGGCCCACCGCAGATTGGCGGTCGAGTGCTCGTCCGCGATCACCACACAGCCGTCGGCGGTGGAGAGTCCCAGGGCCCGCTCGACGATCTCGTACGGCTTGCTGTTACGGCTCATCGACCGGCCTCCTGCGTCGTGTTCCAGTTCTGCTCGCCGGGGGTGACCGCCCCGGTCCCGTGCTCCGGCCGCCAGCCCGGCGGCCGGACTCGCGCCTCGTACCGGGGTCGTTCCGGACCCCGGCGGGGAGGGTGCTCCCGCCCGCTCACCGGCCCGCCTCCTGCGTCGTATTGAGGATGTTCACCCCGCGGAAGAGCGCCGAAGGGCAGCCGTGCGAGACCGCGGCGACCTGGCCCGGCTGGGCCTTGCCGCAGTTGAACGCGCCGCCCAGGACATAGGTCTGCGGGCCGCCGACCTGCTCCATAGAGCCCCAGAACTCCGTGGTCGTGGCCTGGTACGCGACATCGCGCAGCTGGCCGGCGAGCCGGCCGTTCTCGATCCGGAAGAACCGCTGGCCGGTGAACTGGAAGTTGTAGCGCTGCATGTCGATCGACCACGACCGGTCCCCGACGACGTAGATTCCCCGCTCGACGCCGCCGATCAGGTCCTCCGTCGACAGACCGCCCGGCGCGGGCCGCAGCGACACATTCGCCATCCGCTGGACCGGGACGTGCGCGGGGGAGTCGGCGTAGGCGCAGCCGTTGGACCGGCCGAGCCCGGTCAGCCGGGCGATCCGCCGGTCCAGCTGGTACCCCACCAGCCTGCCGTCCTTGATCAGGTCCCAGGACTGGGCCTCGACGCCCTCGTCGTCGTAGCCGACGGTCGCCAGACCGTGCTCCGCCGTCCGGTCGCCGGTCACATTCATCACCGACGAGCCGTACTCCAGCTTCCCCAGCCGGTCGAAGGTGGCGAACGAGGTGCCCGCGTAGGCCGCCTCGTACCCCAGCGCCCGGTCCAGCTCGGTGGCGTGGCCGATGGACTCGTGGATCGTCAGCCAGAGATTGGTCGGGTCGACGACCAGGTCGTAGCGGCCCGCCTCGACGCTCGGCGCCCGCATCTTCTCCGCCAGCAGCTCCGGGATCCGCTCCAGCTCGGAGCCCCAGTCCCAGCCGGTGCCGGTCAGATACTCCCAGCCCCGGCCCGCCGGGGGCGCGATGGTGCGCATCGAGTCGAACTCGCCGGTCGTCTCGTCCACCGCGACCGCCGTGAACTCGGGGTGGAGCCGGACCCGCTGCTGGGTGGTGACGGTCCCCGCGGTGTCCGCGTAGAACTTGTTCTCCTGCACCGTGAGCAGGGACGCGTCGACATGCGCGACCCCGTCGGCGGCCAGCAGCCGGGCGCTCCAGTCGGTCAGCAGGGCCGCCTTCTCCTCGGCGGGTACGTCGAAGGGGTTGATCTCGTACGAGGAGACCCAGGTCCGGTCCGTGTGGACCGGCTCGTCCGCCAGTTCCACCCGCTCGTCGGAGCCCGCCGCCGCGATCACCCGGGCCGACAGCTTCGCCATCGCCACCGCCTGCCCCGCCACCCGGGCCGCCGCGTCCATGGTCAGATCGACTCCGGAGGCGAAACCCCAGGCCCCGCCGTGCACCACCCGGACCGCGTAGCCCAGGTCGGTGGTGTCGGAGGAACCGGCGGGGCGGGCGTCGCGCAGCCGCCAGGAGGCGCTGCGGACGCGTTCGAAACGGAAGTCGGCGTGATCGGCGCCGAGGGCCCGGGCCCGGGCCAGTGCCGCGTCGGCGAGCGCCCGCAGCGGCAGCGCCGTGAACGCCGCGTCGATGGAATGAGGCACCAATGTCTCCTGTCGTCGAGACCGGCGGGTCGCCTTCCCCGTACCGGTCGTGCCCGATCATGTCGCGGGAGTCGGCCGTTGCCCAGCGTCTTTCCCCGCC
The DNA here is from genome assembly GCF_040635975.1 of Streptomyces sp. NPDC006798. NCBI lineage: Bacteria > Bacillati > Actinomycetota > Actinomycetes > Kitasatosporales > Streptomycetaceae > Streptomyces > Streptomyces sp. NPDC006798. The sequence continues at coordinate 80,158 of NZ_JBEYIS010000025.1, forward strand.
TTCGGCGGGCGGCCCGGACGCGCCGGTACCGGTCGGGCCCGGTGCCGCGTACCGGCCGCCGTGCCCCCGCCGGACCGCCCGCGGGACCGGCCGCCCCGGTACCCCCGTCCGGACGAACGCCCGGGGGACCCTGCCCCGGCTTCTGTAGGGATCCGACAGTGCCGCGTCGAAGGCGCTGTCAGGGCCCGATTCTCCGGCAGCCTCCCCGGACCGATAGTTTCGGGGGTACCCGGCAGTACCAGTCCGTCGATCGAAAGGGTGAACCGTTGAGCCGCTCGGTTCTTGTCACCGGAGGAAACCGGGGCATCGGCCTCGCCATCGCCCGCGCCTTCGCCGACGCCGGAGACCAGGTCGCGATCACCTACCGCTCCGGCGAGCCCCCGGAGGGCTTCCTCGCGGTCCGCTGCGACATCACCGACGCCGAGCAGGTGGAGCAGGCGTACAAGGAGATCGAGGAGAAGCACGGCCCGGTCGAGGTGCTGGTGGCCAATGCCGGCATCACCCGGGACCAGCTGCTGATGCGGATGTCCGAGGAGGACTTCGTCTCCGTCCTCGACACCAACCTCACCGGCACCTTCCGGGTCGTCAAGCGCGCCAACCGCGCCATGCTGCGGGCCCGCAAGGGCCGGGTCGTCCTAGTCTCGTCCGTCGTCGGGCTCCTCGGCTCCGCCGGGCAGGCCAACTACGCCGCCTCCAAGGCCGGTCTGGTCGGCTTCGCCCGCTCCCTCGCCCGTGAGCTGGGCTCGCGGAACATCACCTTCAACGTCGTCGCGCCCGGCTTCGTCGACACCGACATGACACAGGCGCTCAGCGACGAGCAGCGCGCGGGCATCATCGCCCAGGTGCCGGTCGGCCGGTACGCCAAGCCGGAGGAGATCGCCGCAGCGGTGCGTTTCCTCGCGTCCGACGACGCCTCGTACATCACCGGAGCCGTCATTCCCGTTGACGGCGGATTGGGCATGGGTCACTGATCAGCATGAGCGGAATCCTCGCCGGCAAGCGCATCCTCGTCACGGGTGTGCTCACCGACTCCTCCATCGCCTTCCACGCCGCCAAGGTGGCGCAGGAGCAGGGCGCCGAGGTCATCCTCACCGGCTTCGGCCGGCTCTCCCTCGTCGAGCGCATCGCCAAGCGGCTGCCCGAGCCCGTGCCGGTGATCGAGCTGGACGTCACCAACCAGGAGCACCTCGACGGGCTCGCGGACCGGATCCGGGAGCACGCGAGCGACGACACCGGCCGGATCGACGGCATCGTCCACTCGATCGCCTTCGGCCCGCAGGGCGCCTTCAACTTCCTGGAGGCGTCCTGGGAGGACGTCTCCACCGCCGTCCACGTCTCCGCCTACTCCTACAAGGCGCTGGCGATGGCCTGTCTGCCCCTGATGGAGGAGGGCAGCTCGGTCGTCGGGCTGACCTTCGACGCCACCGTCGCCTGGCCGAAGTACGACTGGATGGGCGTCGCCAAGGCGGCCCTGGAGTCCACCAACCGCTATCTGGCGCGCGATCTGGGCCCCAAGGGCATCCGCTGCAACCTCGTCTCGGCCGGTCCGCTGAAGTCGATGGCGGCCAAGTCGATCCCCGGTTTCGAGGACCTGTCGGACATCTGGGACCACCGGGCCCCGCTCGGCTGGGACCAGTCCGACCCAGACCCGGCGGGCCGCGGCATCGTGGGTCTGCTCTCGGACTTCTTCCCCCGCACCACCGGCTCGGTTCTGCACGTGGACGGCGGCGTCCACATGATGGGTGCCTGAGCGGCCCCGGCCGTACGGCGTCGGACGCCCCGCTCCCCGCGATCGCGCGGGGGCGGGGCGTCGCCCGTTCGGCCCCCGGAGGGTGCGGCGGGCCGGGCGCCGGGGGAGGGTGGAGAGGCCATCCCCCTTGTGGTGCAGCCGCGGTCCGGTGGGCCGCCGTACGGCCGAGGAGGTCTCGCCAGTGCGTACGACGGAGCGCGCCGCGCGGGCCCTTGTCGCCCCCCTGCTTACCCTGGCCGCGATCCTGGTCGGCGCCGTACCCGAGGCGGTGTCGCAGAACGGCCCGGCGGCCGACGCCCCGGGCCCCGGGGAGTCGGTTCCGGAGGAGTCGGCGGCCGGTGCCGGGACGCCGGAGCCGTACCGGGCGGAGTGCCGTACCGAGGCCGACGGTTCGTACGCCACCGCCTACTGCCACAACCCCTATCCGGTGACCGACCGGGTCCGGCTGCACATCGAGTGCGACCGGTGGTGGGACGTGGACGTCGACGGCCCGCCCGTCGACATCGGCCCGGCGCAGTACATCGAGCTGACCGACCGCTGCTGGCAGCGGGTCCGCGCGGTCTGGGTCACCCATCTTCCGTTCGGCGGCCGTCCGGACAGCTGAGGTGGTAGCTCGCCGCCTCGGCCGCCGCCGCGTCGCCGTCGCCCGCGCGGATCGCCGCCACCAGCGCCGCGTGGTCCATATGGCGCTCGGGCCGCAGCTCGGGCCCCACGTGGTCGGCCAGCCGGTCCCGTACGACATCGCCGAGGTCCGCGTACAACTCGCCCAGTACGTCGTTGTGCGCGGCGGCGACCACCGCCAGATGGAAGGTCAGATCGGCGGCGACGAACCGTCCGGCGTCCCCGGCCCGCCAGGCCTCCTCGCGGCGGGCCAGCAGAGTGTCGAGCTGGGCGAGATCGCGTTCGGTACGCCGCTCGGCGGCCAGCCGGGCCGCGGTGGACTCCAGGGCGGAGCGGACCTCGCCCACATGGCGGGGGGTGGACTCGGCGAACCGGCGCCGCATCACCCCGGCCAGCTCGCTCGTCGCGACGACATACGTCCCCGAGCCCTGGCGGATGTCGAGCAGCCCGTTGTGGGCCAGCGCGCGGACCGCCTCCCGGACGGTGTTCCTGGCCACCCCCAGCTCCTCGACCAGCTCCGGTTCGGTGGGGATGCGCGAGCCGACCGGCCACTCACCGGAGGTGATCTGGTTCCGCAGCTGGGCGATCACCTGATCGGTGAGGCCCGAGCGCCGGGGCGAGGTCAGCGTCATGGATGCTCCTGGTGGCGGGCCGGTGGCCGGTGCGGGGCGGAGGCAGCCGTCCGGAAGTGGACGGTCAATCATCCCATGATTCTATGATGGTGCCATGTCCGACGAGCCCTCCGCCCCGCGCGCCGCCCCGTCCCCGGTGTCCCGGGTTTCCCGTGTTTCCCGGAAAGCCGCCGAGGCCGTCCCGGCGGGCGGGTCCGGCACCCCCGGTACGGTCTGGCTCACCCGGCTCGTCATGGCCGCCGTCGTGCTCGCCGCCCTCAATCTGCGGCCCGCGATCACCAGCCTCGGTCCCCTGCTGGAGGAGGCTCGTACCGGACTCGGGATGAGCGGCACCGTCGCCGGGCTCCTCACCTCGGTCCCCGCCGCGACCTTCGCCGTCTTCGGGATCGCCGCCCCCCGGCTCGCCCGCCGCTTCGGGCCCGCCGCCGTCGTCTGCGCGGGCCTCGCCGCCGTCGCCGCCGGACTGCTCCTCCGGCCCTTCGCGGGCGGTACCCCCGGCTTCCTCGCCGCCACCGCCCTCGCCCTGATCGGCATCGCCGTCGGCAATGTCCTGATGCCGGTGATCGTCAAGCGGTACTTCCCGGACCGGGTCGGCACCATGACCGGCCTCTATTCGATGGCCCTGGCCGTCGGTTCCTCCGTGGTCGCCGCCACCACCGTGCCGCTCACGGCGGCGCTGGGCGGCGACTGGCGTACCGGCCTCGCGGTCTGGGGCCTGCTCGCCGTCGTCGCCGTCGTCCCCTGGGCGCTGGTGGTACGCGACCGGAGGCGCCGCTCCCGGGACACCGGGCCCGCCCCCGCCGAAGCCGCCGCCCCGGCCACCGTCCCCTCGGACACCTCCGGTGCCGGTGAGCGGCCCGCCGGGCGGATCGTCCGCAGCCGTACCGCCTGGGCGCTGGCCGGATTCTTCGGGATCCAGGCCACCGGCGCGTACATCACCATGGGCTGGCTGCCGCAAATCTTCCGGGACGCGGGCGTGCCCGCCGGGACCTCCGGGGTACTGCTCGCCGTCACCATGGTGATGGGCGTACCGCTCGCCTTCGTCATCCCCCGGCTCGCGGCCCGGCTCCGCCACCAGGGCCCGATCGTCGTGGTCCTCGGACTCAGCGGGTTCGCCGGATACACCGGGCTGCTCGCCGCCCCCGCCGCCGGTGCCTGGGCCTGGGCGCTGCTCCTCGGGATCTCCAACTGCGCCTTCCCCCTCGCGCTCACGATGATCGGGCTGCGGTCGCGGTCCGCCGCCGGAGTGGTCCGGCTCTCCGCCTTCGCCCAGTCGACCGGCTATCTGATCTCGATCCCCGGCCCGCTGGTGGTCGGTGTGCTGTACGAGCACAGCGGCGGCTGGCAACTGCCCCTCACCCTGATGGCGGGGCTGCTGGTGCCGCAGATCCTGCTCGGGGTTCTCGCGGGGCGGGACCGGACGATCGAGGACGAGACGGGGATGCGAGACTGAGGGCATGCAGCCAGTTCTCGAACCGAATCCTCAGAACGGCCAGCGGAAGCTCCTTCTCGTCTTCGGGACGATGATCGGCTTCTTCGTCGTGGTCGGCATCATCGCCACCATCGCCTCACCCGGATAGGGTCTTTCTTCCGGATCGGGCCGGGATGGTGAGCGGGGTCCGGTGCCGTGAATCGCACGGCGGAGGATTGAGCCACCGCGGTGGGGGTACGCCCCCTGGGCTCCGCCCGGGGCACCCCCACCCGCGCCGCCAGGGCCCGCGAGCCCCGGCAAGATCGGGAAGAGAGGCCCTGAGCCGGTTGGCCCGGGCGGATGGCCGCCCCCGGCGGCGGATGGTGGGGTTCTCCCCACCATCCCCTAGGGGGCCGGCCTCAGGGACCAATGGGTGGGCCACCGGATGGGAACGGGGTTCCCGCGTCCCTAGGGTGGAGTTCGCGCCGGCTCCAGGGCTTCTCGTGCCCCGGGGCCGGACCATCGCGCCCCTGTCCGGACCAGCCCGAGGAGGCATCCGTGCTCGCTCCGCGTGCCCGGTCCGCCCGTTCCGTCGGTCTTCCGCACGCGGGACCGGCCCGCGACACCGTCGGCAGCCGGCTGCCGTGGTGGGGGATCGCCCTTCCCGTGCTCGCCTTCGCGCTGCTGTTCGTGCTGATCGCCGAACCGGCCCGGGCCGACTCCCCGACGGGGCAGCCGCTGATCGCCCCGATGGTGGAGTACCTCAGGCAGTTCATCTCCCGCTGACCGCCCCGTCGAACCCTCCGCCGTGCCGCTGCCGTGCCGCTGTCCCCGGGACGGCCGTACGAGCGTCACCGGGACCCCGGTCCGGGCGCCCCCGGTACGGTCGCGTCCCGGCGTCACCCGCCTCCGGTCCGGGAAAGCGGGACGTCAACACCCCGCGCCCGCTGGCCCGTTTCGTGCGAAGCTGGGGGACATGAGCGTCGCCACGTCTTCCGGAGGGGCAGCCTCCGACTCTCCCGGGTCCACCGACTCCCGCAGGATCGTTCTTCTCAGGCATGCGAAGGCCGACTGGCCCGAGGTGTCCGACCACGAGCGGCCCCTCGCCGAGCGAGGCCGCAAGGACGCCCCCGTCGCCGGACGCCGGCTCGCCGGTACCGGGATCAGTTTCGACCTCGCCCTCTGCTCCTCCGCCGCCAGAACCCGTGAGACCTGGAAGCTGGCCGTCGGCGAGCTGCCCCACCGTCCGCGCACGGTCTATGAGGAGCGGCTCTACGAGGCGTCGCTCGGCGAACTGATCGCGCTGGTGAACGAGGTCTCCGACGAGGTCTCCGATCTCATCCTGATCGGGCACAACCCCGGTATGCACGCCCTCGCGGACGCCCTGGCGGGCGAGGCCGAGGGGGATCTGCTGCCCCGGATGAACCGCAGCGGGTTCCCGACCTCGGCCTTCGCCGTCGTCACCTTCAACGGCGGCTGGAAGTCCGTGGAGCACGGCGTCGGCAGGCTCGTCGACTTCTGGACACCCCACCCCTGACCCCGGCCGCCGTCGGCCACGAGACTCCGACGACGACACAGGCCCCGGCGCGAGGTTCGCGCCGGGGCCTTCGTCAGGGCCGGGGGCGGATACCCGGGCGATACCCGGCAGTCGCCCCGCTCCGGGCTCCCGGCTCAGCTCTCCGTACCGGCTCCGCCCCGTCCGCCGGGTCCGTCGTGCCCGCCGGAGTCCTCGGCCGCCGCCTCCGCGTCGGCGGCCTCGACCTCCTCGCGGGTGACGCCCAGCAGATAGAGCACGGTGTCGAGGAACGGCACGTTCACCGCCGTATGAGCGGCCTCACGGACCATCGGCTTGGCGTTGAACGCCACCCCGAGACCGGCCGCGTTCAACATGTCCAGATCATTGGCGCCGTCGCCGATCGCCACGGTCTGCGCCAGCGGCACCCCGGCCTCCGCCGCGAACCGCCGCAGCAGCCGGGCCTTGCCCGCCCGGTCCACGATCTCCCCGGTGACCCGGCCCGTCAGCCGCCCGTCCACGATCTCCAGGGTGTTGGCCGAGGCGAAGTCGAGCCCGAGCCGCTCCTTCAGATCGTCCGTCACCTGGGTGAAGCCGCCGGAGACCACCCCCACCTGGAAGCCGAGCCGCTTCAGCGTACGGATCAGGGTCCGCGCGCCCGGCGTCAGCCGCACCTCGGCCCTGACCTTCTCCACCACCGAGGCGTCGAGCCCCTCCAGCAGCGCCACCCGGGCGTGCAGCGACTGCTCGAAGTCCAGCTCGCCCCGCATCGCGGCGGCCGTCACCTCGGCGACCCGCTCCTCGCACCCGGCGTGCGCCGCGAACAGCTCGATGACCTCGTCCTGGATCAGGGTCGAGTCCACATCCATCACCACCAGCCGCTGCGCCCGGCGGTGCAGTCCGGCCGAGACCACGGCCACATCGACCCCGATCTCCGCCGACTCGGTCGCCAGCGCCGTCCGCAGCGCCTCGGTGGCGACACCCGACACCGCGAACTCCACCGCCGTCACCGGATACTTGGCTAGCCGGAAGATCCGGTCGATGTTCCCCCCGGTACCGGTGATCGTGGCCGCTATGGCCGCGGTGGCCTCCGCCGTCAGCGGATGGCCGAGAACGGTGACATGGGAGCGCCCGACACCACGCGGCCGGTTGTCGCCCGTGCCCGAGATGATCTCGGCCTGGAGCTTCAGCGACTCCGCCCAGCTGTGCACGGTGGCCCGCAGATCGCCCTCGTCGGCCCCGGCCGTGGTCGGCGCCGTGACCAGGGCGCACAGCACCAGGCGCCCCCGGGAGACGACCTGCTCGATATCGACGACGTCGACCGCGTAGGCGGCGAGGGTGTCGAACAGACCGGCGGTGATCCCCGGCCTGTCCTTCCCGAAGATCTTGACCAGAAGGGTACGTACATCGGAATTCTGCGAAGCGCTCATGGTGGTCCCACCGTAACCGCGAAACGTCACTGCGAGCCGCCGTGTCCCGGTTGCTGGACACCGTTCACCGGTCGTCCGGGGGCCGCCGCAGATAGGGATTGGTCCCCGGATTCGGCGGCCGGTACGGCGGCGCGGGATCGTACGGGCCTGGGCCGCTGTCTCCCGTACCGTACGGCTCCGATTCCGGCCCGCCCCCCGTACCGTACGGGCCCGCCTCCCGCCCGCCGGGTCCGTACGGCTCCACCGCCCCGGGACCGCCACCGGGCGGTACGGGCTCCGCGACCAGCCGGGCCCGGCCCCGCCGCCCCGCCGCGTACACCAGCAGCGCCCCCGCACCGCCCGCGCCCGCGCCCCACACCGCGCCCAGCGCCGCCGCCCACCCCGGACGGCCCGCCACCGCGATCCCGGCCCCGAACGCGTCGAAGCCCAGCAGCGACAGCGACGCCCCCACCGACACCTCCGTCAGCTCGACCAGCAGCGGCAGCGCCACCGCCGACAGAGCCCCCAGCCACAGCGCGCACCGGACGGCATAGGCGGCCGGGCCCCGCCCCGCGAACGGGGTACGGGCCGCCGCCAGCACCCCCGCGTGCAGCATCAGCACCGCCGCGGCCACCGCCAGCAGCCAGACCCGGGAGTCCAGCTCGGCCAGCCGGGCCACCGTCGCGGGCTCCCCGTCCGCCCCCCGGAAGAACTCGTCCAGCGGATCCGGCAGCACGGCCCCGGCCAGCACCCCGTCCGCCCGTCCGCCGACCGGCACGAAGAGCCCGAGCGGCACCCCCAGCCACACCCCGTTGGGCGCCCCCAGCAGGGCCGACCCCGCGATCAGCCGCGGATGCTCGTCGCCGATCGCCGCGTACCCGGCCGCCGCGTACCCCGCGACCACGGCCCCCAGCAGTACGGAGACCAGCGCCGACGCCGCCGGGCGCGCCCGGCCGTGCCATCGGCCGACGACGCCCGGCAGCGCCACCCGGCCCGCCACCAGGGCGATCAGCAGCACCCCGGCCACCCACACCAGCGCGCCCAGGGCCGAATCCGCGGCCTCCACCCGGAAGCCGACCGCCGCCCGGGCGTCGACCAGCTCGGCCAGCCGGCCGGGCAGCCGCCCCGCCGAGTCCCCGAGCCGCCGCCCCAGGTCGTCCAGCCCGTCCGGGAGGCGTAGCCCGCCCGGATCCCACAGCCCGCCGGGGCCCGTACCGCCACCGCCACCGCCGCCGTCCGGTACGAGCCGTTCGCCGTCGAAGGTCACCACGTCCCGGCCCGCCCGGGCCAGCCCCGCCGTCGTCCCCGTGAACAGCAGCGCGACCGTGCCCGCCCGGACCGCGAGCTCCCGCCCCGACACCGCCCCGGCCCGCCGTAAGGAGCGCAGGAAGACCACCGCCAGCGGCAGCGCGCCCGCCAGCGCCACCCCCAGCGGAGCGATCTCCAGTCCCGTCGTGGCCTCGGCGCCGGTCAGTCCGAACAGGGACACATCACCCGCCGGGACCACCGAACCGCCCACCGCGAGCACCACCACGGCGGCGGTCATCGGACCGAGCCGCCCCTCGGCGTCCGCGTTCAGCAGCCACAGCCCCAGGGCTGCCGCCCCGGCCATCGCGACGAACGCCCAGCCGACGGCGGCCAGGCCGGAGAGCAGTACATCGGCCCAGGGGAGCGCCCGCCCGGCGGGCCGCCGCCCGGTCCGTCCGTACCCGGGCGCTCCCCGGCCGCCGGAACCGTCCGTGCCCGCCACGAGTCCCCTCCCCAGATCCTTCCGGCTCCCCGGCCGCCGAACCGGCGCCCGGCCGCCCCGCTCCCGGCGGCGCGCGAGAACGCGGCCGAGGGAGCGCGGGGGAGCGATGGACGCCTACCACTGTCGGGCCGGGACTCCCGGCCGTCAACCGGCCCTGTGGGCCCGGCCGTCCGGGCCCGCGGCGAGCCCGGTTTCCTTCTCCGGTGCCCCGCCTGAAATAGTTCCCCCCGATATTCGCCTTCCCTAGACTCCCTGGCACGGGGGTAATTCGGGGGACAACTAGTGGGGCATGGAGTGCGGGAACTCGTACTGGAATGGAATGGAAGGTCCTGGACGCTCGATCCGGCCAGGACGTACACCCTGGGGCGGGATCCGCAGGGGGACGTGGTCTTCGACGACGGCCGGGTGTCCTGGCGGCACGCCAGCATCCGATGGGGCGGACGCGGCTGGATCATCGAGGACCACGGCAGCACCAACGGCACCTACGCGGAGGGGCACCGGGTCCAGCAGACCGATCTCGCGGCGGGCGCGGTGGTCCGGCTGGGGAACGCCACGGACGGTCCGCTGCTGACACTGACCGCGCCGCCCGCGCAGGCCCAGGCGCCCGCGCCGGCCCATGGCCACGATCAGCCGCAGGCGTACGCCCGGCCTGCCGCGCCCGCCCCGGCCCGGGCCGCGGCACCGGTGGCCCCGGCCCACGGCGGCCAGGCCCAGGGCGTACCGGGGCACGGCGCCCCGCCGCCGGCGCAGGGCGCACCGGCCCCGCACGGCTGGCCGGAACCCCCCGGCCACCAGCACATATCGCAACAGCCGCAGCAGCCACACCCGCAGCAGCCGTTGCCGCACGTCCCCGCCCAGCACGCCCCGCCCGGCCTTGCCGCCGGTCACCCGGGCCACGTACCGGGCCACGGCCAGGCGCAGGGACACGGCCAGGGGCCGCACGCCGACCGCAGTCCCACCACCTTCCACCAGCTGGCCCTGGGCCGGGTGATGCGGATCGGCCGCGCGCTGGAGAACGAACTCGTCGTCTCCGACCTCCAGGTCTCGCGCCACCACGCCGAGTTCACCGCCACGCCCGACGGCCGCTTCCAACTCCGCGACCTCGGCTCCCACAACGGCAGCTATGTCAACGGCCAGCCGATGGCCAAGTCCGCCACGGTCCTCATCGGCCCCCAGGACATCGTCGGTATCGGCCACTCCACCTTCCGGGTCGTCGGCGACCGGCTGGAGGAGTTCGTCGACACCGGTGAGGTCTCCTTCTCGGCCCGCCATCTCACCGTCACCGTCGACGGCGGCAAGCAGATCCTCCGCGACGTCTCCTTCGGCGTCCCCGAGAAGTCGCTGGTCGCCGTGATCGGCCCGTCCGGCTCCGGCAAGTCGACCCTGCTCAAGGCCCTCACCGGCTACCGCCCCGCCAACGAGGGCGAGGTCCTCTACGACCAGCGCAGCCTCTACAAGCAGTTCGCCGAGCTGCGCCAGCGGATCGGGCTCGTACCGCAGGACGACATCCTGCACAAGGAGCTGACCGTACGGAAGGCGCTCCGGTACGCCGCCAAGCTCCGCTTCCCCGGGGACACCGCGACCGCCGAGCGCGAGGCCAGGATCGACGAGGTGCTGCGCGAGCTGAAGCTCGACATCCACCGCGACAAGAAGATCACGGCCCTCTCCGGCGGCCAGCGCAAGCGGGTCTCCGTCGCCCTCGAACTGCTCACCAAGCCGTCCCTGATCTTCCTCGACGAGCCCACGTCCGGACTCGACCCGGGCATGGACCGCGATGTGATGCAGCTGCTGCGCGGCCTCGCCGACGACGGCCGTACCGTCCTGGTGGTGACCCACTCGGTCGCCGAGCTGAGCCTCTGCGACAAGCTGCTGGTGATGGCGCCCGGCGGCTCCGTCGCCTACTTCGGCCCGCCGGACGAGGCGCTCAACTTCTTCGGCTACGACACCTGGGCCGATGTCTTCTCCGCCTTCGAGAACTACCGGGACTACGACTGGGCGGGCCGCTGGCGCGGCTCCCAGCACTACCGGCTCTACGCCGCCGACGCCGATCAGGCCGCCGCCCCGGCGCAGGTCCCCCAGGCCGCCCCCCGGCAGATCCGGCCGCCGAAGCCGCAGAGCTGGGGCGCCCAGCTCTTCACCCTGGTCCGCCGCTATCTCTCCGTCATCGGCTCCGACAAGGGCTTCATGGGACTGATGGTGATCCTGCCGGCCGTCCTCGGGCTGGTGAGCGTGGTCATCCCGGCCAAGTTCGGCCTGGCGGCGCCGGACGACGGCAAGACCCCGTTCAACGGCGACGCGGGCACGATCATGCTGATCCTCGCGGTCGGAATGTGCTTCTCCGGCGCGGCGAACTCGGTCCGTGAGCTGATCAAGGAACGGGTGATCTACGAACGCGAACGGGCGACCGGACTGTCACGCTCCGCGTATCTGATGTCCAAGGTGATCGTCCTCGGCATGATCACCGCCCTCCAGGGCGTGATCATCTGCGGCATCGGCTTCGCCACCCGCGAGCTGCCCTCCGAGGGCCTGCTCATGCCGCCCGCCGTCGAGATGTGCCTGGTGATCATCGCCCTGGGCTTCACCTCGATGATGTTCGGCCTGGTGATCTCGTCCCTGGTCAAGACGGCCGAGAAGACCATGCCGCTACTGGTGATGTTCGCCATCGTGCAGGTCGTCTTCACCGGTGTGCTGTTCAAGATCTACGGCTCGCCCGGCCTGGAGCAGTTCGCCTATCTGATGCCCTCGCGCTGGGCCATCGCGGGCGTCGGCGCCACCCTCGACCTCGGGCGGCTGATGCCGCCCTGGGACGCCAAGAACCCCGGGGACACCGATCCGCTCTGGGAGAGCACCGTCGCCCAGTGGGGGATCAATATCGGGATCCTGCTCGCCATCGGCGTGGTCTGCGGCCTCGCGGTCGCCCGGCTGCTGCGCCGCCACGAGCCGGAGGTCATGCGCAAGTAGTAGCCGGGCCCGGCCCGGCAGGACCACAGCCCGGAAGGGCGGCACCCGCGCGGGGTGCCGCCCTTCCGGCGTCCGAAGAGGTCCGTCGTCGGCTCAGTAGGCGCCGAAGACGTTGTCGATCGACCCGTAGCGGTCGGCGGCGTAGTTGGCCGCGGCCACGATGTTGGCGACCGGGTGGTACAGGTCGAACGGGGTGCCCTTGACGTGGTACGTGTTGAAGGTCGGCTGGATGACCTGCAGCAGGCCCTTCGAGGGGATGCCGTTCCGGGCGTTGATGTCCCAGTTGTTGATCGCCTTCGGGTTACCGCTGGACTCCCGCATGATGTTGCGGTGCAGCCCGTTGTACGAACCCGGGATCTCGTGCTTGTCCATGATGTCGAGCGCCTCGCGGATCCAGCCGTCGAGGTTGTTCGCGTACACCTTGGGCTTGGCGGCGGGCTTGGCGGCCGAAGCGGCGACCGAACGGGTCGCGGCCTGCGACTCGGCGGCCCGCTTCTTCGCGGCGTTCGCGGCTGCGGCCTTCTTGGCGGCGGCGTCGGCCGCGGCCTTCTTCAGCGCGGCGTCGGCAGCGGCGGCGGCATCGGCCTCGACCTTGACGGCCTGCTTCACGGCCGCCTCGACCTGGGCGTCGAAACCGTTCTTCTGGGCCTCCAGGCCCGTCTTCAGCACCGCGGCCTGGACGGCCTCGGACCGGTCGGCCACGGCGGCGGCCGAGACGGCGGCCGGGACCTGCGCGGGGGCGGCCTCGGCCTTGGTGGCACCACCGGGCACGAGGGAGAGGGTGACAGCTGCGGCGCCGGCGGTGGCGATACCGGCGATCGAGACCTTGCGGGCCTTGGTCATACGGATGCTGGGCGCGGACATACAGGCGTACCTCTTCGGTCGGGGATATTGCCGCCCGAGAACTGCATTCGGGCCGGAGCGGTTGCTTCGCTCCACGGCGGGGCGGCAACGAGAAGCAATTCTTAGCTGCGGCAAAAACCCCTGGCAATCATGTGACGTACGACCCCGGATAGTGGATCGCACTGCCGCGATAAGTGCCTCTCACCCGACACGACCCCGCTCACGAGGTCTTTATCCGCCTACTAACGAAATTCGTAAGTGACCTGCGCCCTATGCCAGGGCTCACACCCACCCCCCGTCGATCTCACCATCCGTTGCAGCCGCAATTCGATGAGTAAGCGCCCTCCGGGACCCGGAGGCGCGGTGCGCCGGAGAAAGGGGGAAAGAGGCGCCGAGGGTCCCCCCCGCCGCCGAAGGCACAGGGGGCGGCGCGTCGCCGGCCGCGGGCAACCCATACGGCCCGCGGCCGGCGACGCACCGCCCCCACAACGCACCCCGCCCCCGTAAAAAGGTCAGAGCAGCGATCGCGCCCCGTACCGCCCGCTCACCGGCCGCTCGTCCAGCAGCCGCAGAAACGCAGGCGCCACCGACTCCGGCGTCGGCCGGTACTCGCCGTCCTCCGCCGGGGCCGCCGCCGTATGCAGATCGGTGTCCATATCGCCCGGATCCACCGCCCACACCCGCAGCCCCGGCTCCTCCACCCCCAGCACGGCCGCCAGGTGGTCCAGCGCCGCCTTCGCCGCCCCGTAGCAGCCCCAGGTCTCGTACGGCTCCGCCCCCGCCTCTGAGCTGATCGTCACCACCGTGCCCGCCGCCGACGCCCGCAGCAGCGGCAGCGCCTCCTGAACCAGCCCCAGCGCCGCCACCACATTCACCTCCAGCGCCCGCCGCAGCCCCGCCAGCGGATGCTCCTCCAGCCGGACCAGCGGCTCGGCCCCCAGCACACTCGCATTGCTCACCAGCAGGTCGAGACCCCCCAGCTCCCCGGCCGCCGCCACCAGGGCCGCCCGGTGCGCCCCGTCCGTGACATCCCCCGGTACGGCCACCACCCGCGTCCCGTACGCCGCCGCCGCACGCGCCGTGGCCGCCAGCACGCTCCCGGTCCTCGCCCCCAGCACCAGATCCCAGCCCCGGGCCGCCAGCGCGAGCCCCAGCGCCCGCCCCAGCCCCTTGGAACCACCCGTGACCACCGCTACCGGCATATCGGCATCCCCTTTCCACTTCCGCTGGCCCGCCGCCCGCTCCCCGCATCCGCGGGCACCCGTACGCGCCACGCGCCGTCGCCGCCACCGTAGAAACGGTCCCGTGCCCCGCGCCTCGTCCGCCGGACCCCACCCGGGAAGGCACTTCGACCTAGGCCCAGGGCCCTAATCACCCGCCGTCCCCGGCCCGATACCGGCCCCTTCTCCCGCCGGTACGGTGAACACATGAGTCACCGAACCGGCGCGGGCCTCGCCGCCGTGAGCACCGCACTCCTCGCGATGAGCAGACATCTGGAGGTCCGCGACGTCCTGAAGACGATCGTCGCCTCCGCCCGCGAACTGCTCGACGCCGAGTACGCGGCCCTCGGCGTCCCCGACGACCACGGCGGTTTCGCCCAGTTCGTCGTCGACGGCGTCAGCGACGCCCAGTGGAAGGCCATCGGCCCGCTGCCCCGGCAGCACGGCGTACTCGCCGCCATGCTCCGCGACGCCCGTACCGAACGGCTCGCCGACGTCCGCGAGGACCCCCGCTTCGGCGGCTGGCCCGCCGCCCACCCCGATATGAAGGACTTCCTCGGCCTCCCCGTCAAGGACGGCCGGGAGACCATCGGCGCCCTCTTCCTCGCCAACAAGAAGTGCCCCCGCACCGACGGCGGCTGCGGCTTCACCGAGGACGACGAGGAACTGCTGTCGATCCTCGCCCAGCACGCCGCGATCGCCCTCACCAACGCCCGGCTCTACGAACGCAGCCGCGAGCTGACCATCGCCGAGGAACGCTCCCGCCTCGCCCACGAGCTGCACGACGCCGTCAGCCAGAAGCTCTTCTCCCTCCGGCTGACCGCCCAGGCCGCCGCCGCCCTCGTCGACCGCGACCCGGTCCGGGCCAAGGACGAACTGCACCAGGTCGCCGCCCTCGCCGCCGAGGCCGCCGACGAGCTGCGCGCCGCAGTGGTGGAGCTGCGCCCCGCCGCCCTCGACGAGGACGGCCTCGTCAACACCCTGCGCAACCAGATCCAGGTACTCGACCGCGCCCACAGTGCCCGGGTCACCTTCGACACCTGCGGACTGAAGGCCCTGCCCGCCGCGCAGGAGGAGGCCCTGCTGCGGGTCACCCAGGAAGCCCTCCACAACGCGCTGCGGCACTCCGCGGCCGACAAGGTCGACGTCACCCTCACCCGGCGCGGCGCCGGTGCCGTCCTCAGCGTCACCGACAACGGCAAGGGGTTCGACCCCCGTACGGTCCGCCGGGCGGGACGCCACCTCGGACTCGTCTCCATGCGCGACCGCGCGAGCGGCGTCGGCGGCCGGCTCCGGGTCCGCTCCACGCCCGGCCAGGGCACCACGATCGAAATGGAGGTCCCCGGTGGGTGACCGTATTCGCGTACTGCTCGTCGACGACCACCAGGTCGTCCGGCGCGGACTCCGTACATTCCTGGAGGTCCAGGACGACATCGAGGTCGTCGGCGAGGCCGGTGACGGCGACGAGGGCGTCGCCCGGGCCGAGGAGCTGCGGCCGGACGTCGTCCTGATGGACGTCAAGATGCCCGGCACCGACGGCATCGAGGCCCTGCGCAGACTGCGCGAGGCGGCCAACCCGGCCCGGGTCCTGATCGTCACCAGCTTCACCGAGCAGCGGACCGTCGTCCCCGCCCTGCGCGCCGGGGCCTCCGGCTACGTCTACAAGGACATCGACCCGGACGCGCTCGCCGGAGCCATCCGCTCCGTCCACGCCGGACACGTCCTCCTCCAGCCCGAGGTCGCCGGGGCCCTGCTCTCCCAGGACGACCCGGCCACCGGCACCGGCCGCGGCGGCACACTCACCGAACGGGAACGCGAGGTCCTCGGCCTGATCGCGGACGGCCGCTCCAACCGGGAGATCGCCCGTGCCCTCGTCCTGTCGGAGAAGACGGTCAAGACCCATGTCTCCAACATCCTGATGAAGCTCGACCTCGCCGACCGTACCCAGGCCGCGCTCTGGGCCGTACGCCACGGCCTCACCACCTGACCCCCGATCCGATCCGATCCGGAACCGTCGCCCCGGCCCGATCCGGCCGGGTTCCCGGGGAGCCGAAGATTCATACCGTCGGATGAATGTCACCCGGACGGCGCAACCCCCGCGCCGTCCGGCCGTTCTCCAGGGCGTGCCGCGGCGAACCCGCCGCGGCCGTCGTCCAGGAGGAAGACCCACGTGAAGAACCTGAAGAAGGCCGCCGCGCTCACCCTGATCACCGGCAGCCTGGTCGCCGCGGGCGCCGGTGTCGCCGCGGCCCACACCGGCGGCGGTGCCCACGCCGGTGGCCACGCCGTCAACTCCCCGGGCGTCGCCTCCGGCAATGTGGTTCAGGTCCCGGTCCACATCCCGGTGAACGCCTCGGGCAACTCGGTCAATGTGATCGGCGTGCTCAACCCCGTCTTCGGCAACGCCGCCCACAACGGCTGACCCCCACCCGCCGGAGGGGGCCCGCCCCCCTCCGGCCGGGGCCGGCCGTACGGCACCCTCGACACCGCCGTAGGGCACACCGCCTTACGGCCGCCCACGGCACCCCGGCCGTCCCTACGTACTGCCGTACGGCACACCCGGCGAACTCAGCGCCCCCGCTCCAGCTCCTCCACATAGGCGTTGTACGCGGCCACCCGCGCCCGCCGCGCCACCCGCTCCACCGGCCGCAGCGCCTCGCCCCGCGCCGCCATCTCCGAAGCGCTCACCGCACCCCCGTGACCGCTCGTCAGCGCCAGTGCCACCAGCGCCCCCACCCGGCCCGCCAGCTCCAGCACCCGGACCGCGCGCGGCGGATACCCCGGCGCCAGTGCCGCCCTCCCCGCCTCCGCCCGAGCCCGGTAGGCGTCGATCGCCGCCTCGGCCGCCGGACCCGACGCCGCCACATCCAGCCGGGACAGCACCAGCGTCGCCTCCCGCAGCCCCTCCGCCAGCTCCCGCTCCGCCTCGCCGAGCGACGGTACGTCCGCCGGATGCGCCTCCCGGACCGGCAGACACTCCCAGACGACCTCCACATGGCGATCGCCCGCGGGCCCGGCCTCGGACACCTCGGGCACCAGCCCGTACGGCGCCCCGAACCCGACCGCCGCCTCCGTCGCCTCCAGCGCCCGCGCGTTGAACTCGGCCGGTCCGCTGAGCCCCAGCGGATGCCCCGGTACGGGCAGCGCCACCCGCCAGCCGGTCACCCCGAGACCCCGCAGCCGCCCCAGGGCCAGCGTCAGCCCCACCGGAGCCGTCTCGCCGGGCAGCCCGCGGACCCGGTGCGCCGCGTCGTCACCGGTGATCGCCCCCGCCGCGTCGTCCGGCGACACCCGGCCCGCCAGCAGGGCGTTGCCCCACATCGCCAGCCGTCCTGAACGTGGTTCCGAAGGATCCGAGATCATCCCTCCACCTTAGGCAGACCGGGCCCCGGAAACCGGCCCCGGACCACCCCGCCCCCGGCCGACGGCGACCCGGCGGCGACCCGGCCGGGACCCGGGGGCGGACCGGGGGACGGGTAAGCCCGGCAGGTGGCGTAGATTTCTTCGAGGGGGCTGCCCACAGGCGTCGGGCCCCCGGACACCTCAACACGATTGCATGGGGAGACAACGCGCTCATGAGCGATGTACTGGAGCTGGTGGACGTATCCGTGGTCCGCGACGGACGCGCTCTGGTGGACGACGTCTCCTGGTCGGTCAAGGAAGGCGAGCGCTGGATCATCCTCGGCCCCAACGGCGCCGGGAAGACCACCCTCCTCAACCTGGCCTCCAGCTATCTCTACCCCACCACGGGCACCGTCCGGATCCTCGACGAACGCCTCGGCGGCGTGGACGTCTTCGAGCTCCGTCCCCGGATCGGCATCGCCGGTATCGCCATGGCGGAGAAGCTCCCCAAGCGCCAGACCGTGCTCCAGACCGTCCTCACCGCCGCCTACGGCATGACCGCCACCTGGCACGAGGACTACGACCAGGTCGACGAGGAGCGCGCCCGCGCCTTCCTCGACCGGCTCGGCATGACCGAGTACCTGGACCGCAAGTTCGGCACCCTCTCCGAGGGCGAGCGCAAGCGCACCCTGATCGCCCGCGCCATGATGACCGACCCCGAGCTGCTCCTCCTCGACGAGCCCGCCGCCGGTCTCGACCTCGGCGGCCGCGAGGACCTCGTACGCCGCCTCGGCCGGCTCGCCCGCGACCCGTACGCCCCCTCCATGATCATGGTCACCCACCATGTCGAGGAGATCGCCCCCGGCTTCACCCACGTCCTGATGATCCGCCAGGGCAAGGTACTGGCCGCCGGTCCCATCGAGATGGAACTGACCTCCCGCAACCTCTCCCGCTGCTTCGGCCTCCCGCTGGTCGTCGAGCGCCGCGGCGACCGCTGGACCGCCCACGGACTTCCGCTGGGCTGACCGCCGCCCTCGCCCTCTGTCCCGAGCCGGGCCGCCGACCTACCATGACCATGTGGAAATCGACGCATGGGTGTGGTGGCTGATCGCGGCGGTCGGACTGGGTATCCCCCTGGTCCTCACGGCGATGCCGGAGTTCGGGATGTTCGCGGCGGGCGCGGTCGTCGCCGCCGTCGTGGCGGCGCTCGGAGGCGGGGTCGTCCTCCAAGTCCTCGTCTTCGTCGTGGTGTCCGTGGCCCTGGTCGCCGTAGTCCGGCCGATCGCCGCCCGACACCGCTCCCAGGCCTCCGGGTTCACCAGCGGAGTCGACGCCCTGAAAGGCCGTCAGGCCGTGGTCGTCGAACGGGTGGACGGCAACGGCGGCCGGATCAAACTGGCGGGAGAGGTGTGGTCCGCCCGGCCGCTCGACCCCGAGCAGAGCTACGAACCCGGCCGCCAGGTCGACGTGGTAGAGATCGACGGCGCGACCGCCGTGGTCATCTGACCGGAACGGCCCGCATGACCGCCCGTCATCTGGGAAACTCGATCATCATCACACCATCATCCGGCAGCGAAGGGCACGGGGAAACGCGATGCAACCGATCATCATCGTCCTGATCATTCTGGTGGTGCTGGTCTTCATCGCCCTGATCAAGACGATCCAGGTCATCCCGCAGGCCAGCGCGGCGATCGTCGAACGGTTCGGCCGCTACACCCGCACCCTCAACGCGGGCCTCAACATCGTCGTCCCGTTCATCGACTCGATCCGCAACCGCATCGACCTCCGCGAACAGGTCGTCCCCTTCCCGCCCCAGCCGGTGATCACCCAGGACAACCTGGTCGTCAACATCGACACGGTCATCTACTACCAGGTCACCGACGCCCGGGCCGCCACCTACGAGGTCGCCAGCTACATTCAGGCCATCGAGCAGCTCACCGTCACCACCCTGCGGAACATCATCGGCGGCATGGACCTGGAGCGCACCCTCACCTCCCGCGAGGAGATCAACGCGGCGCTCCGCGGCGTCCTCGACGAGGCCACCGGCAAGTGGGGCATCCGCGTCAACCGCGTCGAGCTGAAGGCCATCGAGCCGCCCACCTCCATCCAGGACTCGATGGAGAAGCAGATGCGCGCCGACCGCGACAAGCGCGCCGCGATCCTCACCGCCGAGGGCATCCGGCAGTCCCAGATCCTCACCGCCGAGGGCGAGAAGCAGTCCGCGATCCTCCGCGCCGAGGGTGAGGCCAAGGCCGCCGCCCTGCGCGCCGAGGGCGAGGCCCAGGCGATCCGTACCGTCTTCGAGTCCATCCACGCGGGCGACCCGGACCAGAAGCTCCTCTCCTACCAGTACCTCCAGATGCTCCCGAAGATCGCCGAGGGCGACGCCAACAAGCTCTGGATCGTCCCCAGCGAGATCGGCGACGCCCTCAAGGGCCTCTCCGGCGCCTTCGGCAACCTCGGCGGCGGCGTCCCCGGCTTCAACACCGGCGGCAACGGCAACGGCAGCGGCACCGAACGACGCGAAGTGCCCCCCGTCGACTGATCACCCACCCCGTCCGGCATGATCGGTGCCCAGCGCACCGATCATGCAGGGGGCACCATGACCATCTGGGAGATGCTCGCCGTCTTCGCCGCGGGCATCGGCGCGGGCACCATCAACACCATCGTCGGATCCGGCACCCTGATCACCTTCCCGGTCCTCCTCGGCGTCGGGCTCCCCCCGGTCACCGCCACCGTCTCCAACGGTCTCGGCCTGGTCGCCGGATCCATCAGCGGAGCCATCGGCTACCGGGCCGAACTCGCCGGACAGCGCGCCCGCGTCCTCAGACTCTCCGCCGTCGCGGCGGTCGGCGGAGTCGCCGGAGCGGCCCTGCTGCTCACCCTCCCCAGTACCGCCTTCGAGACCATCGTCCCGGTCCTGGTCGCCCTCGCCCTGGTCCTGGTGGTCCTCCAGCCCCGGATCAGCCGCGCCGTCCAGCGCCGCCGGGAGAAGACCGGCACCACTCCCCACCCCGACGGCGGCCCCCTCCTCCTCGCCGGGCTCCTCGCGGCCAGCGTCTACGGCGGCTACTTCACCGCCGCCCAGGGCATCATCTACATGGCCCTGATGGGCATGCTGATCGACGACACCCTCCAGCGCCTCAACGCCACCAAGAACATCCTCGCCGCCGTCGTCAACAGCGTCGCCGCGATCTTCTTCCTCTTCGCCGCGGACTTCGACTGGACCGCCGTCGTACTGATCGCCGTCGGCTCCACCATCGGCGGCCAGATCGGCGCGAAGACGGGCCGCAAGCTCTCACCCACCGTGCTCCGCGCCCTCATCGTCGTCGTCGGCACCGTCGCCCTGGTCCAGTTGCTGATCCAGCGGTACGGCTGACGCCCGATCGCGCCGCTCCGGTACGGGAAAAGGCCCGCCCCTCCCCGGGAACGGGCCTCGTCCGACCTCTCCTGCGCGCCTTCTTCTCCGCCTACGCCGCGGGCCGCTCGGCCCGCAGCCACTCCGGCAGCTCGGACCGCTCACCGGCCCGCAGAGACAGCAGCATCGCGTCCGCCGGGGACGGCACGAACGGCTGGTGCAGCATCGGCATCCCCGCCTCCTCCGGCGTACGGTCGGCCTTGCGGTGATTGTCCTCCGCACACGACGCGACCGTGTTCAGCCAGCTGTCCGCACCGCCGTGGGACCGCGGCACCACATGGTCCACGGTCGTGGCGCGCCTACCGCAGTACGCGCACCGGTGCTGGTCCCGGACCAGCACACCCCGCCTCGACCACGGGGCCTGTCTTCGGAACGGCACCCGGACGTAGCGGCAGAGCCTGATTACCCGGGGCACCGGAAGGTCGACCGAAGCGCCGCGGACCCGGAGACCGGGGTGGGCCTGCTCGACGACGGCCTTGTCCTGCAGGACCAGAACCACGGCGCGATTCAGTGACACCGTCGACAGTGGTTCGAAGCTCGCGTTCAGTACCAGCGTGTCCCGCATCGTCCCCCACCTCCGTTTACCGGCCCGGCCTCCGCGGGCCCGGGGATGGATCAACTCTGGCCGGACGCGCCGTAATGGACAACGCAATATCCGAACCGCCGGACCAACGACACCACCGGACAGAAAAACTGCCCTGTCCTGATCTCTCCAGGACCAGGACAGGGCAAACAAGAAACGAACGGTCAGTGCGACCGCGACCGGACCACGAACCTCAGCCGTCGGCCGAAACCTCGTACTCCCCGATCAGCTGGGCCCGGCCCAGCGCGTGGAAGCGGAGATGGAATCCGACCACCGCGGGCGACGCGTCGGCATCCGGACCCAGGTTCTCGGTGTCGACCGCGTACACCGTGAAGACATAGCGGTGCGGCCCGTCACCCGCCGGGGGAGCGGCCCCGCCGAACTCCTTCGACCCGTAGTCGTTACGGACGTGCACCGCGCCCTCCGGCAGCCCGGGGAACGCCCCGCCGCCCGCACCCGCCGGCAGTTCGGTCACCGATACCGGGATGTCGAAGACCACCCAGTGCCAGAACCCGCTCCCGGTCGGCGCGTCCGGGTCGAAGCAGGTCACGGCGAAACTCTTCGTCCCGGCCGGGTGCCCCTCCCAGCGCAGCTGCGGCGAGGTGTTCCCCTCCGCGTACACCTGGGCGGCGTCCAGCACCGCACCCGGCGCCAGATCGTCGCTCACCACCGTGAACGACGCCACCTCGGGATGAAAGGCATGCGGCAGGGGAGCCCGCTGCTGCTCGGTCACGTCTGAACCTCCGATTCGCTGTCGGCTTGGTCCCCCGACCCTAGGGTCTTTCAGAACCAGTTGCGCCGACCGCCGACTTCGGTCAGCCACTGGTCGAGGTAGGCGGTCCAGTCCTTCGAGGCGAAGTCGTGGTGACCGACCCTGAACGCCTTGTACGAATCGCTGCCGTCGGTGAAGAGCCCCGGCTTCTTGTCCATTTCCAGGATCACGTCCATCTCCCGGTCGTCGGCGACGAACGTCAGCTCCACCTGGCTCAGCCCCCGGTAGCGCTCCGGGGCGAAGAACTCGATCTCCTGGTAGAACGGCAGCTGCTGCCGGGTGTTCCGGATCCGGCCCCGCTCCATGTCGGCGCTCTTGAACCGGAAGCCGAGCTGCCCGAAGGCGTCGATGATCGCCAGCTGCGACGGCAGCGGATGCACCCGGATCGGGTCCAGATCGCCCGAGTCCACCGCCCGCGCGATCTCCAGCTCGGTCCGCACCCCGATGTCCATGCCGCGGATCGGCTGCCCGCCGATCGCGGTGACCGGCGTCTCCCACGGGATGTGCAGACCGAACGGCACTACATGGACCGCCCCCGCCTGCACCTCGAACTCGCCGCCGAGCCGCTGCTTCACGAACTCGAGGTCCTGCTTGACCTCGTGATCGCCGCTCTCCATCTCTACCCTGGCCTGGAGCCCCAGCGACAGCCCCTCGATCCGCTGGGCCACCGAGCCGCCCTGGATCCGCACCTCGCCCTGGACGACACCGCCCGGAACGACGTTCTCCTCGGTGAGCACCGTCTCCACCGAGGCGCCACCGGCACCGAGGCTCGCGAGCAGCTTCTTGAAGCCCATGTCCTGATCCACTCCTTCGTACGGGTTTGTGCCTCATGGAAACGCCCGGCGGCCCTCCCCGGTTCCACGGGTACCCTCGGACGCCATGATCGAGCCATCCGCCGGGATCCCGGTGCCCCGGGCCTTCCTCGACCGCCCCGTCCTGGAGGTCGCGCCCGACCTCCTGGGCCGTGTCCTGGTCCGCCGGACCGCCGAGGGACCCATCGAGCTGCGCATCACCGAGGTCGAGGCGTACGCGGGCGAGCTGGATCCCGGCTCCCACGCCTTCCGCGGCCGGACCCCGCGCAACGAGGTGATGTTCGGCCCGCCCGGCCACGCCTATGTCTACTTCACCTACGGGATGTGGCACTGCCTCAATGTGGTGTGCGGGCCCGAGGGCCGGGCGAGCGGGGTACTGCTGCGCGCGGGGGAGGTTTTGAGGGGCCGGGAACTGACCCGGGAACGTCGACTCTCGGCCCGAAACGACAAGGAACTGGCCAAAGGTCCGGCCCGGCTCGCCACCGCACTCGATGTGGACCGGGCCCTCAACGGCACGGACCTCTGCTCCGCCGACCGGGGAGCCGACGCCCCTCTGACCCTCTATACGGGCCAGGCTCCCCCGTCCGACCTGGTACGCAGCGGACCCCGCACGGGAGTCGGCGGCGACGGCGCCCGGCATCCCTGGCGCTTCTGGATCGACGGCGACCCCACGGTGAGCCCGTATCGGGCCCACACCCCCCGCAAGCGGTCGACTTGACTCGTCCATCCCGGACGCCTAACGTATTCCGAGCCGCTTGAGACGGGCCTGCTGTTCAGCACCCCCCGAAGCGGCCATCCACTACTTACGACGAAGCCCCAACGGGCGCAATTTCGGCATGCCGAAAATCGTTTCGGATGAACTCGATTATGAGTCGCCGAGGAAATCGGCTAACGTAGTGGACACGCCGAAAGGCAAAAGCAAGAAGGCCTCTCCAGTCGGCCGCCCGATCGGAATCCAAGTCCGGAAACGGAATGGGAAAACGATCTGGTAAGGTTGGAAACGCAAGACCGAAGGGAAAGCCCGGAGGGCCTGGTGAAAAGGGCCTGAAGGAAGCGTCCGTTCCTTGAGAACTCAACAGCGTGCCAAAAGTCAACGCCAGATAT
>NZ_JBEYIS010000026.1:0-103754 GCF_040635975.1 Streptomyces sp. NPDC006798
GCGCCGCCAGGCGCAGGGGGCCGTAGGCGACCGACGACAACGCGGCGTGGGGGTACCTCCCGGGCCGCCGGGCCCAGGGGGAGCGGTGCCAGGGCACGCGAGCCCAGCAAGATCCGTCAGACACGCCCTAGCCCGCGTTCTCCTCGGCGAGGATGCTGAGGAGCACCTGGTCCAGTTCGGCGGCGAAGTCCCCGTGCGCCTGTTCCTGGCCGAGCGGAACGATCCGGTCCGTACGGTCGAGGAAGGCCACGATCGGCGCGGCGCTCACCTGGAACAGCGCCTCCTCGTCGCCGACCCTGAGCCGGATCGCGACATCGGCCAGTTCACCGGGGCCGACCGGGGCGATGTGCACATCGCCGTCACCGCTCGGCCCGACGATCCCGTCGAGCAGCAGATCCCGGCCGAAGGCCCAGCTCACCGGCGCGTCCCCGGGCAGATGGAAGGTCATTCGCACGGCATAGGGATCCGCGGGTACGTACCGAAGCTCCACCGGAATCCGGAACGACAGCTCCTCGGAGACAAGGAAACTCATCAGTACCTCGGCCTGGACCGACTCGTGCATCGTGTACCCCGCAGTGACGGAAGCCCGGATAGGGCCTGTTGGCGGCCTTCTTGGTGAAGCCCGGCGATACGGAACAGGAAGGATTCCCCTGATCCACTCCTCATAATCGTGCGGTACGTCACCGAAGAGTTACAAGGAGTGATTTCTTCAGATGCTGATAGAGATGGCGAGGGCACCGAGCAGTCCGCCCGCCCCCGTCCGGAGCAGCTCGATCGCCGGAAGTAATCGTTCCTCCTGATCGAGCGGGAGGGATATCGCCATCGTCGCCGCCGTGACGGGCCCGAGACCGCCGGACCCGCCGGACCCGCCGGACCCACTGAGGCCGCTGAGGCCACCCGGGGCGAGCGGTACGGGTACGGCGGCGCAGACCGTGCCGAGCGCGTACTCCTGCCGTTCCACCACGGGTTCGCCGCTCCCCCGGGCCGCGAGCCGGGCGAGCAGCCCGGCCCGGTCGCGTACCGAGTACGGCGTCAGGGCCGTGACGGGATGGCGGTCGAGATGGTCGTGGAGCGCGGCGGGCCCGAGGCGGCCGAGCAGACACTGGCCGATGGCATGGGCGTGGCCGGTCTCGCGGAACGCCGCCCACTCGCCGACGGCCGGGGCGTACGGGGAGTCGGAGACGGCGACGATCCGGATCTCGCCCTCGCGGTAGACCGCACAGTAGACGGGGACGCCGATCGCGTTCCGCCAGTGGTCGAGGAAGGTCGTCAGCCGGGCGATCCGGGAGCCCCCGGCGGCGGCGCCGCAGGTCGCCCCGGGGCCTCCACCGCCGAGCCGGCCGAGGGCGTCCCCGAGGACGAACACCCCTCGTTCCCGGCGCAGATAGCCCTCGTGGACCAGGGTCCTCAGCAGGTGGTACGCGGTGGGCAGCGGGATCGCCGCGGCTCTGGCCAGCACCTTCGCGGGTGCGCCCGCGGGATGCCCGGCGGCGGCCTCCAGCAGCCTGAGGGCCCGTCGTACCGAGCCGATCAAGGTGGGGGAGCCGGTGGGCGCCCCGGTACCGCCTTCGTTCGTCGTGGCCATGGATCACCCCCGGGCAAGGTGGCGGGGCGGCGCCCGTCCGCGGGGGCCGTCCCCGTGCGATCACCCGCCGCGGCACTCCGGATCCTCCGGCCCCGTCCGGTCTCCCCGGTCCGTGCGGCCGTCGCCCGACATCCCCCCGATGCCCCCCGACGGCCCACCGGCCGTCTCCCGAGCGGGATCCGGACAGGTTCCGACGGTGACGCCGAGCGCCCCGAAGGGGGGCGCTCATACGCGTACGAAAGGGCGCACAGGGGGTGGTGAATCCGCGTACCCAGCGGCGGACTGCCACTGTAATGGCCATTCAACCGTCTGTGACCGGGTAGGGCCCCGGGTTCCCCCGGCCGGGTTAACGGTCCGGCCCCCACCTGATCACAGACGGTTACCAGTCGCCGCGGGAGCTCGACGACCCCTTGAACTTTCTGACCACGAACGCCAGCGCGCAGACGAGGGCGACCAGCGCCAGCACCTTGAACAGGAGACCGATCAGGACCCCGACGACATTGGCGATCAGTCCGCCGAAGACCAGCAGCACCAGCACCGGTGCGACGATCCACTTCACCCACCACGGCAGCCTGGTGGCGATCTTCCCTATGGCCATCGGTACTACCCCGTCTCTCCCACAGAGCCTTCTTCGTCTTCCGCGCTCCGCCGCGCGTTCCGGGACGGCTGCCCGGCTTTCCCGCCTCCGATGCTAAGCGGGCGGGCCGCGCGGCGGGGGGCTTCGGGCCCTCGGTCTCCCCTGACCGTCCCCCTAAGGTCCCGCGCCCCCGGTCTCCGCTTCCGGGTGGAGACCCGGGCGGGACAAGACGGGGCAGGGGCGGGGGCTCAGCTCTCGGGGGGCGAGAAGACCACCATGACCCGCAGGTCCTCGGTGATGTGGTGGAACTTGTGCGGCACCCCGGCCGGTACGTAGACGACACTGCCCCGGCCCACCGGGGTCGTCTCGGTGCCGACGGTGATCGCGGCCCGGCCGCTGACCACGAAGTACACCTCGTCCTGGCTGTGCGGCTGCTGGGGGTCGAGCGCCCCGGCGTCGAGGGCGTACAGACCGACCGACATATTCCGCTCCCGCAGGAACTGGAGGTACGCGCCGTCGTTGGCGGCGCGCTCCGCCTCCAGTTCGTCCAGCCGGAATGCCTTCATCGTGTGCCGCCCCTGCCCGTCGTCCCGGTCACGTCTGTCCCGATCACGTCCGCCTCGATCGCAGCTGTCCCGATCGCGGCTGTCCCGATCACGTCCGCCTCGATCGCAGCTGTCCCGATCGCGGCTGTCCCGATCATGTCTGTCACGATCAGACACAGGAAGATTTTCCCAGTCAAGGGGCCCGGTCGGGGCCGGTGGACGTGAGGAGGGCCGGGGCGTGACCGCGGACATCGGAGACGGGACGAGGGCGGTACGAGCGGGGCTGCCCGAGCCGGTGAAGTACGAACCGACCCTGCCGGGCCCGGCCTTCGCCGCCCATTTCCATCTGCCGGGCGAGCCGACGGGGCCGTACACCTACGGACGGGACTCCAACCCCTCCTGGACCCTGCTGGAACGGGCCATCGGCGAGCTGGAGGCGCCCGGCGAGGACGTCGGCACCACGGTCTTCGCCTCGGGCATGGCGGCGGTCTCGGCCGTACTGTTCTCCCGGCTGCGCGCCGGTGACGCGGTGGTCCTGCCCAGCGACGGCTATCAGGCGCTGCCGCTGGTCCGCGACCAGCTGGAGGCGTACGGCATCGAGGTGCGCACCGCGCCGACGGCGGGCGACGCCCAGCTCTCCGTACTGGAGGGGGCGAAGCTGCTCTGGATCGAATGCCCCTCCAACCCCGGGCTCGACGTCTGCGACATCCGGCGGCTGGTGCGGATCGCCCACGCCCGGGGTGCCCTGGTCGCCGTCGACAACACCCTGTCGACCCCGCTCGCGCAACGACCGCTGGCCCTGGGCGCCGACTACTCGGTGGCCAGTGACACCAAGGGCATGACCGGCCACGGCGATCTGCTGCTGGGCCATGTGACCTGCCGGGACAGCGCGCTGACGGCGGACGTACGGCGCTGGCGGAAGATCGTCGGCGCGATTCCGGGGCCGATGGAGAGCTGGCTGGCCCATCGGTCGCTGGCCACCCTCCATCTGCGGATCGACCGGCAGTGCGCCAACGCGCTGGCCCTCGCCCGGGCGCTCGCCGAGCGGGCCGATGTGACCGGACTGCGCTATCCCGGACTGCCGACGGATCCGGCGTATCCGCTGGCCAACCGGCAGATGCGGCGGTTCGGCGGGGTGGTCTCGTTCGTCCTGCCCGACCGGGAGCACGCCGAGCGCTTCCTCGACGCCCTGCGGCTGGTGGACGACGCGACCAGCTTCGGCGGCGTCCGGTCGTCGGCGGAACGGCGCGGGCGCTGGGGCGGGGACGCGGTCCCGGAGGGCTTCATCCGGCTCTCGGCGGGCGCCGAGGACACCGAGGACCTGGTGGCGGACGTCCTGCGGTCCCTCGACGAGGCGGCCGAGCGCGACTGAGCCGACGGCGTACGGCCCGTGGACCGGTCACGGCCGCGGGCCGTCTCCCTCCCGTACGCCCCGGCCACGGGCCGGCCGGGCGGACGGCCCGCCCGGCATCCGGCCGGCACCGGACCGGTTTCGGTCCGATCGGACGGCCCGAGCCTCCCCCCTCGTGGCTCGGGCCGTCCCGGTTCTTCCCCTGAGAACCGCGCCCACAAGGCTAGTTGACTCTGCGTCAGTGTCCAATCACAGTAGCGACAGCAACCTATCGACTTATTTATAGTTGTCCGATCCGCTGACATTCGATCGGCCGGGGAGGCGCTCGCATGGACCTGGCCCTGCTGCGGACGTTCGTCACGGTGCACCGGGCCGGCTCCTTCACCAGGGCCGCGGCCCTGCTGGGGCTCTCCCAGCCCGCGGTGACCGGTCAGATACGGACCCTGGAACGGCAACTGGGCAAGCCCCTCTTCCTCCGGCAGGCCCGGGGCGTCACCCCGACCAGCGTCGGCGACGAGCTGGCCCACCGGGCCGCGCCGCATCTGGACGCCCTGGTGGAGATCGCCGAAACCGGGCTCGACGAGGAGGCGGGCGTACGGACCCTGCATCTGGTGGGGCCACCGGAGTTCATCTCCCTGCGGGCCCTGCCCGCCCTCACCCCGCTGCTCTCCCAGGGGCTGGCGCTGCGGGCCGCGTTCGGCAAGGCCGAGGAATCCCTGGACGGACTGGGCGCCGGGCACCACGATCTGGCCATCACCACGGCCCGGCCGCGCGGCGGACTCTTCACCGCGATTCCCCTCTGCGACGAGGAACACGTCCTGGTCGCCTCGCCCCGCTGGGCCGCCCGGCTGGGGCCCGACGTCCTGCGCGGCGGCCAGGTCCGGCTGGAGCAGCTGCCGGTGGTCGAGGTCCATGAGTCGCTGCCGCTGGTCTCCCGGTACTGGTCCACCGTCTTCGAATCCCCGCCCGCCGCCGCGGGTACCGTCATCGCGCCCGATCTGCGGGCCGTACTGGAGACCGCCGCCGCGGGCGCCGGGCTCGCCGTACTGCCGCGCTACCTCTGCGAGGAGGCGCTGGAGCGGGGGCGGCTGGTGCCCCTGCTGGATCCGCCGGTGCCCCCGCTGCGTACCTACTTCCTGGTGGTCCGGGCCGGAACTCTGGCGCTGCCGCATATCGCCCGCGCCCACGAGTGGCTGATCCGGGCCGCCGCCGACTGGTGAACCCCGCCTCCGGGACGGCCGCTGCCGGGCCGGGGAGTTTCAGAGTCCGCCGGACGGGCCATGGTCCAGACATGACCGAACGTCCCGTGGTCAAGCGCACCGCACGTGCCGTCCTGCTCGACGGCGACGATCTGATCCTGATCAAGCGCACCCGGCCCGGAGTGGATCCGTACTGGCTGACGCCCGGCGGCGGGGTCGAGCCCGGGGACGCCAGCGTCGTCGATGCGCTCCACCGCGAGGTGGACGAGGAGTTGGGCGCCCAGATCACCGATGTGGTGCCCTGCTTCGTCGACACCGTGGAGCACATCGGCGGCGACGGCACCACCGGGGTGACCGGGGTGAAGGTCCAGCACTTCTTCGTCTGCCGGCTGGTGGCCATGGATCCGGCCCGGCGGCACGGCCCGGAGATGGACGAACCCCAGGGGGAGTACGAGATCGTCCGGGTGCCGTTCAGCCGGATGGGCATCGCCGGGGTCCATCTGGTCCCCCTCTCCCTGCGGCACTATCTCGACGGCAATATCGAAGGCGTCCGCGCTCTGCACTCCCCGGACCTCGGCTGACACTCCCCGGACCGGA
The DNA here is from genome assembly GCF_040635975.1 of Streptomyces sp. NPDC006798. NCBI lineage: Bacteria > Bacillati > Actinomycetota > Actinomycetes > Kitasatosporales > Streptomycetaceae > Streptomyces > Streptomyces sp. NPDC006798. The sequence continues at coordinate 5,855 of NZ_JBEYIS010000026.1, forward strand.
CCGGTACTGACCGGCCCCGGGCCGGTACTCCCCCGCGCCGACCGGCCCCGGGCTCCGCTGCGCCCGTACGCGTAGGGCGGGTTACTCCCGCCGTGGGACGCCCGGCGGCGGCCCGCCCGGCACGGTGTTTCACGTGAAACCACTCAGCCGACGGGTCCGCCGGACCTTCCTCGTCATCCATATCGTCACCGCCGCGGCCTGGCTCGGGCTCACCCTCGGACTGCTCGCCCTGGCGGTCACCGCCGTGACCGCGGCTCCGGTCCCGGCCGGTCCCACCGCCCCCGGAGAGCCGATCGAGGCGGCGGTCAGGTCGATGCGGGTCTTCACGGAGTGGCTGGTCCTTCCGCTCGCCCTGCTGACCCTGGGCAGCGGGCTGGTCCTGGCCCTGGGAACGCCCTGGGGGCTGGCCCGTCATCGCTGGGTGCTCACCAAGTTTCTGCTGACCCTCGCCACGGTCACCGCCACCGCCCTCGCCCTGCGGCCCGGGATCGCGGAGGCGGCGGATACCGTGGCCGCCGGAGCCGTACCACCGGCCGGTGAGCTGCTGGGCGGGCCGGTCGTCTCCTTCTGCGCCTATCTGCTGATGACGGTCGTCTCCGTGCTGAAGCCCTGGGGACCGACCCGGCGCGGCCGTCGGTTGCGGGCCGAGATCAGTTCCCGGAAAGCACTGGACGAGCGATCATCACGGCGTACAGTCTGACGTCTATGTCGACAGCCCTCCTCGAACCGCCCATCCGCCGACTCACCCGGGCCGATCTGAGGCACTGCGCCGACCTCGCCCAGAACCGGGGCTGGGCCCGGGCCGAGGGCGTATGGGGGCTGCTGCTGGCCGCGGGGACGGGGTACGGGATCGACGCCCCGGAGGGGGAGGGCCTGGCCGCCTGCTGTGTACTCACCCCGTACGGCTCCGGTCTCGCCGCCGTCGGAAAGCTGCTGGTCGCCGGGGAGTACGGCCGCCGGGGCCTGGGCCGACGGCTGATGGCACAGATCATGGCGGCGGCGGGGGAGACCCCGCTGGTGCTGTACGCCACCCCTCAGGGCCGGCCGATCTATCAGGAGCTTGGCTTTGTGGAGACCGGTCGTACCGAACGGCTCCGGGGCACGCTCGACGGGGCGGCCGACACCTCGGCGGCCGGGGTACTGACCCGGCGGGCCACCGCCGAGGACATTCCGGCGATCGTCCGGCTGGACGCCGCCGTCTTCGGCGTCGACCGGACCCATCTGATCACCCGGCTGCCCGCGACGGCCGACCGGCTCTGGGTGGCCGAGGACGGTGGCGAGATCACCGGCTGTGCGGCGGGCTGGAGCTCATCGGACGCCTACGGCATCGGCCCGCTCACGGCCCGGGACACCGCTACCGCCAGGGCGCTGCTGGTCACGGTCGCCCGGAGCGTCGAAGGTCCCGTACTGCTCAGTGTCCACGGTGAGCAGAAGGACCTGCTGGACTGGGCCGTCGAGCACGGGATGACGCCTGTCTCCGGCACCTCGGAGATGATCTACGGCATCGGTGAGCTGCCCGGTGACCGGCGACGCGCCTTCGCCCCGCTCTCCCTCGCCACCGGCTGATACCCCGGCGCGCCCGACATCCGACGACCGACGTTCAGCGGTCGGCGCCGGGCCCGGCCGCGCCCTTTGGCGGGCCCTTGGTGGCGCCCTTCAGCGGCACCCCTCCGGAGAAACAATTGCAGGCGCGGGATATTGCAACTGACGGCTGTCGATTACGCTGGATATCCGTCGCTCCGGCGCCCAGGACTCGGACGCGATCCGCAGGAGGAAGCCATGACCGCGACCGATCCCGCCCTCACCGGGCTCGCCCAGAGCTGGTGCGCCCTCTCGCTGCTGCACGGAAAGATCGAGACGCGGGTGGAGCGGGCCCTGCAGAGCGGCCATGGACTGAGCGTCCGCGAGTACTCCCTGCTGGATGTCCTCAGCCGACAGCACAGCGGCCCCGGCGGCCATCTCCAGATGAAGCAGGTCGCCGATGCCGTGGTCCTCAGCCAGAGCGCGACGACCCGGCTGGTGACCCGGCTGGAGGACCGGGGGCTGCTGACCCGGTATCTCTGCGACACCGACCGCCGGGGGATCTATACCGATGTCACGGAGGACGGGCTGGCTCTGCTCACGGAGGCCCGTCCCACCCATGACGCCGCCTTGCGGGAGGCGTTCGACGAGGCGGCCGGGAACCCCGTCCTCGCACCGCTGGTCCGGACGGTCGAACAGCTGAACAGCTGAGGCCCGTCGTACAGCCCCGGACCGCCCGGCCGTGGGTCGCCGTTTCACGTGAAACAACGACCCACCGCGGGTGCGAGCGGCCCTCCGCCGACGCCCGTGGTCCGGGCGATATCAGGGCGTCCCCCGCCAGCCGCCGGGGTCGACTCCGCCCGGGACGCCCGCGTCGGGCTCGTAGGGCTCCCGGGTGAAGACGAAGGACCCGAGGTCGAGATGGCGGACCGAGCCGTCCTCCCGATGGACCACCCGAAGCGTCTCCCCCGCGTAATAGCCGTTCAGACCGGTCCAGCTGCCGTCCGCCCCGGCCCGGAAGCGGGCACCCCGGCCCGGCCCCTCGAACGGTTCGAGCGACAGCCCGCGATCGGGGAGCAGCCGTACGACATGCGCCCGGGGGCCCCAGTACCAGGTCCCGGTGAGCGCCAGCAGCTCCGGATCCACCTCGGTCAGCGGTCGCCAGGCCGGCGGGATCCCCGGCTCGGCATCGGCCACGGTCCCCAGCAGCCGGGCCGCGACCAGCCAGGGCTGCGGCCCGGCGGTGGCATTGGCCACCGTCGCCGCCGCCAGCCCGTCCGCCGGGCTGACCCAGAGGGCGGCGAGATAGCCCGGCAGGGATCCGGCATGTCCGACCAGGGTCCGGCCCCCGCCGTTCACCAGCTGGACGCCGAGGCCGTAGCCGCTCTCCCACTCCCCGGCCTCCGGCGGTGCCGCCGGGGTCGCCATCTCCCGTACGGTCGCCGCACTCAGTACCCGGTCGTCACCGGTGGCGAGGAACGCGCCGAACCGGCAGAGGTCGGCGGCGGTCGACCACAGCTGCCCGGCCGGGGCCATCAGTCCGAGGTCCTCGACGGGTTCGGGGAGCAGCGCGTCGGCATGGGGATGGACCGCCCAGCCCTCCGCGTACGGTGCCATCGGCCCCACACTCGTCCGGTCGAGCCCCAGCGGTTCGAGGATCTCGGCTTTCAGGACGTCCGCCCAGCTCCGGCCGCGTACCGCCGCGACCAGGGAGCCGAGCACGGTATAGCCGGGGTTGGAGTAGTGGAAGCGGCGGCCGACGGGGTGGCGGAACGGATCGTCGCCGAGCACCTCCGCCAGGCCCGGCCGGAGTGCGGCGGGGGTCCGTTCCCACCAGGGGCCGGGGGTCTCGGCCGCCAGTCCGGCCGTATGGGCGAGCAGTTGACCGACCGTCGCCTCGCCCAGCTCCGTATCGGGCAGATGCCTCGCCACCGGGTCACCGAGGTCGAGCAGCCCTTCGTCCCGTAGCCGCAGCACCAGAACGGCCGTGAAGGTCTTGGTGATCGAGCCGATGCGGTACTGGGTGTCGGCGGCCGGGCCGCCGTCGGCCCCGGCGGGCCGGGTGGCGCTCCAGACGACGTCCCCGTCGCGGGCCACGGCGGCGGAGAGCGAGGGCGCCCGGCCCTCGGACTGCGCCACGGCGATGGTACGCAGCAAGGTCCTTTCGGTGGTCGGCAGCAGGGGTTCCGCCGCCGAGGTCGCAGAGGCCGGAGAGGTCGGAGATGAGGAGATCATGGCTACAAGGTCTACCTCAGACCGCCCGTCGCACGGCACCGGGAAAACCCCGGGGCGCCCCCGGTCCGCTCCCGCCACACGCCGGCCGGGCTTCCTCCGCCACCGCCCGGGTGCCGATTTCCTGATGCGCCCCCGGCCTCGGCCGTGCTACGTCATAGACATGAGCGATCTCGTGACCGAGCGGCTGCTCCTCCACCCCTTCACGCCCGAGGAGGCGGAGCTGCTCGCCGAAGGCGCCACGCCCTCCGGCGCGTTGTGGGCACCCGGCTATCCGATGGACGACGACCGGGCGGCGGCCCGCCGCTTCCTCACCACGCACACCCGGGCGGCCCCCGGCTCCCCGCACCCCGGGGCCTTCGAGATACGGCTCAGGTCCGGCGGGCAGGCCATCGGCGGAGTCGACTTCCACGGGCCCGCCGACGGGAACGGCGATGTCACGGTCGGCTACGGACTGATCCCCTCGGCCCGGGGCCGCGGCTACGCCTCCGAGGCGCTGCGGGCCGCCCTCGCCCATGCCAGGTCCCTCGGGATCAGCCGGGTCAAGGGCGATGCCGACCATGCCAATATCGCCTCCCAGAAGGTGATGGCGGCGGTCGGGATGCGGCTGGTCGGTGAGGACCACCGGGTGCGCTACTACGAGACGTTCTGGAGCTGAGATGGGATCCGCGGCCGGCTTCTCGCTCTCCTGGGCGGCGCTCCGCGCGGCGGTCGCCGAACTGCGCGAGGAGGACTTCGTCCGCCCGTCGGGTTGTACGGGGTGGCTCGTCCGGGATCTGGTCTGCCATCTGGTGATCGACGCCCAGGACGTACTGATCACCCTGGTGACCCCGGCGGACACCGGCCCGACCCGGGACGCGGCGACGTACTGGCAGGTCGGCCGGACCCCGCCGACCGGTGACGATCCGCTCGACGCGCTCACCGTCCGGCTGGCCGCCGCTTACGGCGATCCGGCGCTGCTGACCTTCCATCTGGACGATGTGGGCTCGGCCGCGGGCCGCGCCGCCGAACTCGCGGACCCGGCGCTGCCGGTCGCCACCCGGGGCCAGGTCCTCACCGCGGGCGACTACCTCACCGCCTACGTCCTGGAGTGGACCCTGCACCATCTGGATCTGACGGCCCACCTCCCCGAAGCGGCGGGTCCCTCGGCCGAGGGCCTGGCCCGGGCCCGGGCGCTGCTGGAGCGGATCACGGGTACGCCGTTCCCGGCGGCGCTCCCCGACCGCGACGTCCTGCTGATCGGCACCGGCCGCCGCGCCCCGACGCGCGCCGAACGGTCCTTGCTGGGCGGCGAGCTGACGGCCCGGATCCCGTTCGTCCTCGGCTGAGCCGCCGTCACCGGCCCTACGGGCAGCCCGGGCCCGCGCCCGTACCGTCCGGTGGGTCTTCGGCGCCGGACCGTACGGGTGCCACTCGCCGGAGCCGGGTCCAGCCGGACCAGCCGCGCTCGTGGAGCAGTTCGACCAGCCGACGGGCCGGGGGAGCGTCGGCGAAGGCCAGCGCGTCCATCAACTCGGCCACCTGCGGTTCGATATCGGCGACGCCGACATACGCGTCGCCCCGGTCGTCGGCCGTCCGGGTCAGGTAGTCGGCCAGTTCGTCCGCCAGCTCGACCAGGCACGGATCGTCGTCGGCGCGGTCGAGGGCCCGGCCCAGGGTCAGATAGAAGCCGCGTACCCGGGGGTCGTCGAGCTGGTCCCGTTTCCGGGCCGCCAGCTCCGGGATCCGCTCCGGTACCCGGGCGGCCAGCGGGATCCAGCCGTCGCGCTCCACCCGGACGATCCGTTCGTCGACCCCGAGCGCCCGCAGCCGGTCGAGGAAGCCGACGACCTCGGGCGGCAGGGTCAGCCGGTCCCCGGCGGCGAGCCGGGCGATCCGCTCCCGGTGCCGCCGCCGGGCCCGGATCTCGGCCCTCAGCCGGCGGTCGATATCGGCGATCGCCGCGGCGAACTCCGGTTCGCCGGCCGACAGCAGCTCCCGTACCCGGGCCAGGGGCACCCCGGCCTCGGCCAGGGTCCGGATCCTGATCAGTTCGACCACGGCCCCGGCGCCGTACCTCCGATAGCCGGAATGGTCCCGCTCCGGCTCCGGCAGCAGCCCTTTGGCGTGGTAGTGCCGCACGGTGCGTACGGTCACCCCCGCGTACGACGCCAGCTCGCCGATGGTCAGCATGCGATCAGTCTCCCCTCACGAGCCGGAGCCGCGGCAGGTGCGAGACCGGTTCAGCGGGCGGCCCGGGTCCGGTAGAGGCGCCGGGACCAGAGGTAGCCGATTCCGCCGATCACCGAGCACCAGAACAGCGACAGCAGAATGTCCCGGCCGTCAGGTGATCCGGCCAGCAGCCCCCGGAAGGCGTCCATGACGGGGGTGAACGGCTGGTGTTCGGCGAAGGTCCGCAGGCCGGCGGGCATCGAGTCCACCGGGACGAACCCGCTGCCCACGAACGGCAGCAGAACGAAGACCATCGGCAGATTGCTCGCCGTCTCCGGATCGGGGGCGGCCAGTCCCAGCGCCACGGTGAACCAGGTCAGCGCCAGGGAGAGCAGTACGAGCAGGGCCACCAGACCGATCCACTGCGCGGCCGTGGCGGCGGTCCGCAGACCGAGCGACAAGGCCACCCCGACGACCACGGCGAGGGCGTGCGCGGTCTGGATCATCGCCCCGAGCACATGGCCGGTGAGGACCGAGCCCCTGGTGATGTCCATCGTGCGGAACCGGTCGATGATCCCGTCGGTCATGTCGTTGGCGACCAGGACCGCCGTACCGATGGAGACGCTGGCGACCGTCATCGTCAGGATCCCGGGGGTGATGTACGTCAGATAGTCGCCGCGGTCCCCCGCCGGGGCGTCGCCCGCCGGGGCGCCCGGCAGTCCGGCGCCCATGGTGGTGCCGAAGACGTAGACGAAGAGCAGCAGGAAGAGCAGCGGCTGCCCGATCAGCATCACGGTCATCGACGGGTAGCGGACCATATGCCGCAGATTGCGGCGGAGCATGGTCGCCGAGTCCCGTACGGCATGGCCGACGGTGCTCATCCGGACACCTCCCCGGTGTCGGCGGTGTCCCCGGCGGCCCGGCCCGGTGGTCCGGCGGCGGTCCGTGCGGTGTCCCCGGTGAGGGCGAGGAAGACGTCGTCGAGGTCCGGGGTGCGGACCGCGAGCCCGGTGACCGCGTCGTCGTCGAGGCCGTCCAGCAGCCGTCGCAGCTCGGCGACCCCGCCGTCGTACGGCAGGGTCACGGTGAGCGCCGCCGGGTCGGTCACCGCCCCCGGCCGTCGGCGCGCCAGCTCCGCCGCCCGCCCGGCGTCGGCGGCCCGCAACTCGACCCGGCCGCCCGGGACCAGCCCCTTCAGCTCGGCCGGTGTGCCCTCGGCGACCAGTGCGCCGCCGTCGATTACCCCGATCCGGTCGGCGAGCCGGTCGGCCTCCTCCAGATACTGGGTGGTCAGAAAGACGGTGCCGCCGTCCGCCACCAGTTCGCGTACGACGTCCCACAACTCGCGGCGGCTGCGCGGATCGAGACCGGTCGTCGGCTCGTCGAGGAAGACCAGCCCCGGCCCCGGCACCAGGGTCATCGCCAGATCCAGCCGCCTTCGCATCCCGCCGGAGTAGGTCGCCGCGCGCCGGTCGGCGGCCCCGGTCAGCCCGAACCGCTTCAGCAGCCGGTCGACCAGGGCCCGGGCGCGCGGCCGGGCGAGGCGGGCGAGATCGGCCATCAGCCGCAGATTCTCCCGCCCGGTCAGTACCCCGTCGACGGCGGAGAACTGGCCGGTCACCCCGATGGAGGCGCGGACCCGGCCCGCGTCGCGGCGGATGTCGTACCCGGCGATCCGGGCCGCACCGGCGTCCGGCGGAAGGAGGGTGGTCAGGATCCGTACCGTGGTGGTCTTGCCCGCGCCATTGGGTCCGAGCAGGGCGTAGACGGTGCCCGCCGGGACGGTCAGATCGAGTCCGGCGATCACCACGTGGCCGCCGTACGCCTTGCGCAACCCGCTGACCTCGATCGCACTGGTTGTGGTCGTCATGGCGACCATGCTGGAAGGCTGCCCCTGCGTCAGGGTCAACCGCGTCCCGCCCCGAAGCCCGGTCCGGCCGGACCCGCCGGGTCACGCCTGCTCGTTCTCCCGCTCCGCCTTCTTCTCCCGCTCCTCCTCGGCACGGCGGTCCATGAACCGGAGGGCCTGGGCGTGGGCGCTCAGGCGCAGGCTCACCTGGCCGCTGGTGAAGAGGGCCACGCCGATGACCGAGACCGGTACGGAGAGGCCGCGTACGGCCAGCGCCTCGGGCCAGTCGCGCTCATCGGCGCAGAAGTCGCCCCGGCGCACCCCGTCGTCGGCGGTGCCCCGGTCGGTGGTGAGTCGCGATGCGCACCCGGCCGGGTACTTGTCGCCGGGCTCCCGCCCGACGTCGTACGGCGTCAGCAGGAGGACGGCGCACCAGCCCCGGAGCAGCGCCGCCACGGCCAGCAGCCCGGTCCCCCAGGTACGTATCCGGACCGCCTTGTCCCGGAACTCCGGGTCGTAGTCGTGTGATCGCCTGGTGGATGAATCCAGCGCGCGTGTTCGGGGTGGCTCCCCCGGGTTTCCGGTGGAGCCACCCCGTGGGCGGCGCGGGCCGTCAGGCGGCCTTGGAGAGGGTCGACCTGTCCGTCGCCCGGGGCGCCGGGACGGCGGTGGCCGGTGCGGTGCTCGCGTCCCGGCCCTCGTGGCGCGGCCAGAGGAGGAGGGCGGCGACCGCTCCCGTCCCGGCGAGGACCGCGAGTACGGACCAGGTGACGGTGAATCCGGCGCTCGTACCGAGCCATCCCGCGACGGGGTAGGTGATCAGCCAGGCCAGGTGCGAGAGGGAGAACTGCGCCGCGAACGCCTCGGGGATCGCGTTCCGGGCGACGGAGGCCCGCAGGACCTTGCCGGTCGGGGTGATGACCAGGGCCATCCCGATCCCGATCACGGTCCAGACGATCGCCGTCGCGGTCCAGTTCGCGACCCCGGCCGCGCTCAGTGTCACCGCCGCGGCCGTACCGCCGACGAGGACTCCGGCGCCGGTGGTCATCACGGTCCTGGCGGCGACCCGGTCGAGGATCCGGGGCAGGACGAGGGCGGCCAGCAGGGTTCCGGTGCCGGAGGCGGCGAGCGTCCAGGCGACGTCCGACTGGGAGCCGCCGAGCTCGTCCCGGACGTAGTTGACGGTGTTGACGACGACGATCGAACCGGCCGCCGCGACCACCAGGTTGAGGGCCATCACTCCGCGCAGCCGCGGTGTCCTGACGAAGGTCCTGATCCCGGCCGCGGCCTTGTCCCACGCCTTGGTGTGGGCGCTGGGGCGGGCGTCGGGGATCCGGGTCGACAGAACGAGCAGGGCGGAGACCAGGAATCCGGCGGAGGTGCCGAGGAACAGCCAGTCGAAGCTCATGAACGTCAGGGCGACGGCGGCCAGTACCGGGCTGAGCAGGCTCTCCATGGTGGAGGCGACCTGCGAGGCGGAGAGGGCCCGGGTGTAGTCGGCCTCGTCGGTGACGATGTCGGGGATGACGGCCTGGAACGTCGGGGTGAACGCCGCGGACGACGCCTGGAGCAGGCCGATCAGTACGTAGATGTGCCAGACCTCGGTGACCAGCGGCAGGGCCAGTACGACCGCGCCCCGGACGACGTCGAGGAGGAAGAGGAAGGTCCTTCTGGGGAGCCGGTCGACATACGCGGCGGCCAGTGGGGCGATGACCACGTACATGACCATCTTCACGGTCAGGGCGGTCCCGAGGACCACTCCGGCGCGCGGGCCGGCCAGATCGTAGGCGAGGAGTCCGAGGGCGACGGTGGCGAGCCCGGTCCCGAAGAGGGCGATGACCTGGGCGCCGAAGAGATGGCGGTAGTCGCGGACGGCGAACAAGCTCATGGCGGATTCCGATTTCTCACGTGTCCCTGCGGCGGGGCACGGCCACGGGGAGGCGGTGGCCGTGCCCCGCGGGGACAGACGGGGTTGTCTCTACGCATCGGGGTCGCTCCCCGGGGTGAGTCCGGCAAGCAGGTTGAAGGAGCCGGTGAGGACGTTGAGCGCGACGATGCCGACGACATCGGCTATCGCCCGGTCGCTGTAGCCGTACTCACGCAGCGCGCCGACCTGTTCGTCGGTGATCGAGGTGGGCTCGCGGTGGATCCGGAGGGCGAGGGCGATGATCACGGCGATCGCGGGGTCGGCCGAGGTGCCCCGGCGGGCCCGCTCGATCTCCTCGTCGTCCACTCCTCTGGCGCGGGCGGCGCCGATATGGGCGTCCAGACAGAGTCCGCAGCCCTGGTGGGCCTGGACCGCGATCGAGATCCGCTCGCTGATCGCCCGGTCGAGTTTGGCGCGGCCCATGGCCCGGCTGAGCTGGAGGTATCCGCCGAGTACGGCTGGTGAGTTGGCCATGGTGGCGACCATGTCACCGGGTCGGCCGTGCCGGGCTTCCAGGTCGGCGAGGAGGTCGCGGGAGGCGCCGACCGCGGTATCGGACGTGAGTCGGTTCAGACGGGGCACGGCGCTTCTCCTTCCGGTACGGGGGACATCCCGCTCATGGTGGTCTTCGGCTTCGGTGTCATGACCGTCAGTGGTGGCCGTGGTGGCCGTGGTGACCGCCGTGCTCGTCCGCGGCCTGCGGGGCCTCGGCGGCGACGGCGGTACGTACCGTGAACTCGGCCGTCCGGACCACGCCTTCGTGCTGGAAGTCGAGGAAGAGGCGGTACGCGCCGGCGGTCGGCGCGGTCGCCATGAAGGAGATCCCGGGCCCCGGCGCGGTGACCCCGTCACCGGGCTCGCCGTCCGGGTGGACATGGAGGTAGCCCAGGTCGCCGACGCGCAGCGCCACCAGGTGGCCGTACGCGGCCAGATAGGGCTCCAGGTCGGTGACGGGCCGCCCGTTCCGGCTGACGGTGAGGGTCAGATCGCCCGCCGCACCGGGCAGGAGGTCGCCGTCGAGGGCCACGGTGTACTCGCCGATGACCGCGGTACGGCTCACCTCGGGCAGCGGCCGGGGCTCGTACGATCCGGCGACCGCGGCGTCGATCCCCAGCGTCAGGGTCGCGTTGTGGCCGGTCGGGTGGATATCGGCGAAGAACCGCCAGTCGCCGGGCGTCAGATCCAGCTCGACGCTCCAGGTGCCCTCGCCGTCTCGCACCGGGTGTACGTGCTGGAATCCGGCCGTGTCCCGCCGGACGGCGATGAAGTGCAGTTCCTTCTCGTGCTCGGGGGTGAACTCGGTGACCACTCGGCCGTCGGGGCCGGTCACCCGGAAGGTCACCGGTTGGACACCGGCGGTGAGGACCGTGGAGTCGAGCTCGATGGTGTACCCGTCCTCGGAGACCGAAAGGCCACCGGGGCGGCCCCCGCCGTGAGCGCCGTGGCCCTCATGAGCGCCGTGGCCACCGTGCGAACCGTGGGCGGTGTGAGCGCCGTGGCCCGCGTGGCCGGTGTGCTGGTGTCCGGAGTGGTTCGTCATGGCTGCTTCTCCCTGGCTCTTCCGCGCCTTCCGGTGCGGTCCGTTCGGTTCAACAATCCGAACTGTATACCCCCGGGGGGTATGCCGTCCAGGGGATTCGCCACCGAGTCCCATCGAAGTGATCAACCGCCGGAGCCCATCCGGAGCCCATCCGGGCCCCGCCCCGCTCCCGGCCCCGGGCCCGTACAGCCGGGCGGGCGGCCTTACGGGCGGGTGGGCGGGCGGCCGTACGGACGGCGCGCGATCGGCCCGCCCCAAGCCTTGATCACCGCCGGAACGGTTGCTTGGCTGGGGGCCATGACCGATCTCGGAGCCGTCGCCTGGCCACCCGCCCCGATCAGGACCGGGCGGCTCGTCCTCCGCGAACCCGAGGCCGGGGACCGTGCCGCGACCATCGAACTGCTGGCCTCGCCCGAGGTCGGCGCCTATCTCGGCGGCCCCCGGCCGCGTACCGAACTCGAACGCGACACACCCGGCACCCCCGCCCGCCGCTCCGGCCTCTTCGTCGTCGCGCTCGACGGCGCGATGATCGGCCGGGTCATGCTCACCAAGGACACCGGCCACCTCCCGCAGGCCGCCGGACGCGCCGAGCTGGGCTATCTCTTCCTGCCCGGGGCATGGGGCCGGGGCTACGCCGCCGAGGCGTGCGCGGCGGCCCTCGGCTGGTTCGCCGGAGCCCTCCCCGGCGAGGAGGTCGTCCTCGCCACCCAGACCGCCAACCTCCGCTCGATGCGCCTTGCCGCGCGGCTGGGGTTCACCGAGGCGGAACGGTTCCGCGCCTATGACGCCGACCAGTGGTTCGGTGTCTGGTCCCCGGCGCCGACGGCCGCGCCGCCCACGGCCGCGCCGGGCGGCTGAGCCCGTACGTCACGAGCCGCCGCAGGCCACCCGCCGGACGCCGTGAGCCGTACGACCGCCCCGGCCTCCCCGGCTCCCCTCGACCCGGCTCCCCTCGGCCCGGCCGGCCTCGACCCGACCGCCCCGATCGCCCCGGCCTGCGCCCGGCCTGCCCCTGCTCGGCCCCTGACCGGCGGGCCGCTCCGGCGGCCGGAAGCCGCCCATCTCCCGTTCCAGCAGCTCCGCCAGCATCAGCGGGGTCCTGTCCTCGAACATCGGGCCGATGATCTGCGCTCCCACCGGCAGCCCCTCGGGTGACCGGCCCGCCGGTACGGCGGTGGCGGGCAGGCCGGGCATGGTGGCCGTCCCGGCCCAGACGAGCTGGTCGAAGTACGGATACTCCGCCCCGTCGATATCGATCATCCGCTCCATCGGGCCGGGGTGGTGGGTGTGCGGAAAGGCGGGGGTGGGCATGACGGGGCACACCACGGCGTCGAACTCGGCGAAGAACCGCCGCCAGCCGTGCCGGTGCAGTTCGCGCAGCGCGTTCGCGCGCAGCCAGTCACGGTGGCTGAAGAGCATCGCGCGCAGCCGCGTCGCGGTGAGACTCCGGTCGTCCGGGCTCAGTGCCGCGGCCTCGGCCCTGATCAGCTCGTCCGCGCCGACGGGGAACCGTGCGACGGATCCCGAGATCAGAAGCTGGTTGTAGAGCACCGCGGCCTCGACCGGATCGGGCAGCAGCGGGCTCTCCCGTACGACCCGGGCACCCCCGGCCACCAGCGCGTCCGCCACCCGGCCCACGCCCGCCCGAACGGCGGCGGAGGTCGGCAGCAGCGGATGCCGGTCGAGGACCAGGACCCGGAAGTCGGCGAGCCGCCGATGCCGGGCGGGCGGCAGCGTCAGCCCGTACGCCACCCCCAGCGTCAGCGGATCCGGCCCGGCCATGACGTCCAGCAGCAGGGTGAGATCGCGGGCGCTCCGGGCCATCGGGCCGACGACGGCCAGGTCGAAATCGGCCGGCAGCGCCGGGACGTCCGGCGGCACCATGCCGCGGCCCGCCACGAGCCCGAGCGACGGCTTGTGCGCGTAGACACCGCAGTAGTGCGCGGGGTTGCGCAGGGAGCCGCCGAGGTCGGAGCCGATGGACAGCGCCCCGAATCCGGCCGCGAGGGCCGCCGCCGACCCGCCGGAGGAGCCGCCCGGGGTGCGTCCGAGGTCCCAGGGGTTGTTGGTGGTGCCGTAGATGTCGTTGAAGGTCTGTACGTCCTGGAGCCCCAGGGGCACATTGGTCTTGCCGAGGATCACCGCGCCCGCGGCCCCGAGCCGGGACACCTGGACCGCGTCCTCGGCCGGCCGGTGGTCCCGGTGCGCCGGAATGCCCCAGGTCGTGGGCAGCCCCGCGATATCGTAGCACTCCTTGACCGTCACCGGGACGCCGAGCAGCGGACCGTCCTCGCCCCGGGCCCGCGCCCGGTCGGCGGCCCGGGCGGCCTCCCGGGCCCGGTCGAAGTCCGGTACGCAGATCGCGTTGACCGACTCGTCGTCCCGCTCGATGCGGGCGATCGCGTCCTCGGTCAGTTCGGCCGAACTCACGTCACCGGCCCGCAGGGCAGCACCGAGTTCCTCGGCCGTGGAGAAATCTGGATTCATGCGACCGGACCGTACGAACACTCCGGGGAAGCCAGAAAATACCGGTTCGCGCAATGCGCCTGAATCGGCCGAAGCTTCCCGACACCATGGCGCGGCGCCCTCTTCCATGCCCTCCCCCGCAGCTCGCGGAGGCTCGGCGGACGAAACGGCCCGAGGCCCGGCACCTCGGCGGGCAACAGCGTCCGAGGCCCGGCACCGCTGCGGCAACGGCCGGGACCCGGCGCGTACTCCGGTGTGCCGCAACTCACGGCGACACACCGGGAGGACGGCTGTCATCGGCGAGGAGTCGGCGGAAACCATGCGCACGGGCGCCGACGGCGAACGAGCCGGGGCACCCGCCGTTGAAAGGAGCAACTCCATGAAGGTCGGTTTCGCGTTACCGCAGTTCCACCGGCAGGCGTTCGAGATCCACCGGACGGCGGAATTCGCCCGGGAGATCGAGCGGGCGGGCGGGGCCGGTCTCTGGGTCGGAGACCGCAATCTCGCGGCCGTCCACCCCCGGATCGGCTACGGCGGCCACGGCACCACCGTCCCGGCCGAACTGAACCCCGCCGCCGACCCCTTCGTCCTGCTGGGCGTGGCCGCGAGCGCCACCGAGCGGGTCGTCCTGGGTACGCATGTCCTCCTCGCCCCGCTCTACCCACCGGTCCAACTGGCGCGGGCGCTCACCACCATCGATGTGATCAGCGGTGGCAGGCTGCTCCCCGGCTTCGGGATCGGCTGGTCGCCCGAGGAGTACGAGGCGGCGGGCCTGGACTTCGGCACGCGCGGCGCCCGGCTGGACGAGACCCTCGACGCGCTGGAGGCGATCTGGACCCGGGATCCGGCCTCCTACCAGGGCGATCAGCTCTCGGTCCCGCCGCACCACGCACCGCTCAAACCGGTCCGCCGGCCCCGGCCGCCGTTCTATCTGGGCTCGGTGTCGGAGCGCGCTCTGAAGCGGGTCGCCCGGCGGGCCGACGGCTGGCTGCCGTTCTGCGTGGTCCCCGGCCGGGTGGACATCGACGGTCTGATCCGGCGGCGGGCGGCCCTCGACCAACTGGCCCGGGAGGCGGGCCGGGACCCGGCCGCCATCGACACCGTCCTGCGGGTGAACATCGCAGCGGGAACGTCGTCGGAGCAGGTCGCCGCCGTGATCAGGACCGTGGGCGAGCGGACCGGCATCGGGCAGGTCATGGTCGACACGCTGTACAGCGACGAAAGCGTCGACCAGTCGCTCCGGCGGGCGACGGACATCCTCGATCTCGTACGGAAGGGCTGATCCGCCGCACCGGAGCACCAGAACCCGGATCGCGCACCGATGAGACTCCGGCACCGCGCCGGTCCGTACCCGGGAGACCGACTCACGGAAGGCCGGCACCATGCGGAAACTGATCTACGGCATGAACGTGTCCCTGGACGGCTATATCGCCGCGCCCGGCGACGACATCGACTGGGGCGGGCCGCCGAGCGACGAGCTGTTCCAGTTCTGGTCCGACCGGCTGCGGGCGACCGAGCTGACGCTGTACGGGCGCAAGCTGTGGCGGACGATGAGCTCCTACTGGCCGACCGGTGACCAGCGGCCCGACGCCGGCCCGGCACAGATCGAGTTCGCGCGCCGCTGGCGGGACATGCCGAAGGTGGTGTTCTCCGCCACGATCGGCGAGGTCGACTGGAACACCCGCCTGGTCACCGGCGACGCGGTCGCCGAGATCACCCGGCTCAGGGCCGGGGACGGCGGCCCGATGGACATCGGCGGCGCGACACTCGCCGGGGCGGCCGCGCGGGCCGGGCTGATCGACGAGTACGTGCTGGCCACCGCGCCGGTCCTGGTGGGCGGCGGTACGCCGTTCTTCACCGCGTTGGACAGCTGGGTGAACCTGAACCTGGTGGAGACCCGGACGTTTCCCGGCGGCGTGGTCCTGACCAGGTACGAGACGAGGCGCTGAGCGCCCGTCCCCCGACCCCGTCAGGTCTGGGCCATGTCCACGAAACGGGAGTAGTGGCCCTGGAAGGCGACCGTGATCGTCGCCGTCGGGCCGTTACGGTGCTTGGCGACGATCAGGTCCGCCTCGCCCGCCCGCGGGGACTCCTTCTCGTACGCGTCCTCCCGGTGCAGCAGGATCACCATGTCGGCGTCCTGCTCGATGGAGCCCGACTCACGGAGGTCGGAGACCATCGGCTTCTTGTCGGTGCGCTGCTCGGGGCCTCGGTTCAGCTGGGAGAGCGCGATCACCGGGACCTCCAGCTCCTTCGCCAGCAGCTTGAGGTTACGGGACATGTCGGAGACCTCCTGCTGGCGGCTCTCGGCGCGTTTGGAGCCGCCGGACTGCATCAGCTGGAGGTAGTCGATCACGACCAGTTTGAGATCGTTGCGCTGTTTGAGCCGACGGCACTTGGCGCGGATCTCCATCATCGACAGATTGGGCGAGTCGTCGATGTAGAGCGGCGCCTGGGAGACATCGGGCATCCGGCGGGCGAGCCGGGTCCAGTCGTCGTCCGTCATCGTGCCGGAGCGCATGTGGTGGAGCGCCACCCGGGCCTCCGCCGACAGCAGTCGCATGGCGATCTCGTTGCGCCCCATCTCCAGGGAGAAGATCACGCTCGGCAGATTGTTCTTGATCGAGGCGGCGCGGGCGAAGTCCAGCGCCAGGGTGCTGTTGTGGGTGGGGACCATCGAGCGGGTGGCCAGATAGAGATGGGCGGGGTTCTCGACCTGCACACAGCGCACCGGCACGCTCGGCACCGGGCGTACGGCCGTGATGAAGCGCCGGGACCTTCGCGGTGTGCCGGGGTCCGGACGCCGGGGACCCCGGTCGGCACCGGTGGCGGTGGAGGCGTCGTGCTCCGCCGTGAAGACGACGTCGTACGAGGCCGGAGACGAGGCCGGGGCCGGGGCCGCCTCCGGGTCCGCAGCGGACCGCTCGTCCGCCGGGTCGCAGCGGTGGCCGAGGCCGACGACCAGTTCACGGACGTCGTCGGCGAGGGCGCGGGAGGCCGTGGTGAACCGGAACGAGCAGTGGGCCGGGTCCACCGGCACGGCCGTGCCACCGGTTTCGAGCAGGCCCGCCAGCAGCTCGCGGCGCTGGGCGGCGGACGCCCGCAGATACTCCGGCGGGACGCGGCGCCCGGCCGGGCCGGTGTACGGCTCCGACTCAGGCTCCGACTCCGACTCCGGCTCGGGCGGGGCGAGGAGCAGTACGCCGCCCGCCGGGGCCGCCGACGCGACAGTGGCGGTCCCGGTCCGGGTCCCGGTGGTGGTCCCGGCGCGGCCGGGGCCCGGCCGGGCGCCGAGCCGGGCGCCGAGGGCCCGGGGCGCCTCGGGAAGATCGCGGTGGGGCAGGGCGAGGGGCGCGGTGGTGAGCACGCTGTGGTGCGCCCGGCCGTCCCCGCCGGGGGCCAGCAGGGTGGCGGCGATCTCCCGCGTCGTCCGTACGGCCCCGGCCCCCTCGGGGGCGCCCGCCGCCGGGGCGTCGTCGCCGGGCCCGCCGGTCTCCGTGACCCACTGGTGGCCGGCGTCCGCGACGACCGTCGTACCGTCGTCGAAGGTGATCTCGAAGCACGGCCGCCCGGTCATCACCTCGGTCGCGGCGACCACCCGGTTCGGGGTGCCGTCATGGGCGAGCAGCAGGTCTCCGACCCGTACCGCGCCCATCGTGGTCCAGCCGTCCGGTGTGGGCAGCGGGGTGTCCAGGGCCAGCGCCTTGCCCATCGCGGGACGGGCGGCGATGACGATCATCTGGCCGGGGTGGAGGCCGTTGGTGAGCGAGTCGAAGTCGGTGAAGCCGGTGGGGACACCGGTCATCTCACCGCTGCGGGAGCCGATCGCCTCGATCTCGTCGAGCGCGCCCTCCATGATGTCGCCGAGGGGGAGGTAGTCCTCACTCGTCCGCTGCTCGGTGACGGCGTAGATCTCGGCCTGGGCGGAGTTGACGATCTCGTCGACGTCGCCGTCCGCCGCGTATCCCATCTGGGTGATCTTGGTACCGGCCTCGACCAGACGGCGCAGTACGGCCCGCTCGTGGACGATCTCGGCGTAGTACGACGCGTTGGCCGCGGTCGGCACCGACTGGACCAGGGTGTGGAGATAGGACGCCCCGCCGACCCGGGTGATCTCGCCGCGTTTGACCAGTTCGGCCGCCACCGTGATCGGGTCGGCGGGCTCGCCCTTGGCGTAGAGGTCGAGGATCGCGGTGTAGACCGTCTCATGGGCGGGACGGTAGAAGTCATGGCCCTTGATGATCTCCACGACGTCGGCGATGGCGTCCTTGGAGAGGAGCATGCCGCCGAGCACGGACTGCTCGGCGTCGAGGTCCTGGGGCGGTACCCGCTCGAAGCCCCCGCCGCCACCGTCCCAGCCGCCGTCCTGGCCGCGGTCGTGCTGATCGTCCCGTCCGCCGCGACCGCCGCGGCGGTCGCCGCCGCGGTCGCCGCCGCGGTCGTCACGACGGGAACGGGAGACGGGCAGACGGTCGCCGGGGATTCCGTCGGCCGCCCACGGGTCGTCCAAGGGCTCGGAGATGCTCACCCGGGCCACCTTCCTCCCGTCCGCGCAGCGGACCTCGCCGTGCCCCTTCTTTCTACGGCACGGCACTGACAAAACGAGTGGCCCGACCCGGCTTCCGGCGCGTCGAACGACGGTCCACGTTAGGCCGCCCGCCACCGTCAGCCAATCTGGTTATCCACAGGCCATGTGGATGACGGGCCAGATGCTGTGGAGAACCCGCCCGATCCTGTGCACGGACCGGGGGACAGCACTGTGGACAACCTGCGATCTCTCTCGACCTAGCGGCCCTGACCTGCGATTTTCCCATCCACCGGCTGTGGGGGAGAAAAAGTTTCCCGACTGGAGCACGAACGGAACAAACAACCCGCCGATCGACCGTCACCCTCCGCACAAGTAAGGATCATCAATGAGTTGCATCTATTACCTGTGGACGATTAACCTATCCCGATGACCCAGGCCCCAGCGTCACCGAAAGCCCGGCGGCGGCGCCATGACCGAGAGATCGTCGCACTCGCCGTCCCCGCCTTCGGCGCCCTGGTCGCCGAACCCCTCTTCGTCATGGTCGACAGCGCCGTCGTCGGCCATCTCGGCACCCCCCAGCTGGCCGGTCTCGGTATCGCCGCCGCCCTGCTGCTGACGGCCGTCAGCATCTTCGTCTTCCTGGCCTACGCCACCACCGCGGCCGTCGCCCGCCGGGTCGGCGCGGGCGATCTGCCCGGCGCCGTCCGCCAGGGCATGGACGGCATCTGGCTCGCCGTTCTGCTCGGCGTCGCGGTCGCCGCCGTCACCCTGCCGCTCGCCCCCTGGGTCGTCGACGTCCTGGGCGCCTCCGACACCGCCGCCCCGTACGCCGTCACCTACTTGCGGATCTCCGCCCTCGGCATCCCGGCGATGCTGATCGTGCTCGCCGCCACCGGCGTACTCCGCGGCCTCCAGGACACCCGTACGCCGCTCTATGTCGCCCTCGGCGGCTTCACCGCCAACGGCGTACTGAACGTGCTGCTGGTCTACGGCGCCGGATTCGGTATCGCCGGCTCCGCCTGGGGCACGGTCATCGCCCAGTACGGCATGGCCGCCGCCTATCTCGTGGTCGTGGTGCGCGGGGCCCGGGAGCACCGGGCGTCCCTGCGTCCCCATGCCGCCGGGATCCTGGCCAATGCCCGGGCCGGGGTGCCCCTGCTGATCCGTACGCTCTCCCTGCGCGCCGTACTGATGATCGCCACCGCCGTCGCCGCCCGGCTCGGGGACACCGACATAGCCGCCCATCAGATCGCGCTCTCCCTGTGGAGCCTGATGGCCTTCGCCCTCGACGCCATCGCCATAGCGGGCCAGGCCATCATCGGCCGCTATCTGGGCGCGGGCGATACCGAGGGCGCCCGGGAGGCATGCCGCCGGATGGTGCACTGGGGTATCGCGTCCGGTGTGGTCCTCGGGGTGCTGCTGGTCGCCACCAGCCCGCTCTTCCTCCCGCTGTTCAGCGGCGACCCGGCCGTCCACGACGCCCTGCTGCCCGCCCTGCTGGTGGTCGCCGTCACCCAGCCGATCGCCGGAGTCGTCTACGTCCTCGACGGCGTACTGATGGGCGCGGGCGACGGCCGCTATCTCGCCGGGGCCATGCTGGTCACCCTGGCCCTCTTCGCCCCGGCGGCCCTGCTGGTCCCCGCCCTGGGCGGCGGGCTCACGGCCCTGTGGTGGGCGATGGCCCTGATGATGACCGTACGGCTCGTGACGCTCTGGACCCGGACCCGCTCGGGCCGCTGGATCGTCACCGGCGCCACCCGCTGACCGCCGCCCCCGGAGCTACAAGGGGCCGGTACGACGACGGCCCCGCTCCCGGCCCCGGCCCAAGCCCCGACCCCCGGCCCCTGCCCGGCCCGGATGTTTCACGTGAAACGTCGCCCGCCCGGCCCTCGGCCGCCCGGCGCGCTCCCGGCCCCGGACAGCGCAAAGGGCCGTATCCCAGGGATACGGCCCTTTCTCAGCTCATCCGAGCGCAGCCCGTCAGGCGGCGATGACCTCGATACCGAGCTTGGCGTCGACCTCGGGGTGCAGACGCACGGAGACCTGGTGCGAGCCCAGGGTCTTGATCGGCGCACCGAGCTCGACCCGGCGCTTGTCGACCTCCGGGCCACCCGCGGTCTTGATCGCCGAAGCGACGTCGGCCGGGGTCACCGAGCCGAAGAGGCGGCCGGCGTCGCCGGAGCGAACGGCCAGACGGACCTTGACGGCCTCCAGCTTCGCCTTGACCTCGTTGGCCTGCTCGATGGTCGCGATCTCGTGGATCTTGCGGGCGCGGCGGATCTGCGCCACGTCCTTCTCGCCGCCCTTGGTCCAGCGGATCGCGAAACCGCGCGGGACCAGGTAGTTGCGAGCGTATCCGTCCTTGACCTCGACGACGTCCCCCGCGGCACCGAGGCCGGAGACCTCCTGGGTGAGGATGATCTTCATAGTGATGTCACCCTTCCCTTATCGCGCGGTGGACGTGTAGGGCAGCAGCGCCATCTCACGGCTGTTCTTCACGGCCGTGGCGACGTCACGCTGGTGCTGCGTGCAGTTGCCGGTCACGCGGCGGGCACGGATCTTGCCGCGGTCGGAAATGTACTTCCGCAGCATGTTCGTGTCCTTGTAGTCCACGTAAGCGGTCTTGTCCTTGCAGAATGCGCAGACCTTCTTCTTCGGCTTGCGCACAGGCGGCTTCGCCATGTGATTCTCCTGTGTGATCAAGAAGTGGGGTTAACGAACCGCCCCAGGGATCCCCGGAGGGTCCTAGAAGGGGGGCTCGTCCGAGTAGCCACCGCCGGAGCCGCCGGAGGAACCGCCGGAGCTTCCGCCCCAGCCGCCTCCGCCGCCTCCACCCTGCTGCTGCCCGCCGCCGGACGGCGCGCCGGTGGCCCAGGGGTCGTCGGCGGGAGCCCCGCCGCCCTGCTGGCCGCCGGGGCCGGAGCCCCAGTTGCCGCCACCCTGCTGCCCGCCGCCGCCGTAGCCGCCCTGGCCGCCGCGACCGGTGGTCTTGGTGACCTTGGCCGTGGCGTTCCGGAGGCTGGGGCCGACTTCCTCGACGTCCAGCTCGTAGACCGTGCGCTTCACACCTTCGCGGTCCTCGTAGGACCGCTGCTTCAACCGGCCCTGCACGACGACACGCATGCCGCGCTGGAGCGACTCGGCGACATTCTCAGCCGCCTGCCGCCAGACCGAGCAGGTCAGGAACAGGCTCTCGCCGTCCTTCCACTCATTGGTCTGCTTGTCGAAGGTGCGCGGGGTGGACGCGACACGGAACTTCGCGACCGCCGCACCGGAGTTGGTGAAGCGCAGCTCGGGGTCGTCGACGAGATTGCCGACGACCGTGATGACGGTCTCGCCTGCCATGGGTGAACCTCTCGGCGGGGATTGCTTGGCTGCTTGTTGCTACTCGGACCCGATGACCTCTGAGCGGATGCTCAGTGGGTCTCGGGACGGAGGACCTTGGTCCGGAGGACCGACTCGTTCAGGTTCATCTGGCGGTCGAGCTCCTTGACGACCGCAGGCTCGGCCTGCAGGTCGATGACCGAGTAGATGCCCTCGGGCTTCTTCTTGATCTCGTACGAGAGACGACGACGGCCCCAGGTGTCGACCTTCTCGACCTTTCCGTTGGCCTCACGGACAACGGAGAGGAAGTTCTCGATCAGGGGGGCGACGGCGCGCTCCTCCAGATCGGGGTCGAGGATGACCATCACCTCGTAGTGACGCATGTGGAACCCACCTCCTTTGGACTCGGCGGCCACGGTCGTTCCGTGGCAGGAGGGTCGTGATGCGTGATGCAACGGTGTCGAGTAAACCAGGGCCCACTGACATTCACCGGCCTGAGCGGCGGGATCGGCCCGTGGCCTGGACAGACACCGGTGCAGACCGTACAGAGTACCCGCCCGGGCGCTTCCGGTTGAAATCCGGTGCCCGCCGGGCGCAATCTGTACACATCGGGTGTGCGCGGCACTACGATGCGCCGCGCGCGGCAACGCCAGGAGGTGCCAGATGGCCCAGGCAGCGCGACGTCAGACATCCCTCTTCGCCACGGACGGCAAGCCCCATCCCCTTCAGGACACCCTGGCCGGGGTGACGCTGGTCCTCGGCGTCCTGGCCTTTGTGTCGTCCTGGTTCCCAGGTCTCCATCTCCTCAGCTCGTGGACCGGGCTGATCGGCATCCTCACGGGCGCCTACGGACAGTTCATCTCCGAGACGACCCGTGAGCGCTTCGTCCTGGTCCTCGGCCTCGGCGCGTCGGCCGCGGGCTTCTATCTGGGCCTGGCCCACGGCGGCCTCTTCGGCGGCGTCGTCGGCTGACCCGTACCGGGTCCCCGACCGACCCCCGACCCGGCCCGGTGCCGGGAAACGGGCCCGGCCCGGGTCCCGAAGGCAAGTGAACAGTGCGGAGCGCACGGTCCGCCGGCACCCCCGAAGCGGGGCCGGCGGACCCGCTTCGGCAGGTGTGGGACCGCGACGAACAGCCTGATCGAACGCGGCCATTCGGGGCACCTCCCCCGCCCAGTAGGCTTTCGGCGCGAGAGCCGGAGCCCCTGACCCATGGGGACACACCTGCCGAGGAGCGCCCCATATGAGCCTGACACTGAGGACCATCAGCCGAGAGCAGCATCTGGCCTACATCCAGTCCCTGCCGTCGGCAAGCCACTGCCAGGTGCCCGCGTGGTCGGATGTGAAGACCGAGTGGCGCTCGGAGAACCTGGGCTGGTTCGACAAGTCGGGTCAGCTGGTCGGCGCCGGTCTGGTCCTCTACCGCCAGCTGCCCAAGATCAAGCGGTATCTCGCCTATCTCCCCGAGGGCCCGGTGATCAACTGGTACGCCCCCAATCTGGACGACTGGCTGCAGCCGATGCTCGCCCATCTGAAGCAGCAGGGCGCCTTCTCGGTGAAGATGGGCCCGCCGGTGGTGATCCGCCGCTGGGACGCCCCCGCGATCAAGTCCGGTATCCAGGACCCGGACGTCAAGCGGCTGCGGGACGTCGAGGCCACCCATATCGAGCCGCGGGCCTTCGAGGTCGCCGACCGGCTGCGGAAGATGGGCTGGCAGCAGGGTGAGGACGGCGGCGCCGGATTCGGTGACGTCCAGCCCCGCTACGTCTACCAGGTGCCGCTGGCCAACCGTTCCCTCGACGATGTCCTCAAGGGCTTCAACCAGCTGTGGCGCCGGAACATCAAGAAGGCCGAGAAGGCCGGGGTCGAGGTCGTCCAGGGCGGCTACTACGACCTGGAGGAGTGGCAGCGGCTCTACGAGATCACCGCGATCCGCGACCGGTTCCGCCCGCGCCCCCTCTCGTACTTCCAGCGGATGTGGACGGTCCTCAACAACGAGGACCCCAACCGCATGCGCCTCTATTTCGCCCGGCACAACGGCGTCAACCTCTCCGCGGCCACGATGCTCGTCGTCGGCGGCCACGTCTGGTACTCCTACGGTGCCTCGGACAACATCGGCCGTGAGGTCCGGCCCTCCAACGCGATGCAGTGGCGGATGCTCCGCGACGCGTACGCCATGGGCGCCACCGTCTACGACCTGCGCGGCATCAGCGACTCCCTGGACGAGACCGACCATCTCTTCGGTCTGATCCAGTTCAAGGTCGGCACCGGCGGCGAGGCCGTCGAGTACGTCGGCGAATGGGACTTCCCGCTGAACAAGCTGCTGCACAAGGCCCTCGACATGTATATGTCGCGGCGCTGACCCCGGGGCGGAGCGCCGCCGGACCCGGGCGATTCCCGGCCCGGCGGCCCCCACCACGTAACCTCGTACCTTCCGTACGTTCTCCCCGTTCTCGTCCATACCTTCGATACACCGCAGCCACCAGAAAGGTTCCGGGCCGGCCATGGCGCTCTCCCTGTACGTCGACACCAATCGCTGGCGGGCGCACCAGAAGTCGGTGACCGACCAGTTCCCGGGTCTCGTCCCGGTGTGCAAGGGCAACGGCTACGGCTTCGGCCATGAGCGGCTGGCGGAGGAGGCGACCCGCTTCGGCTCCGACATGCTGGCCGTCGGCACCACCTACGAGGCGGCCCGGATCAAGGACTGGTTCAGCGGTGATCTGCTGGTCCTCACCCCCTTCCGGCGGGGCGAGGAGCCGGTTCCGCTGCCGGACCGGGTGATCCGCTCCGTCTCCTCGGTCGACGGGGTGTACGCCCTGGTCGGCGCCCGGGTCGTGATCGAGTGCATGAGCACCATGAAGCGCCACGGCGTCTCCGAGCAGGACCTGGCCCGGCTGGCCACGGCCATCGACGACGTCCGGCTCGAAGGCTTCGCGATCCATCTGCCGCTGGACCGTACCGACGGCTCGGACGCCGTCGAGGAGGTCATCGGCTGGATGGACCGGCTGCGGGCCGCCCGGCTGCCGCTGCACACCATGTTCGTCAGCCATCTGCGCGCCGAGGAGCTGGCCCGGCTGCGCCAGCAGTTCCCGCAGACCCGCTTCCGGGCCCGGATCGGCACCCGGCTCTGGCTGGGCGACCACGACTCCACCGAGTACCGGGGCTCCGTCCTCGACGTCACCCCGGTCGCCAAGGGCGACCGGTTCGGCTACCGGCAGCAGAAGGTGGCGTCCGACGGCTGGCTGGTCGTCGTCGCCGGAGGCACCTCCCACGGCGTCGGTCTGGAGGCGCCCAAGGCGCTGCACGGCATGATGCCGCGGGCCAAGGGCGTGGCGCGGGCGGGTCTGGCGACCGTCAACCGCAATCTGTCGCCGTTCGTCTGGGCGGGCAAGCAGCGCTGGTTCGCCGAGCCGCCGCATATGCAGGTGTCGATCCTGTTCGTGCCGTCGGACGCGCAGGAGCCGCAGGTCGGCGATGAGCTGGTGGCGCATCTGCGCCACACCACGACCCAGTTCGACCGAATTGTCGAGCGCTGAGCGCTGGGAGCGCTGAACGCCGGTCCCCGGCCTTCTGAGCCGTAGGCAGGCGGCGGACCTTCCGGCCGCCGCCCGCGGGCCTCGCCCTGCCGCCTACGGGCCTTCCGGGCGCTCCGGCGCGTCGTCACGGCGCGCGGGGCGCCCGTTCTGCTCGGGCTCGTCCCCGTACGCCCCCCAGCGCACCTTCACGCCCTCCGGTTCGTCGTCGTACGCCTCGTCCGACGGCTCCGTACGGCCCAGGACGAAGACGTCCTCGGCCCGGTCGAGCACCCCGCCGGAGGGGTCGTCCGAGCCGTCCTGCCGTACGACGTCCCGCTCGGGCCGCAGCACGTCCCGGACGACCACCGCGCAGAGGTAGAGCGTGCCCAGCAGATGCAGGGCGATCGCCAGGTGGTACCCCTCGGGCGGCAGGCCCTGCCGGGCGTCACCGCTGGTGGTGTAGGCGAGATACATCCAGATGCCGATGAAGTACCCGACCTCGCACGCCTGCCAGATCAGGAAGTCCCGCCAGCGGGGCCGGGCCAGGACGGCGAGCGGAACGAGCCAGAGGACGTACTGCGGCGAGTAGACCTTGTTGGTCAGGATGAAGACCGCGACGACCAGAAAGGCGACCTGGGCGAAGCGCGGCCTGCGGGGCGCGGCGAGGATCAGCCAGCCGATCCCGGCACAGGCCAGTACGGCCAGCAGCAGGGAGTAGCGGTTGACCTCGTCGGGGGTGATCACGGCGTCGAACCGCTGGACGAGGATCATCCAGAAGGAGCCGAAGTCGATGTCCCGTTCCTGGTTGAAGGTGTAGAACTTGCGCCAGCCCTCGGGCGCCCGCCACATCACATAGGCGTTGGCCACCAGCCAGGAGGCGGCGGCGCCCAGGACCGCGGTGCCGTACTCCCGCCATTTCCCGGCCCGCCAGCAGAGCAGCAGCAGAGGGCCGAGCAGGAAGACGGCGTACAGCTTGGCGGCGGTGGCGAGACCGATCAGTACGCCGAAGGCCAGGGCCCGGCCCCGGGACCACATCAGCATCGCGGCGGCCGTGAGGGCGACCGCGAGCAGATCCCAGTTGATGGTGGCGGTGAGGGCGAAGGCGGGCGCCAGCGCGACCAGCAGGGCGTCCCAGGGGCGGCGGCGATGGG
Source organism: Streptomyces sp. NPDC006798 (assembly GCF_040635975.1). NCBI lineage: Bacteria > Bacillati > Actinomycetota > Actinomycetes > Kitasatosporales > Streptomycetaceae > Streptomyces > Streptomyces sp. NPDC006798. The sequence continues at coordinate 32,059 of NZ_JBEYIS010000026.1, forward strand.
TCCGGGAGACACAGACCGCGATGATCACGGCGCAGATCATCAGCATCGCGGAGTTGGCCGCCCAGTAGAGCTGCTGCTGTTCCTGGAGCGAGCCGCCGGAGGGGGTGAGCCAGGCGGCGATCTGCATGAAGAGCCCGGTCAGTACCGGGTACTCCAGATACTCCATATCGCCGGGGAGCCGGTCGAAGTAGGGGGTCAGCCCGTCGGAGAAGCCCCGGCCGACGAAGAGATGCGGGATGTCGGAGTAGCAGGCGCGGGTGTACTGGGAGCTGACGCCCCGGAACCAGGCCCACTCGTAGCAGGGCATCTTCTGCGCCATACCGAGCGCGAACATCCCGATGGCGGTCAGCGCGATCACCCGGACGGGGGTGAGATAGCCGCCGCGGACCCGGAGCGCCCAGCGGCCCGCCGGGCCGCCGATCAGTTCGCTGCCGGCCGCCGCGACCGGGGCGCGGCGGGTGGGCCGGACGTCCGGCCGGTCGTCGTGGCGGTCGGCGGGACGGCCGTGCCGCCGGTCGTCCCGGGGCACGGTCGTCTCTTCTGCGCTGGGCATGGTGCACATCCTGCCGTACCGCCGTGGTACGCCACGAGGGCCGCGGAATCCGGGCGGCGGTGGTGTCCGGGACACGACCGCGGTACCGGATCCCGCGGCCCTCGTGGGGATGCGGGGGTACGGGCGGGGGCGCTACTCCCGGCGCCCCGCGATCATCCCGCTGTCGCCGCCGCCGTCGGCACCGCCGTTGTCGCTGCCGCTACCGCCGTTGTTGTTGGCGCCGCTGGCCCCGTTGCCGCCGTTGCCGCTACCGCCGTTGTTGTTGGCGCCGCTGGCCCCGTTGCCGCCGTTGCCACTGCCGCCGTTGTTGTTGGCGCCATTGGCCCCGTTGCCGCCGTTGTCGTTGCCGCCGTTGTTGGTGCCGCAGCTCCAGTCCTCCCACGGGTTGCAGGAGGTCGACGGGCCGGGGGAGCTGGCGCTCGAGGCCGGGGACTCGGGCTTCTTCGACTCGGACTCGTCGTCGGTCGGCTTCTGCGAGGACTCCTCCTGCGAGGGCTCCTTCGACTTCGACGGCGGCGGGCTGGAGGCGCCGCCGCCCCAGTACGCCTCGCCGATCGGTGTCGCGGGCGGGAAGGCGATGGCCTTCTTGTTCTTGAGGGCCTTGGCCATGAAGTCGGCGAAGATGTCGGACGGGAACGACGAGCCGTGGATCTTGTCCTGGCCGCCGGTGCCGTACATCTCCTCGAACTTCCGCTTGGTGTTCTTGGCGTCGTCGTCCAGCCGGTACATGTCGAACGCGGTGGCCAGATGCGGGGTGTAGCCGACGAACCAGGCGGACACGTTGCCGTCGGTCGTACCGGTCTTGCCCGCCACCTGGTGGCCCGGGACCCTGGCGTTCTTACCGGTGCCCTTCTTCACGACGTCCACCAGGACGTCCGTCACGTTGTTGGCGACATCGGGCTCGAAGGCGGTCTTCGGGTCGTCCTTGTGCTCATAGATGACCCGGCCCTTCTTCTTCACCGTCTGCACCGAGTACGGGTCCCGCTGCTTGCCCTCGGAGGCGAAGGTGGCGTACGAGCTGGCCATCCGGATGGCGCTGGGGGTGGAGATACCGAGCGAGAACGAGGGCACATCGGCCTTGTTGAGGGAGCTCTCCAGCAGCCCGGCGTCCATCGCGGCCTTGCGGACCTGCGGAATGCCGATATCCATCCCGAGCTGGACGAACGGGCTGTTCGCCGAGTCGATCATGGCTTCACGCAGATTGATGTTGTCGTAGTCCTTGCCGCCGTCGTTGACCTGGAGCCACTCGTCGCCGTTCTCGTTCCGCCAGATCGAGCCGTCATAGTTCTTGATCTTGAGCTTGTTCTTGCCGTTGTAGATCGCCCGGTCCGGGTCGAGCTTGGTGCGCTGGGAAGCGGACTGCTGACGCTCGCCCCCGGGGTCGCGGACGCCGTCCGTCATCGCGGCGGCCAGCACGAACGGCTTGAAGGTCGACCCCACCGCGACACCGGTGTTGTCGGAGTTGTTGGTGAAGTGCTTGGTGGCGTCGGAACCACCGTAGATCGCCCGGATCGCCCCGGTATCGGGCTCCACCGCGGCACCGCCGAACTGGACATGCGTATCGGTCTTGGGGCGCTTCTTCGGGTCGATGTTCTCGGCGTAGATCTTCTTGACCGACGCCTCCATCTGCTTGATCAGCTTCTTGTCGAAGGTCGTATGGATGTGGTAGCCGCCGAGCGCCAGCTCACTGGCCGTGACGTCCTTGTTGTTGGCCAGGAAGTTGGCCTTCGCCAGGTCGACCAGATAGCCGATCTGACCACCGAGCTTGGCCTGCTTGGAGGGCTCCTCGACCTTGGGGAACTTCAGCGTCTTCCGCTCCGCCCCGTCGAGGTGGCCGTCCTTGACCATCTCGTCCAGGACCCAGTTCCAGCGGTCGGTCACCCGCTTGAGATTGGACTCCCGGGTCGCCGCCGGGTCGAGGTCGGTGGCCCCGGCCGGGTCGTAGTAGGTCGCGCCCTTCAGCAGGGTGGTGAGAAACGCGGACTCGGCGACCGTCAGCTTGGCCGCGTCGGTGTCGAGATAGGTCCGGGCCGCCGCCTGGATCCCGTAGGCGTTCCGCCCGAAGTACGAGGTGTTGAGATAGCCGGCCATGATGTCCGGCTTCTCCATCTCCGTCCCGACCTTCATCGAGATGAAGAGCTCCTTGAACTTACGGCTGATCGTCTGCGACTGGTCGCCGAGCCGGGCGTTCTTCACATACTGCTGGGTGATCGTCGAGCCGCCCTGGGTCTGCTGGCCCTTGGCCATGTTCACCAGCGCCCGGCTGATGCCCTTGGGGTCGATACCCGAGTCCTCGTCGAAGGTCTTGTTCTCGGCCGACTTCACGGCGTCCTGCATATGCTGCGGAATCTGCTCGATCCCGACGTTCTGCCGGTTGACCTCGCCGCCGGTCGCCGCCATCTGGGTGTTGTCGGCCCAGTAGTAGACATTGTTCTCGGCCTCGGCCTGCTTGCGCGGGTCGGGGATGTCCACCCAGGCGTACGCCAGCGCCGCCGCGCCCATCAGTGTGCCGAGGAAGCCCAGGGTGAGCCCGCTCACCAGCTTCCAGGAGGGCACCCAGCGGCGCCAGCCGTCCTTGTTGTACCGCGGATAGTCGATCAGCCGCCGCCTGCGGGGGCCTCCGCCGTCGCCGGGGCCGTCGTAGTGCGCCCCGCCGGTGCCCCGGCGGCCACCACCCCGGCCGCCGTGGCCGCCACCGGCGGCGGGTTCGACCCGGCGGCGACCACCGCCGCGCTTCGCCGCCCGCCTGGCCTCGGCGCGGCCGCCGTAGGACGGCCGCTCCTCACCATGGGAGGCGGTGGGGGAGAACGGCGCGTTCTCCTCACTGGGTACGGCGCGGCGGCCGGATGGCTGCTGGGCTGCGCGCCTGGCAGCCGCCCTGCCGCCACCTTCGGGCTGCGGCGGCTTGCGACGGTGCTCGCTCATCGAACGACTACTCCTCGGGCAGGCGAAACGCCTGGAAGCGGCATTTGACTTCCGGTCCCCCCGACATGGATACGGACCGGCCACACGAGGGGCTCGTCCGCACTGCATCCACGGCGATGACGGCTGAGGCCGTCATGTGGTTCCCGGTGTCTGCATCCGCACAGACTACGCACGAACAAAACCCTCCCGACTCCGAAGTTCATCCCAAATCAGGCAAGTTGACCAAGATGAATTGCCGATGTGATCCCGTTCACCGTGACCCCCCTTGTCGCGGGCGCCTCACCGTCATATCGTGCTGATGTATCGAGTCGATACATCAGCACGAGACAAGGGCTCGGGACGGCACGAAGGGAGGCCAGGGTGAGCAGGCGCTCGGGAATTCTTGAGTTCGCCGTGCTCGGCCTCCTCCGTGAAGCCCCGATGCATGGGTATGAGCTGCGGAAACGGCTCAATACCTCGTTGGGGATCTTCCGGGCCTTCAGTTACGGGACCCTGTACCCCTGCCTCAAGACGCTGGTCGCCAACGGCTGGTTGATCGAGGAACCGGGAAGCGCTTCCGACGACGCCCTGGCCGCTCCACTCTCAGGGCGGCGCGCCAAGATCGTCTACCGGTTGACCGCGGAAGGGAAAGAACACTTCGAGGAGCTGCTCTCGCACACCGGCCCCGACAGCTGGGAGGACGAGCACTTCGCGGCTCGGTTCGCCTTCTTCGGGCAGACGGAGCGCGAGGTGCGGATGCGGGTGCTGGAAGGCCGCCGCAGCCGGCTGGAGGAGCGTCTGGAGAAGATGCGCGCCTCCCTCGCCCGCACCCGTGAGCGCCTCGACGACTACACACTGGAGCTCCAGCGCCACGGAATGGAGTCCGTGGAGCGCGAAGTGCGCTGGCTGAACGAGCTCATCGAGAGCGAGCGGGCGGGACGGGAGCAGCGACGCTCCTCCCCCGGCTCCGCGTCTCGGCAGTGGAACACCGCGGCGTCCGAGGACGGCCTGCCCCGGCGCGGGAGTGCGGAGAACCCCGGAGGCAACGCCTCCGGGACCGCCACCCCGCCGGATCCGTCCGACGGCACCGCCAACTGAGACCCCGCGGTCCGCGGGTCTCATCCGGAATACCGAAATCACACAGGGAGCAACCGGAATGGGTTCGGTTCGCGTAGCCATCGTCGGCGTGGGCAACTGCGCCGCCTCGCTGGTGCAGGGCGTCGAGTACTACAAGGACGCCGACCCGGCCGGCAAGGTGCCGGGTCTGATGCACGTCCAGTTCGGCGACTACCACGTCCGGGACGTCGAGTTCGTGGCCGCCTTCGACGTGGACGCCAAGAAGGTCGGTCTCGACCTGGCGGACGCCATCGGCGCCAGCGAGAACAACACCATCAAGATCTGCGACGTGCCGAACGCCGGTGTCACGGTGCAGCGCGGCCACACCCTCGACGGTCTGGGCAAGTACTACCGCGAGACCATCGAGGAGTCCCCCGAGGCCCCGGTCGACGTCGTCCAGGTCCTCAAGGACAAGCAGGTCGACGTGCTGGTCTGCTACCTGCCGGTCGGCTCCGAGACCGCCGCGAAGTTCTACGCGCAGTGCGCCATCGACGCCAAGGTCGCATTCGTCAACGCGCTGCCCGTCTTCATCGCGGGCACCAAGGAGTGGGCGGACAAGTTCACCGAGGCCGGGGTCCCGATCGTCGGCGACGACATCAAGTCCCAGGTCGGCGCCACCATCACCCACCGGGTCATGGCGAAGCTCTTCGAGGACCGCGGGGTCATCCTCGACCGCACGATGCAGCTGAACGTCGGCGGCAACATGGACTTCAAGAACATGCTGGAGCGGGAGCGGCTGGAGTCCAAGAAGATCTCCAAGACGCAGGCCGTCACCTCGCAGATCCCCGACCGCGAGCTGGGCGAGAAGAACGTCCACATCGGTCCGTCCGACTACGTCGCCTGGCTCGACGACCGCAAGTGGGCGTACGTTCGCCTCGAGGGCCGCGCCTTCGGCGACGTCCCGCTGAACCTGGAGTACAAGCTCGAGGTCTGGGACTCCCCGAACTCGGCCGGTGTCATCATCGACGCGGTGCGCGCCGCCAAGATCGCCAAGGACCGCGGTATCGGCGGCCCGATCCTCTCGGCGAGCAGCTACTTCATGAAGAGCCCGCCGGTCCAGTACTTCGACGACGAGGCCCGTGAGAACGTCGAGAAGTTCATCAAGGGCGAGGTCGAGAGCTGATCCCGCCGTGGACCGGGCCGCGCCCCGGCCGGGTCCACGCGGAGGGCCCCCGGTGATCACCGGGGGCCCTCCGCGTTCCCGCGGGGCTCATGTGTGACTCTTGTCCGCATGCCCGTCGTACGTGATCTGCGCGTACTCCTGCGCCTGACCGGCTTCCGCCGGCTGCTGACGGTCCGCCTGCTCTCCCAGTCGGCGGACGGTGTCTACCAGGTGGCGCTCGCCGCGTATGTGGTCTTCTCCCCCGAGAAGCAGACCTCGCCCGCCGCCATCGCCTCGGCCATGGCCGTCCTGCTGCTGCCTTATTCACTGATCGGCCCTTTCGCCGGGGTGCTGCTGGACCGCTGGCGACGCCGCCAGGTCCTGCTCTACGGCAATCTGCTGCGGGCCCTGCTCGCCTGCGGTACCGCCCTGCTGATCCTGGCCTCCGTCCCGGACTGGCTGTTCTATGTCTCGGCGCTCTCCGTCACCGCCATCAACAGGTTCGTGCTGGCCGGGCTCTCCGCCGCGCTGCCCCGGGTCGTCGACGACGACCGGCTGGTGATCGCCAACGCCCTCTCGCCGACGGCGGGCACCCTGGCCGCCACCGCGGGCGGCGGTCTCGCCTTCGCGGTACGGCTGATCGCCGACGACTCCGACGCCGCCGTGGTGCTGCTGGGCGCGGCCCTCTATCTCTGTGCCGCCCTGGCGTCGCTGCGCATGGGCCGGGAGCTGCTCGGACCCGATCCGGACCGGATCCGGACCGGGCTGCTGAGCGCCGTCGCCTCCACGGCCCGCGGACTGGTCTCGGGGGTACGTCATCTCGCCCGGCGCCCGGCGGCGGCCCGGGCGCTGACCGCGATGACCCTGATGCGGTTCTGCTACGGCGCGCTGCTGGTGATGGTGCTGATGCTCTGCCGGTACGCCTGGTACGAGAACGAGCAGGACGGGCTCGCCCTGCTCGGGGTCGCGGTCGCCGTCTCCGGGGCGGGCTTCCTGGTCGCGGCCCTGATCACCCCGTGGACCATCGGGCGGCTGGGCCCGTACGGCTGGATGGTCTGCTGCGCGGCGACGGCCGCCGTGCTCGTCCCGGCGCTCGGGCTCCCCTTCGCTCCGGGGCCGATACTGGTCGCCGCGTTCGTCCTGGGGCTGGTCACCCAGGGCGCGAAGATCACCACCGATACCGTCGTCCAGACCTCGGTGGACGATGCCTACCGGGGCCGGATCTTCTCCTTCTACGACGTCCTCTTCAATGTCTCCTTCGTCGGGGCGGCGGGTGTCGCCGCCCTGATGCTGCCGCCGGACGGCCGCTCGGTCGTCCTGGTGGTACTGGTAGCCGTGATCTATGCGGGGATCGCCCTGACGCTCCGGCACTGGCACCGCCGCGACCCCGGCCCGCTCCCGGCGGAGACCACCGGGGCCGGGACCGGCCCCACGGGCTGAGGACCGCGACTCCCGCGACATCCACGACGGGCGATGAGAAACGGGCGATGTTTCACGTGAAACATCGCCCGTTCTCCGACCCGGGACTCCGACGGAGAGCCATCGCCCCGCGCCCCGGGCGGCACCGCACAACGAAGCGGGGGCATGTTTCACGTGAAACATGCCCCCGCCCGACGGCTCCGGCTCAGCACCGCTCCGGCTCAGCTCTGCGCGGCCCACCACTCCTTGAGCGCCGCGACGGCGTCGTCGTACTCCATCGGCCCGTTCTCCAGCCGCAGCTCCAGCAGATGGGCGTACGCCTTGCCGATCGCGGGCCCCGGTCCGATCCCGAGGATCTCCTGGATCTGGTTGCCGTTGAGGTCGGGCCGGATCGCGTCCAGCTCCTCCTGCTGCTGGAGCTGGGCGATCCGCTCCTCCAGACCGTCGTACGTCCGGGAGAGCGCGGCGGCCTTGCGCTTGTTCCGGGTGGTGCAGTCCGAGCGGGTCAGCTTGTGCAGCCGGGTGAGCAGCGGTCCGGAGTCCCGGACGTAACGGCGCACCGCGGAGTCGGTCCACTCGCCGTCCCCGTACCCGTGGAACCGCAGATGCAGCTCCACCAGCCGGGAGACGTCCCGGACCAGCTCATTGGAGTACTTGAGCGCCGTCATCCGCTTCTTGGTCATCTTCGCGCCCACCACCTCGTGGTGGTGGAAGGAGACCCGGCCGTCCTTCTCGAACCGGCGGGTCCGCGGCTTGCCGATGTCATGGAGCAGGGCGGAGAGCCGGAGCACCAGGTCCGGGCCGTCCTCCTCCAGATCGATCGCCTGCTCCAGCACGGTCAGGGAGTGCTCGTAGACGTCCTTGTGCCGGTGGTGCTCATCGCTCTCCAGCCGCAGGGCGGGCAGCTCGGGCAGGACCTGGTCGGCCAGGCCGGAGTCGACGAGCAGGGCCAGCCCCTGCCGGGGGTGGGCCGAGAGCACCAGCTTGTTCAGCTCGTCCCTGACCCGTTCGGCGGAGACGATCCCGATCCGCCCGGACATCTCCGTCATCGCGGCGACCACCTCGGGGGCCACGGCGAAGTCGAGCTGGGCCGAGAACCGGGCGGCCCGCATCATCCGCAGCGGATCGTCCGAGAAGGACGCCTCGGGGGTGCCCGGGGTGCGCAGCACCCTGGCCGCGAGGTCCTCCAGACCGTGGTGCGGGTCGATGAACTCCTTCTCGGGGAGTGCGACGGCCATCGCGTTCACCGTGAAATCCCGGCGGACCAGGTCCTCCTCGATGGAGTCGCCGTACGAGACCTCGGGCTTGCGCGACGTCCGGTCGTACGCCTCGGAGCGGTAGGTGGTGATCTCGATCTGATAGCCGGACTTCTGCGCCCCGACGGTGCCGAAGGCGATACCGACGTCCCAGACCGAGTCGGCCCAGGGCCGGACGACGGCGAGCACGTCCTCGGGGCGGGCGTCGGTGGTGAAGTCGAGATCGTTGCCGAGCCGGCCGAGCAGTGCGTCCCGGACCGAGCCTCCGACCAGGGCGAGGCGGAAGCCCGCGGCCCGGAAGCGATGGGCGAGATCGTCCGCGACGGGGGCTACCCGCAGTAGCTCCGTCACCGCGCGGCGTTGCACCTGGCTCAGTGCGGAAGGGGTGTCTTCATTGGCGTTCGGCACAACAGAGAAGGGTACGTCCCCCGGCCCGTGGGGGTCTCCCGGAATAGCCGGACGATCATGTCCGGCGGACCGCGGCACTCAGGCCCGGCGCACCTCGTTACCATGCGTGGACGCAATGAGCGACAGCGACCTGACGGCAACAGACGACGAGGGACGGACGAGCGCGTGGCCGAGGCGGCAGACTTCCGGAGGACGACCCCTTCGCCCTCCCGCCGGTGGCTGCGCCGCGCGGCTCTCCCCCTGGCCGCCGCCCCCTTGATCGCCGGGCTGCTGGGGCCGCTGGCGGCCTCCGCCGCGGCCGCTCCGGCGGCCTCGGAAGCCTCCACCGTCGATGTGACTCTCACCACACTCACTCCGGTCGTGCCGGAGGCGGACGGGACTCTGAAGGTCTCCGGCACGGTGGTGAACAAGGGCAAGCGGCGGATCACCGAGCCGGAGGTCGACCTCCGGGTGGGCCAGCGGCTGACCAGCCGGACCGCCATCGACCGGGTCGCCAAGCGGGGCGGTTACGAGCCCGGCGCCGACGGCCGGTCCCTGGGCGACGAGTTCACCGTCAAGCTGCCGTCGCTGGCCCCGGGCATCAGCCGGGACTTCACGCTCTCCGTCCCGGTGGAGGAGCTGGATCTGGGCGACGGCGGGGTCTATCAGCTGGGGGTCAGCCTCTCCGGCCGCGAGGGCGGCTCCTACGAGCAGGTGCTGGGCATCGAGCGGACCTTTCTGCCCTGGCAGCCCGAGGCGCTGGGGACCAAGACCCGGCTCACCTATCTCTGGCCGCTGGTCTCCTCCACTCATCTGACCTCCGAGATCGGCTCGGACGAGCAGCGGACCCCCGTCTTCGAGGACGAGTCGCTGGCCAAGGAGATCGCCCCCGGGGGCCGGCTCGGGCAGATGGTCTCGCTGGGCCGGGAGCTGCCGGTCACCTGGGTGATCGACCCCGATCTGCTGGCCACCGTGGACGCCATGACCGGTAACTACCGGGTCAAGAGCGATCTGCCGGGCAAGGGGGGCGAGCGGACCGTACCGGGCCGGAACCAGGCGGTGGCCCAGCAGTGGCTCGGCGCCCTCCAGACCGCCGTACAGGACCGCAAGGTCGTCGCCCTGCCGTACGCCGACCCCGATCTGGCGTCCCTGGCGCACCGCGGCACCCAGGTCTCCGGCACGCTGGGCCGGCTCCAGCCCGCCACCGAGGTCGCGGGGCGGACCGTGGAGACGATCCTGCACGTCAAGCCGTCCCTCGACTTCGCCTGGCCGGTCGAGGGGGCGATCGACTCCTCGATCGTGAACGTCGCCACCTCGGCCGGCGCCGACCATGTGATCACCTGCGGCGACAGCCTCCGCGACGATCTGCCGTACACGGTCTCGGCCCCCCGCCCGATCGGCGGCGGTACGACGGCGGTAGTGGCCGACGCCCGGCTGTCGAAGGCGTTCGAGGGCGACCTGGTGCACGCGGGCCGGTCGACCCTGGCCGTCCAGCGGTTCCTCGCCCAGACCCTGGTGGTGGCCCTCCAGGACGCCCCCGGACCGCGGAATGTCGTGGTCGCCCCCCAGCGGATGCCGTCGGCGTCCCAGGCCCAGGCCATGGCCAGGGCCCTCCAGGGGCTGTCGGGGGAGCGCTGGACCCAGCCGGTGGATCTGATCGCCGCGGCGGAGGCCGAGCCGGACAGCGGGGCGAACCGCCGGGTGCCGTCCGGCTCCCAGTACCCCGACCGGCTCCGCGGACGCGAGCTGCCCGTATCGGCCTTCCGGGAGATCCGTGCCACCCAGGACACGTTGAAGGACTTCACCGGCATCCTCACCTCCCCGGAGCGGGTGGAGCCGCCGTTCTCCCGGGCCGTCGACCGGGAGATGTCCACCTCCTGGCGGGGCAACGCCCGGGCCGCCGAGGAGTACCGCGCCGGGGTCCGGCAGAACCTGGGGCTGCTGGTCGGCGAGGTACAGCTGATCGACAAGTCGCAGATCACCCTCTCCGGCCGCAGCGCCACCATCCCGGTCACCGTCCAGAACCGGCTGGTGCAGAACGTCGACAACCTGGTGCTCCGGCTCAGCTCCGACAACGGCGCCCGGCTCAGCCTCGACGACAAGGGCGTCGCCGAGCGCCCGATCGAGATCAAGGGCGGCCACAGCCAGTCGGTGAAGTTCGACGCCAAGGCCAATGCCAACGGCCAGGTCCGGATGACGGCCCAGCTCTACACCGAGGACGGCACCGCGTACGGCCCCGCGATGCAGTTCACGGTCAAGGTCTCCGAAGCCACCCCCACGGTCCTGCTGGTCATCGCGGGCGGCGTACTGCTCCTGGTGCTCGCCGGGGTCCGGATGTACACCCAGCGCAAGCGCGCGGCGGCCCGCGACACCCCGGCCGACGGCACCGGCGGCGGTTCCGCCGGGGACGCCCCGGCGGGCGGAACCCCGCCGCCCGGGGACGGTACCGACGGCATCGACCCCGGGCAGCCGAGTGACCCGACACCGGACACCGGCCGGGAAAGCGGCGACCGGTCGGGCGCGGGTGAGAAAGTGGACCGTTGAGCGATGTCGTGGCCACCGGCCGGGGACGATGAGGTGGGGTTGCAATGAACGCGCCGTACGACGGTGACCGCGGTCAGGGCGCCGGGATGGATCCGGCGGGCCAGCCGCCACCGCCGCAGCCCCCGTACGCCTACGACCCGGCCCAGCACCCGTACGGCTACGACCCCGCCTACCAGCAGCAGCCGGAGCCGTACCCGTACGACCCCGCGCAGCAGCAGCCCTACGACCCGGCGGCCCAGCAGTACGGCGCCTACGACGCGACCCAGCAGGTCTCCTACCACCAGGCCCAGCAGGATCCGTATCTGCGCGACGCCTACGCCCCGGACCCCTACCGGTCCCAGGACCTCTCGGCCCAGGACCCGGTGGCCGAGGCGCTCTACGACCGGGCCTCCCACCCGCCGCCGCCCCCCGGCACCTACCCCGACCAGCAGCCGCTCTACCAGCAGCCCCCGACCCCGCAGCACGCCCCCGACCCCCGGGTCTGGGCGCACACCCCGCCGCCGGAGCCCGAGGGCCCCTCCCGTCATCTGCCGTACGGCGACGACGCCCGGACCACCCAGTACACCGGGGTCGACGACCTGGTCACCAACGCGGCCGACGAACGGCCCCAGCAGGACGCCTTCGCCCATCTCTTCCGCGACCAGCAGGGGGGCGGCGGCCGGAGCGTGCCCGCGCCCGCGCCGGAGCCGCTGCCCGCCCCCGCCGAGCCCAAGCGCTCCGGCGGCCGGGTGTCCAGCCTGGCGAAGTCGAGCGCCGTGATGGCGGCGGGCACGATCGTCTCCCGGCTCACCGGCTTCCTGCGCAATCTGGTGATGGCCGGGGCGATCGGTGTCGGCGTCCTCAGCGACACCTACCAGGTCGCCAACGTCCTGCCGACGATGATCTACGTCCTGGTCGGCGGCGGCGCGCTGAACGCGGTCTTCATCCCCCAGCTGGTCCGGGCCATGAAGAACGACGAGGACGGCGGCGAGGCGTACGCCAACCGGCTGCTCACCCTCGTGGTGGTACTGCTGACCGGCGTCACCGTGCTCTGTGTGGTGGCCGCGCCGATGCTCGTCACCATGATGTCGCCGACGATCGCCTCCGACCCGCAGAAGAAGGAGGTGGCCGTCGCCTTCGCCCGCTACTGCATCCCCACCATCTTCTTCATGGGTCTCCATGTGGTGCTCGGGCAGATCCTCAACGCGCGGGGCCGGTTCGGCGCGATGATGTGGACCCCGGTCCTCAACAACGTCGTCATCATCGCCTCGTTCGGCGCCTTCATCTGGGCCTTCGGCAGCTTCACCGACTCCGGGGTCAACACCACCACGATCACCCCCGAGGGCATCCGGCTGCTGGGCCTGGGCACCATGCTCGGCCTGGTCGTCCAGGCCCTGGCGATGCTGCCCTATCTGCGGGACGCCGGCTTCCGGATGAGGCTGCGGTTCGACTGGCGCGGCCACGGTCTCGGCAAGGCGGCCAAGCTGGCGAAGTGGACGCTCTTCTTCGTCCTCGCCAACCAGCTCGGCATGATCGTCGTCACCCAGCTCGCGACCTCCGCCGGAGCCACCGCCGAGAAACACGGCTTCACCGGTACCGGTATCACCGCCTACAACTTCGCCCTGCTGCTCTGGCAGCTTCCGCAGGCCATCATCACCGTCTCGGTGATGACCGCCGTCCTGCCCAGGATCTCCCGCTCGGCCCACGACGGCGACGCCGCCGCCGTCCGGGACGACATCTCCTACGGGCTGCGCACCTCGGCCGTCGCCATCGTCCCCTCGGCCTTCGCCTTCCTGGCCCTCGGTGTGCCGATGGCGGGCCTGATGTACGCCGGATCGGGTGCCGAGGGCGCCCGGAACATCGGTTTCACCCTGATGGCCTTCGGCCTCGGACTGATTCCCTACTCCGTGCAGTACGTCGTCCTCCGCGGCTTCTACGCCTACGAGGACACCCGGACGCCCTTCTACAACACCGTGATCGTCGCCGTGATCAACGCGAGCGCCGCCGGAATCAGCTTCCTCGTCCTGCCCGCGCGCTGGGCCGTCGTCGGGATGGCCGCCTCGTACGGCCTGGCGTACATGATCGGCGTGGGGGTCGCCTGGAGCAGGCTGCGCAAGCGGCTCGGCGGCGATCTGGACGGCGCCCATGTGATGCGGACCTACACCCGGCTGTGCATCGCGTCGCTGCCCGCCGCGGTCCTCGGCGGCGGTGCGGCCTTCGGCATCATCAAGCTCCTGGGCAGCGGCGCGAGCGGCTCACTGGCCGCCCTCGTCGGCGGCGGCGCGGTCCTCGGCGTGGTGTTCTTCCTGGCCGCCCGGCGGATGCGGATCGAGGAACTGAACTCGATCGTCGGCATGGTGCGGGGCCGGCTCGGGCGCTGACGCGCTACCCGCACAACCATCGCCGGGGGCCGTGTGTCGTGCATAGCAGCGGTCTGTGGGCACAATTGGCATGGCTGTTGGTGAGGCGCATCGGATGGGGAGGCAGGAACGACGGTGGCGGAACGTAGCACGGCTGCCGTCGACGTGGCCGACAACGGCGGGGACGAACCGCCGACCGCTCAGGCGGAGCAGGCCGCGGCCGACGGAGCTGCCGCATCCGAGGCGACGGCCGAGTTGCCCGTCGCCCCCGAGAACGAGGACGCCCGGGACGGCGACGCCCCGGCCGAGAAGGGGGCCGCGGCCCCCGCACCCGAGCTGCACAGCGGTCATAAACTCGCCAAGCGGTACCGCCTGGAGGAGTGCATCACCCGTCTGGACGGTTTCAGCAGCTGGCGTGCCGTGGACGAGAAGCTGCGCCGGGCGGTGGGGGTCCACGTCCTGCCCGCCGACCACTCCCGGGCCCGGTCCGTGCTGGCCGCCGCCCGCTCCGCGGCCCTGCTGGGGGACGCCCGGTTCGTGATGGTCCTCGACGCCGTCGAGGAGAACGACCTCGTCTACGTCGTCCACGAGTGGCTGCCGGACGCCACCGAGCTGACCACCCTGCTGGCCATGGGCCCGCTGGAGCCGCACGAGGCGTACCGGCTCGTCGACCAGCTCTCGCAGGCCATGGCGGCCGCCCATCGCGAGGGGCTCGCCCACCTCAAGCTCACCCCCTCCGCGATCCTGCGGACCTCCACCGGCCAGTACCGCGTCCGCGGGCTCGCCGTGAACGCCGCCCTGCGCGGAATCACCGCCGAACGCCCGCAGCGCACCGACACCGAGGCGATCGGCGCCCTGCTGTACGCCGCCCTCACCCAGCGCTGGCCGTACGAGAACGACGCTCACGGGCTCTCCGGGCTGCCCAAGGGCGTCGGGCTGCTGCCGCCGGACCAGGTACGGGCCGGGGTCCACCGGGGGCTCTCCGAGCTGTCCATGCGCGCCCTGGTCAACGACGGCGCCACCGCCTCCCGCCAGGAGCCGCCCTGCACCACCCCGGAGGAGCTGGCGAAGGCCGTGGCGGAGATGCCCCGGATCCGCCCTCCGGAGCCCGCCTTCGCCGCCCCGCCGGAGTATCAGCGCACCACCTATCAGCAGGGCAGCTACGGCCGCCCCGGCTCCGGACTGCCCGGAGCCCCGGCTCCCACCCGTCCGGTACCGGTGCCGCCGCCGCCGATGGAGAGCCGGGCGGGCAAGGCCCTGAAGTGGACCGCCGCCGCGCTGCTGATCGCCGCCCTGGGAGTGGGCAGCTGGCAGATCTCGGAGAAGCTGCTCGACCGGACCAAGGACTCCGGGCCCTCGCCCGAGGCCCCGCCCCGGGACGGGGACGAGAAGCCCGCCCCGCCCGCCGACCCGCTGGCCATCACCCATGTCGAGGAGTTCAAGCCCAACGGCTCCTCGATCCAGCGGAAGCAGGTCCCCAACACCGTCGACGGCGACCCGAACTCCGCCTGGATCACACCCGAGTACCGGAACTATCCGAACTTCGGCAATCTCCCCCAGCGGTCCCTGGGGAGCGGCATCATCGTCGACCTCGGTTCGGTACGGAACGTCTCCGGGGTCGATATCGACCTCTACCGCGGCGGCAACACCGTCTCGGTCTCCGCCGCCGCCGAGAACGCCGTCAATCCGACCGGCCTCTCGGAATTCGGCCGGCAGCTCGTCCCCGAGGGGACGAAGGGGGAGGAGCTGCGGACCACGTTCGAACCGGTCCGGGCCCGCTATGTACTGATCCGCCTCACGTCATTGCCGCCGGCTGAGCGGGCGGACCGCTTCCGGGGCGGAATCTCCGAGATCAAGATCCTGGGCAAGTGACCCGGTCGGCGGGGTACGCCCCGCCGGCCGACCGCACCGGGGGATTCCCCGGCTCCCTGCCTCCGTCCGGGGTAATCGTGATAGACAGACCGGGCCGGAGCTCAAGCGATCAGCCGCAGTACGGGACCGACCAGAGGGTGGAGGCCGTGACAACGGGGGCGTCCCACACAGCCAGCGACTCCGAACTCCTCGCCCGCCATGTCGAGGGCCATCCCGATGCCTTCGCCGAACTGGTCCGGCGCCACCGCGACCGGCTCTGGGCCGTCGCCCTGCGCACCCTGGGCGATCGCGAGGAGGCCGCCGACGCGGTCCAGGACGCCCTGGTCTCCGCCTTCCGGGCCGCCCACACCTTCCGCGGCCAGTCCGCCGTCACCACCTGGCTCCACCGCATCACGGTGAACGCCTGCCTGGACCGGGCCCGTAAGGCCGCCTCCCGGCGGACCGCGCCCGTCGAGGACACCACACGGCTGGAACAGCTGCTCGAACCGCATGAGTCCGCGGAGGCCCCGGCCGAGCGCCGGGATCTCAACCGGCAGCTGCTGGCCGCCCTGGCGAAGCTCCCGGTGGAGCAGCGGGCGGCCCTGGTCCTGGTGGATATGCAGGGCTACTCCGTCGCCGAGGCGGCCGAGGCGCTCGATGTGCCCCCGGGCACGGTCAAGAGCCGCTGCGCCCGGGGGAGAGCCCGGCTGCTGCCACTCGTCACCCATCTGCGCGGGTCTTCCGGGGATAGCGACGATTCCGGTGGGGGAAGGAACCGGACGCCGGGGACATCCGTCCCATCGGCAACGGACCAGAGGGACGCGGGACCGACCGATCCTGCTGCTGTGAAAGGCGGAGGTGGACGCACGTGACATCCACGGCCGACATGGTTCAGCATCCGGATGTCTCCGAGATCTCCGACCTCACCGAGGGCCTGCTTTCCCCGTCCGAGAGCGACCGGCTGCGGGAGCATCTGGCCGACTGCGAGCTCTGCCAGGACGTCCGGACGTCCCTGGAGGAGATCCGCGGTCTGCTGGGCGCCGTCCCGGGTACGCCCCGGATGCCCACCGATATCGCCGAGCGGATCGATGCCGCGCTGGCCGCCGAAGCGCTGCTGGCTGCCGGGCACCCCGAGACCGGCAACTCCGGCTCCGGCTCCATGGGTGTTTCACGTGAAACATCGACGGTGCCCGTTTCCGCCGCGACCGCCGACCCGGCGGCCGACCGGTCCACCGCGGCCGGTGGCGGACCGGTGACCAGGCCCCAGGGCCGCCCCCGTGGCGGTACCGGCCCCGGGCGGGCCACTCGCCTCCGCCGCCGTACCGTCGTCCTGGGGGCGGCCTTCGGTGTGTTCGCCACGGGGGTCGCGGTCCTCTCCTTCCAGCTGCTGACGTCCGAGAGCGGCGATCAGCCGGTCCGGACGCACTCCGCCACCACCCACTCCGCCGGCCCCGACGAGCTGTCCGAGGACACCCTGGAGCGGCGGGTCCGTGCGCTCCTCCAGGCCCGTCCCGTCCAGCGGGACGGCGGTACGGCCATGACGACCGAGGGCATGCCTGGTACGGCGCCCGCGGAGCCCGGCCCGGAGATGGGCGGCCCCGGCCCTTCGGTCCCCCCCTGTGTCCAGCAGGGCACCGGGCGTACCGTTCCGCCGATCGCGGCGGAACGGGGCAGCTACCAGGGCACCGACGCCTATCTGGTCGTCCTGCCCGCGGCCGTGGACATCGAGCGGGTCGAGGCGTTCGTCATCGACGCCGGTTGTACGACCGCCGCTTCCCCGGCCCCGGGGAAGGTACTGCTGACCGACTCCTACCCCCGTCGCTGAGGCTCCGAGCGCGCTGCGCGACCGTACGGGAATGCATCCCCCGTAGGATCCGTTGGGTGGGGTGAGAGCCATTGCCCCGACCCATCTGTCAGCAGGCAGCCTGCAGAGACGAGGAAGAGACTCGTGAGCGACGTCCGTAACGTCATCATCATCGGCTCCGGACCCGCCGGGTACACGGCGGCGCTCTACACCGCGCGGGCGTCACTGAATCCGCTGGTGTTCGAAGGAGCCGTGACGGCCGGGGGTGCGTTGATGAACACCACCGACGTCGAGAACTTCCCCGGTTTCCGCGACGGCATCATGGGGCCCGACCTCATGGACAATATGCGGGCCCAGGCCGAGCGCTTCGGTGCCGAACTGGTCCCGGACGATGTGGTCTCCGTCGACCTCACCGGTGAGATCAAGACCGTCACCGACACGGCGGGCACGGTCCACCGGGCCAAGGCCGTCATCGTCACCACCGGTTCCCAGCACCGCAAGCTCGGCCTGCCGAACGAGGACGCCCTCTCCGGGCGCGGAGTCTCCTGGTGCGCCACCTGCGACGGCTTCTTCTTCAAGGACCAGGACATCGCCGTGGTCGGCGGCGGTGACACCGCGATGGAGGAGGCGACCTTCCTCTCCCGGTTCGCCAAGTCGGTGACGATCGTCCACCGCCGGGACAGCCTGCGGGCGTCGAAGGCCATGCAGGACCGTGCCTTCGCCGACCCGAAGATCACCTTCGCCTGGGACAGTGAGGTCGCCGAGATCCACGGCGACCAGAAGCTCTCCGCCCTGACCCTGCGCAACACCAAGACGGGCGAGACGTCCCAGCTCCCGGTGACGGGGCTCTTCATCGCCGTGGGCCACGACCCGCGCACCGAGCTGTTCAAGGGCCAGCTCGAACTGGACGACGAGGGCTACCTCAAGGTCGAGGCGCCCTCTACCCGTACCAATGCGACCGGTGTCTTCGCCGCGGGCGATGTCGTCGACCACACCTACCGTCAGGCCATCACGGCCGCCGGTACCGGCTGCTCCGCGGCGCTGGACGCCGAGCGCTTCCTGGCCGCCCTGGCGGACGCCGAGCAGGCCACTCAGCCCGAGCAGACCGCCGCGGTCTGACCGGTCCCCTTCCTCTCCCTCTCACCCCGTAGCTGATCAAAGGAGGCCGCCGTGGCCGGCGCGCTGAAGAACGTAACCGATGACACCTTCGAGGACGAGGTCCTCAAGAGCGACAAGCCGGTACTGGTGGACTTCTGGGCGGCCTGGTGCGGCCCGTGCCGTCAGATCGCGCCGTCCCTGGAGGCCATCGCCGCCGAGCACGGTGACAAGATCGAGATCGTCAAGCTGAACATCGACGAGAACCCCGCCACCGCCGCCAAGTACGGCGTGATGTCGATCCCGACGCTGAACGTCTACCAGAACGGTGAGGTCGCCAAGACGATCGTCGGCGCCAAGCCGAAGACCGCCATCCTCCGCGACCTGGACCCCTTTATCGCCGAGTAGCACCCCGGCGCCCCAGCGCCGATGTTTCACGTGAAACATGACGAGGGCCCACCCCGATCCGGGGTGGGCCCTCAGTCGTCTTCTGTTGTCCTCTGTCGTCTTCGGCGTCAGAGCGGCCGGAGGACGGGCTCCTTCTGGACCGCGCCGAGCAGCCGGTCCAGCGCCTGCTCCACATCTTCTTTCCAGGAGAGCGTCGTTCGCAGCTCCAGCCGCAGCCGTGGATAGGACGGGTGCGGGCGGACCGTCTTGAACCCCACCGCGGTCAGATGGTCGGCCGGGAGGAGACAGGCGGGCTGCCGCCAGCGGGCGTCCCCGAATGCCTCAATGGCCTTGAAGCCCCGGCGGAGCGCATCCTTGGCGACGGTCTGAACCAGCACCCGGCCGAGCCCCTGCCCCTGAAATCCCGGAGCGATCCAGGAGGTCATCAGCTGGACGGCGTCCGCCGAGACCGGACTGGTGGGAAAGGCGAGGGAGCGGGGGACATACGCCGGGGGCGCGTAGAGCACAAAGCCCACCGCCACCTCGTCGACATAGACGATCCGGCCGCAGGATCCCCACTCCAGCAGAACGGCGGAGAGCCATGCCTCCTTCTCCGCACCCGGCCGGCCCGCCGTGACGGCGGCCTCCCCGCTGACCGGGTCCAGCTCCCAGAAGACACAGGACCGGCAGCGCTCGGGGAGGTCCGACAGATTGTCCAGGGTGAGGGGTACCAGCCGTCGCCCCATCCGAGCCGCTCCTCCCCGTCGTTCCCGGCCGCCCGGTGGCGGCCGGGCGGTGGGCCTCAGTCCCCGGCTTCCTCGGCGCTGCCACCCCCGGCGAGACCGCGCTCCAGGACCTGGCCCTCCCCGGGCGCCAGGGTGCCGAGAATGCGCTCCAGATCCTCCATCGAGGCGAACTCGACGACGATCTTGCCCTTCTTCTGCCCCAGGTCGACCTTGACCCGGGTCTCGAAGCGGTCGGAGAGCCGGGAGGCCAGATCGGTGAGGGCGGGGGAGACCAGGGCTCCCGCACGGGGCCCCTTCTTCCGGGTACTCCGCTCGGGTTCGGAGCCGAGGAGCGTCACGATCTCCTCCACCGAACGGACCGACAGCCCCTCCGCCACGATCCGGCGGGCGAGCTGGTCCTGCTCCTCGTGATCGTCCACCGAGAGCAGCGCCCGGGCGTGCCCGGCCGTCAGCACCCCGGCGGCGACCCGCTTCTGTACCGAGGGCGCCAGCCGCAGCAGACGCAGGGTGTTGGAGACCTGGGGCCGGGAGCGCCCGATCCGGTCGGCCAGCTGGTCATGGGTGCAGTTGAAGTCCCTGAGCAACTGGTCGTAGGCCGCCGCTTCCTCCAGCGGATTCAGCTGGGCCCGGTGGAGATTCTCCAACAGGGCGTCCAGCAGCAGCTTCTCGTCCTCGGTCTCCCGGACGATCGCGGGAATCCGCTCCAGACCGGCCTCACGGCAGGCCCGCCAGCGACGCTCGCCCATGACGAGTTCAAAGCGCTCGGGACCGAGCTGCCGGACCACCACGGGCTGCAGCAGACCGACCTCCTTGATGGAGGTGACCAGCTCGGCCAGGGCGTCCTCGTCGAAGATCTCCCGCGGCTGCTGGGGGTTGGGGGTGATCGCGTCCAGCAGCACCTCCGCGAAGTGCGCACCGGTGGGCGCGATCAACGCGGGCTCGGTATCCGGGTCCCCGGCTCCGATGGTGAGATCGGGAGCCACGGCGGCCGAGGGCAGCCGGGCCACCTTCGCCGCCGCGATACCGCGGTCGTCGGTCATGGTCGGAGCCGTACCGGCGGAACCGGGGGTCCCGCCGGAGAGCGCCGGCTTCTCCTGGGGAGCCGCAGGGATCAGGGCACCGAGTCCCCGCCCCAACCCTCTACGTCGCTCGCTCACTGAATCCCCTCCGAGATGTTCTGCCGGTTGTTCTGAGTGCCCTGATGGGCATGGTGCGGGTCGTACTGGAGACCGACTCCGCGCAGGGCGATCTCCCGCGCCGCCTCCAGATACGACAGGGCGCCACTGGAGCCCGGGTCGTAGGTCAGCACGGTCTGCCCGTAGCTGGGTGCCTCCGAGATCCGGACGGAGCGGGGGATGTTGGTCCGCAGAACCTCTTCACCGAAGTGGCTGCGGACCTCGTCGGCCACCTGGGAGGCCAGCCGGGTCCGGCCGTCGTACATGGTGAGCAGGATCGTCGAGACCCGCAGGGTCGGATTGAGGTGCCCACGGACCAGATCCACATTCCGCAGCAGCTGCCCGAGCCCTTCCAGCGCGTAGTACTCGCACTGAATGGGGATCAGCACCTCCGCACCGGCCACCAGCGCATTGACCGTCAGCAGACCGAGGGAGGGCGGGCAGTCGATGAGGATGTAGTCCAGTGGCTGCTCATATGCCTGGATCGCCCGCTGGAGTCGGCTCTCCCGCGCCACCAGCGACACCAGCTCGATCTCCGCACCGGCGAGATCGATGGTGGCGGGGGCGCAGAAGAGACCTTCGACGTCCGAGACCGGCTGGACCACATCGGAGAGCGGCTTGCTCTCCACCAGGACGTCGTAGATCGAGGGGACTTCGGCGTGATGGTCGATACCGAGCGCCGTGGAGGCATTGCCCTGGGGGTCGAGGTCGATCACCAGAACACGCGCACCGTGCAGTGCGAGGGAGGCGGCGAGATTGACCGTGGTGGTGGTCTTGCCTACGCCGCCCTTCTGGTTGGCGACCACCATGACGCGGGTCTGCTCCGGTCGTGGCAGACCTTCACCGGCCCGTCCCAGTGCCTGTACGGCGAGCTGGGCCGCTCGACCGATGGGGGTGTCGTCCATCGGGGCCGGTGTTTCACGTGAAACATCGTCTCCCGGCGACTCGGTACGGGGGCCGGGGACCGGATCGGTCATCGGTCCCGCGATGTTGGCGTCGGACCGCAAGGATTCACTCTCCTCGACTTCAGGCTCGCGATAGAGAGAGCCTGCCATGCTTTCGGGGTCATGAACCAGCGAGGCCCGTGCTTCTGTGGATGAATCCACCTCTGTGGACAACTTCGTAACCCCGGCGAGGGGTCTCCGGTTCCGAATCGGGGCGGCGGCACGCCCGCGGCTGATGATTCCGTGCAGCAGTGAGCGACGTTTCACGTGAAACACGATGCCCGGGGCCGCAGAGCGACACCCGGGCGACACTCCGGCATACGTACGTATGGGAGCCAGGGGGGTCAGCGACGGCGGCGCGAACGGCTGACCCGGGCCGCTTTGGCACGCTTGGCCGCGAACCGCACACCGCCGGGGCTCTCCCCGACCTCCACCCGCACCACGGTGGAGAGGGGGTCGACCAGCCCCTCTCCGACCTGGAGGACCGAGGTCTCCACCACACCCAGCTTGCTGAGGGCGGCCCGGGCCCCCCGAAGCTCTTCCTCGGCGGTATCGCCCTTGAGGGCCAGCATCTCCCCATAGGGGCGGAGCAGCGGCACACCCCAGCCCGCGAGCCGGTCCAGCGGCGCCACGGCACGGGCCGTCACCACATGGACCGGGGGCAGCGTGCCCATCATCTCCTCGGCCCGGCCGCGCACCACGGTCACATGGTCGAGGCCCAGCAGTTCGACGACCTCCTGGAGGAAATTGGTCCGCCGCAGCAGCGGCTCCAGCAGGGTGATCTTCAAATCGGGGCGGACCAGGGCCAGCGGGATACCCGGCAGTCCGGCACCGGAGCCGACATCACAGACGGTGACGCCCTCGGGCACCACCTCGGAGAGCACCGCGCAGTTCAGCAGATGGCGCTCCCAGAGCCTGGGCACCTCACGCGGACCGATCAGTCCCCGCTTCACCCCGGCATCGGCCAGCAGCTCGGCATAGCGCACGGCCTCGGGCAAGAAATCGCCGAAGACCGCTTGCGCCGCCTCGGGCGCCTGGGGAAGCTCCGCTGCCTCCGTCACGGGAACCGTCCTTCCGTACCGTACTGCCGCTTGATGGACCGTGGTGGCTGACTATCGCTGACTATCAGGCTGACAAAGTTCGGCCCCGCCTGCGCTACAGACGGGGCCGAGGGAACGAGCGGGGTCAGGCCGGGAGGACGACGACGAAGCGCTGCGGCTCCTCGCCCTCCGACTCGCTGCGCAATCCGGCCGCGGCGACCGCGTCATGGACGACCTTGCGCTCGAACGGGGTCATCGGCTTGAGCTTGACCGGCTCACCGCTGTTCTTCACCTCGTCGGCGGCCTTGGCCCCCAGCTCGGCGAGTTCGGTGCGCTTACGGGCCCGGAAGCCCGCGATGTCCAGCATCAGCCGACTGCGGTCACCGGTCTCCCGGTGCACGGCGAGCCGGGTCAGCTCCTGCAGAGCCTCCAGGACCTCGCCGTCCCGGCCGACCAGCTTCTGCAGATCACGGCCTGCCGTATCGCTGATGATCGAGACAGCGGCCCGGTCCGCCTCGACGTCCATATCGATATCGCCGTCGAGATCGGCGATGTCGAGCAGACCTTCGAGGTAGTCCGCGGCGATCTCACCCTCCTGCTCCAGGCGGGTCAGGGTGTCGCCTTCCTCGGCGGCGGCGGGGATGGTGCCTTCCGTCACGGATGGACTCCTTCTACTACTTCTTGGACGACGGGTGCTTGGGGCGCTGCGGGCCCTTGCGTCCGGACTTGGGCTGCTGACGACCCGAGTTGGCCCGGGGCTGCTTGGACTTGGCGGACTGGGTCGTGGCCTTCTTCTCCAGCGAGGGCTTCGACTCGTCGTTGTCGCCGGCGGCAGGCTCCTCCGGCTTGCTCCCGGTACCGGACTGCGGCCCGGACTGGCGCTTGGACTTGGTCTGCCGCTTCGGCTGCTGCCGCCGTCCGGCACCGGCCTCGGGCTCGGTCTCGAGGGTGTCGCTCTTCACGATGGTGCCGTCGGCCTGGGCGGCGTAGCCCGCCTTGGCGAGGCTCGTGACGAACTTCCGCTCGTTGTCATTGCGCTCGGGTCCCTTGGCCACGAGCACCTGGACGACCTTGCGCTGACGGCGGGAGCGGACCTCGCCGCGGTGGGTGGCGGACTTCAGCAGCCGGGTCAGGTACTGGTCCTGCGCCTTGCTGCCGGGCGTCGGGTTCTGGTTGATCACATACATCTGCTGACCCATGGTCCAGACGTTGGTGGTCAGCCAGTAGACGAGGACACCGACGGGGAAGTTGATGCCCATGACCGCGAAGATCACCGGGAAGATGTACATCAGCATCTTCTGCTGCTGCATGTACGGGGTCTTCACCGACAGGTCGACGTTCTTCTGCATCAGCTGGCGCTGGGTGTAGAACTGCGACGCCGACATCAGGATGATCATGATGGCGGTGACCACGCGGACGTCGGTCAGCGACGCGTCCAGGGCCGCGACCTTCTCCGGGCTGTCCGTGAACTTCGCCGCCAGCGGGGCACCGAAGATATGTGCCTGCCGGGCGCTGGCCAGCAGCGGCTCGTCGATATAGCCGACGACGTTACCGGAGGCGATCTTGGAGAGGACGTAGTACAGGGCGAAGAAGAACGGCGACTGGGCGAGGATGGGCAGACACGAGGAGAGCGGGTTGGTACCCGTCTCCTTGTACAGCTTCATCATCTCTTCCGACTGGCGCTGCCGGTCGTTCTTGTAGCGCTCCTGGATCGCCTTCATCTTCGGCTGGAGCGCCTGCATGTTCCGCATCGACTTGATCTGCTTCACGAAGAGCGGGATCAGACAGATACGGATCAGGACCACCAGCGACACGATGGACAGTCCCCAGGCCCAGCCCGTGTCGGGACCGAAGATCGCCCCGTAGAGCTTGTGGAACTGGACGATGATCCACGAGACAGGTGTGGTGATAAAACTGAAGAGACTGGCAATCGTGTCCACTAATCAGGCTCCTTGAGCATTGGGCGAGGTCTCTGCGGCCGGACTGCCGGGAGCGGAGTCCGCTCCCCGTGACGGCACAGAATCTGCGCCGCGCCCGCCCTCCGTGCCGACAACGGCGTCCTTGCCCCGCAGGGCGTTCCGCAGCATCTCGTGCCACCGGGGACGTTTACGCGGCGGCACATGATCCACTCCGCCCGGGGACCACGGATTGCACCGCAGAATCCGCCAGGCGGTGAGCACCGTGCCTTTCACCGCACCGTGCCGGTCGATGGCCGTGTACCCGTAGTGGGAACACGACGGGTAGTACCGGCAGACGGGCCCCAGCAGGGGGCTGATCGTCCACTGGTACAGCTTGATCAGAGCCAGCAGCGGGTACTTCATCGCGCGCCCCCTCCCAGCAGCCGCTCCAGGGCGGCGTCCAGGTCTCGGGCCAGCTGTGCGTGGTCGGCGTCGCCCGCTCCGGGCAGCGCCCGTACGACCACCAGGCTACCGGCGGGCAGCTCGGCGAGCCGGTCGCGTATCAGGTGCCGCAGTCGGCGCTTGACCTTGTTGCGCACAACCGCGCCACCCACGGCCTTGCTCACGACGAAACCCGCACACGTCGGGGGAGCGCTCTCCCCAGGCGCGTGCGGGTCCGGTGAACCGCTGCGTAGATGGACGACGAGGAGCGGGCGGCCGGCCCGGCGTCCTCGTCGTACCGCGGTCGCGAAGTCCTCGCGCCGCCTCAGCCGATTCTCGGTAGGCAGCACGTCATGACCTGTACGCGGTCAGGCGGACAGACGGGCGCGACCCTTGCTGCGGCGAGACGCGAGAATCGCGCGGCCGGCACGGGTGCGCATGCGCAGACGGAAACCGTGGGTCTTCGCCCGGCGACGGTTGTTCGGCTGGAAGGTGCGCTTGCTCACTCGGGGGCTCCAGAAAGAGATTCGTAGGTGGCGGGGCATCGCCTGGCTGTCACCGTGCGCCCACGAGTAGCTCGCGTTTCGCCCGAGTGCACCGCTTCACGACCACGGAAGGTGATCTTTGCCCATCGGAGGCAGGCGGCAGCAGCCATCGACAACTCGACCTGGTTACGGTACGCGCGGCTACGCCATCCGGTCAAACCGGCGCCGGAGCCCCCGCCCATCCGGTGCCGGACGGGGCCGTCTGTGCACAGGCTGTGGACAACAACTTGAACGAGCCGGGCCGCCCTGACTACCGTGGCCGGACTCCGAACCTTTTCCTTTCTGTCCTTGACTGTCCTTCCCCCGCCCCGGAGCCCGCCTCCGGCGGACGTGCGGGATCTTCGAGAGAGCGTGGCTCGTGGCTGACGTACCTGCCGATCTTGCCGCAGTGTGGCCACGAGTGCTGGAGCAGCTTCTCGCCGAAGGCCAGCAGGGCGTCGAGCCCAAGGACAAGCAGTGGGTCGAGCGCTGCCAGCCACTGGCGCTGGTCGCCGACACCGCCCTGCTCGCGGTCCCCAACGAATGGGGCAAGCGGGTCCTGGAGGGCCGGCTGGCCCCGCTGATCAGTGAGACGCTCAGCCGGGAGTGCGGACGGCCGATCCGGATCGCGATCACGGTCGACGACTCGGCCGCCGGTCCCGCGGCCCCGCAGGCCCCGGCACCGCCCGCCCCGCCGTCCTACGACGACGGCGGCGCCCCGGGCCCCGGCCGCTACCCCCATCAGCAGAACGACCCCTACGGCGGCTACGGCCACCGGCCGGGCGACGACGGGCTCCCGGAGATCCGGCCCGCCTACCCGGAGTATCCGCAGTCCCGGCCCGAGCCGGGCGCCTGGCCGCGGAGCCAGGAGGACCTGTCCTGGCAGCAGCCGCGGCTCGGCGGCTTCCAGGACCGCGATCCGTACGCCTCCCCCCGGTCGCATCAGCCGCCGCACGACTACCGCTCCCCGCAGCAGTCCGAGCACCAGGGGTACGAGCCCCCGCGCCCGGAGCGGCGGGAGCCTCCGGCGCACCGGCCCGGCGGCTCGGGCGCGCCCGGTCACTCCGGGGGTCCCGCCCCGTCCGGTGGACCGGGCGCCGGCGGCGGGCCCGGCGGTCCGGGGATCCCGGCCGGACTCATGGGGTCGTCGCCGTCGTCCGGCGGCGGGGCCGCGGGCCCCGGGGAGCCGCATGCCCGGCTGAACCCCAAGTACCTCTTCGACACCTTCGTCATCGGCGCCTCCAACCGGTTCGCGCACGCCGCCGCCGTGGCGGTGGCCGAGGCCCCGGCGAAGGCGTACAACCCCCTCTTCATCTACGGGGAGTCGGGGCTCGGCAAAACGCATCTGCTGCATGCCATCGGGCACTACGCGCGCAGCCTCTACCCGGGGACCCGGGTGCGGTACGTCAGCTCCGAGGAGTTCACCAACGAGTTCATCAACTCGATCCGGGACGGCAAGGGCGACACCTTCCGCAAGCGCTACCGGGACGTCGACATCCTGCTGGTCGACGACATCCAGTTCCTGGCGAGCAAGGAGTCGACGCAGGAGGAGTTCTTCCACACCTTCAACACCCTGCACAACGCCAACAAGCAGATCGTGCTCTCCTCGGACCGGCCGCCCAAGCAGCTGATGACGCTGGAGGACCGGCTGCGGAACCGTTTCGAGTGGGGGCTGACGACCGATGTCCAGCCGCCCGAGCTGGAGACCCGGATCGCGATCCTGCGGAAGAAGGCGGTCCAGGAGCAGCTGAACGCGCCGCCGGAGGTGCTGGAGTTCATCGCCTCGCGGATCTCGCGCAATATCCGCGAGCTGGAGGGCGCGCTGATCCGGGTGACGGCCTTCGCGTCGCTCAACCGGCAGCCGGTCGACCTCGGGCTGACCGAGATCGTGCTGAAGGACCTGATCCCGGGCGGCGAGGACGCGGCCCCCGAGATCACCGCGGGCGCGATCATGGCGGCGACGGCGGACTACTTCGGGCTGACGGTGGAGGACCTCTGCGGCTCGTCGCGCAGCCGGGTCCTGGTCACGGCCCGGCAGATCGCCATGTATCTCTGCCGGGAGCTGACGGATCTGTCGCTGCCGAAGATCGGCGCGCAGTTCGGCGGCCGGGACCATACGACGGTGATGCACGCGGACCGCAAGATCCGGGCGCTGATGGCGGAGCGGCGCTCCATCTACAACCAGGTCACCGAGCTGACCAACCGCATCAAGAACGGCTGACGGGGACGGCGACGGTGGCCGGACGGCCGTCGTCGCCGTCCACAGCTGTGGGCGCAGGGCGCCCGGGACGACGGGTCCCGGGCGCCCTCCGTCGTTTCCCGGGCGGTACGGACCCGGCCCCGGGCGGTACGCGTCCGGAGGGCGCCGAGAGCCCCGGGAGGCGCCGGAAACGAGCCCGGGAGACGTCACCTGAGGCGCCCGGAAGGTGCCCCGGAGCGCCGGAAGGGCGCCCCGGAAGCGGTGCTGGGGCGGGCGCGGCGGGGTGCGGAGGCCCCGGAGGCGGTGGACGGCGGCGCGGCGGGTGTTCGAATACCGACCGGGATGGCGCGGTTCTCCACAGGAAGGGGGAGAATCCACCGTCCACACCCTGGGGACTGCGGAGTTGTCCCTACGGTGTCCACAGGCGGACCGACCCTCTGATGATCACAGCAGGTCAGTCGGTTGTGGAATTGTGGCCAACCGTGATCCACAGGCTGTGGACAACAAGATCGTCCACAGGGGTCGGGAAAAGTTGTCCACCGGCCACCCACAGACGACGGCCGGTTGCCCACAGCTTGTCCACACCGCTGTCCACTGTTCGGCAACACAACACCCCCTCTCACCCGGTCGAGTGAAAGCCGTCACACCAGGACACCGGATTGGGCTGTGGGGAACCTGGGTAAAGCTGGGGACAGGACTGGGGAGAACTACCCCTCGGCTGTGCATCGCCTGTGCAGAACTTTCCGGTGTCCACAGAAACCCTGGGTTTACCCCCAGCGCCACCCACAGGCCCGGTGGATAAAAAACCGCGACTGACCTGCGAAAACGGGGTTATCCACGGTATCCACAAGCCCTACTACTACTCCCACTTAGAGTTACCGGGGAATTCGCTTCGAAGTGGGACCTGTGCACAACTCGCGCCGACCGCCCGGCACGCCCGTCGACCCGACTTGACCCCGAGGCGCACCCGCTGTCAGCGCCGTACGTCAGACTGGTCCCCGGCGACACAGCCGACGACAAGAGCCAGCAAGGGCGAGACGGCGACAGCAGGAGGCGGTTCCGGTGAAGATCCGGGTGGAGCGCGATGTACTCGCGGAGGCGGTGGCCTGGGTGGCCCGGAGCCTCCCAGCCCGTCCTCCGGCGCCCGTGCTCGCGGGTCTGCTGCTGAAGGCCGAGGACGGCGCGCTGAGCTTCTCCAGCTTCGACTACGAGGTCTCGGCCCGTGTCTCGGTCGAGGCCGAGATCGAGGAGGACGGCACGGTCCTGGTCTCCGGCCGGCTGCTCGCCGACATCTGCCGCGCCCTCCCCAACCGCCCGGTGGAGATTTCCACAGACGGTGTACGGGCGACCGTGGTCTGCGGCTCCTCCCGCTTCACCCTCCACACCCTGCCGGTGGAGGAGTACCCCGCTCTGCCGCAGATGCCGACCGCGACCGGGACCGTCCCCGGTGAGGTCTTCGCCGCCGCCGCCGCCCAGGTCGCCATCGCCGCGGGCCGGGACGACACGCTGCCCGTGCTGACCGGTGTCCGGATCGAGATCGAGGGCGACACCGTCACGCTGGCCTCCACCGACCGCTACCGCTTCGCGGTCCGCGAGTTCCTGTGGAAGCCCGAGGAAGCGGGTACCTCCGCCGTCGCCCTGGTCCCCGCCAAGACCCTGCTGGACACGGCCAAGGCGCTGACCAGCGGTGACACGGTCACTCTCGCGCTCTCCGGCAGCGGTGCCGGTGAGGGGCTGATCGGTTTCGAGGGCGCCGGACGGCGGACCACGACCCGGCTGCTCGAAGGCGATCTGCCGAAGTACCGCACGCTCTTCCCGACCGAGTTCAACTCGGTGGCCGTGATCGAGACCGCGCCCTTCGTGGAGGCCGTCAAGCGCGTCGCGCTCGTCGCCGAGCGGAACACCCCGGTCCGACTCAGCTTCGAGCAGGGCGTGCTGATCCTCGAAGCGGGCTCCAGCGACGACGCACAGGCTGTGGAGCGGGTCGACGCCCAGCTGGAGGGCGACGACATCTCGATCGCCTTCAACCCGACCTTCCTGCTCGACGGTCTGAGCGCGATCGACTCCCCGGTCGCCCAGCTCTCCTTCACGACCTCGACCAAGCCGGCCCTGCTGAGCGGCCGTCCCGCGGTCGACGCCGAGGCCGACGACGCGTACAAGTACCTGATCATGCCGGTCCGCCTCTCCGGCTGATCATCCACCGGACCCCGGCCGGCCGTTCCCGGCCGCCGGGGTCGTGCCCCCGCCCCGGGTCAGGGGCACGACGACCGCCGCGCCCCGGCGGACTCCACCCCGCCGATGGGGCGACGGGTGGCCCGCCGGGCCGCACCGAGCCGTCCGGCGTAGGCTCGACCCAGGTCAGGTACGGAAAACGTCGGACTATGCGAAGGACACGAAAGATGCAGCTCGGCCTCGTCGGCCTCGGGAAAATGGGCGGCAATATGCGCGAGCGCATCCGCCGCGCGGGCCACACCGTCGTGGGATACGACCGGAACCCCGATCTCGCCGATGTCCACAGCCTGTCGGAGCTCGTGGAGCAGCTTCCGGCCCCGCGCGTGGTGTGGGTGATGGTCCCGGCCGGGGCCGCGACCCAGTCCACCATCGACGAACTGGCCGAACTCCTCTCCCCCGGCGATGTCGTCGTCGACGGCGGCAACTCCCGCTGGACCGACGACCAGAAGCACGCCGTCGAGCTGGGCATCAAGGGCATCGGCTTCGTCGACTGCGGTGTCTCCGGCGGTGTCTGGGGCCTGGAGAACGGCTATGCGCTGATGTACGGCGGTGACGCCGAGAACGTCGCCAAGGTGCAGCCGGTCTTCGACGCCCTCAAGCCCGAGGGCGAGTTCGGCTCGGTGCACGCGGGCAAGGTGGGCGCCGGGCACTTCGCCAAGATGGTCCACAACGGCATCGAGTACGCGATGATGCAGGCGTACGCCGAGGGCTGGGAGCTGCTGGAGAAGGCCGACGCCGTCACCGACGTACGCGAGATCTTCCGCTCCTGGCAGGAGGGGACGGTGATCCGTTCCTGGCTGCTGGACCTGGCGGTGAACGCGCTCGACGAGGACGAGCACCTCGACAAGCTGCGCGGTTACGCGGAGGACAGCGGCGAGGGCCGGTGGACCGTCGAGGCGGCCATCGACCACGCCGTGCCGCTCCCGGCGATCACCGCGTCGCTCTTCGCCCGGTTCGCCTCGCGGCAGGACGACTCCCCGCAGATGAAGATGATCGCGGCGCTGCGCAACCAGTTCGGCGGCCACGCGGTGGAGACCAAGAAGTAGAAGTAACGGCCGTCGGCCGGAGAGCACGACGGCCGCGGCCGGGGAGGTCGGCGTAGATCCATGCACGTCACGCATTTGTCGTTGGCCGACTTCCGCTCGTACGCCCGGGTCGAGGTACCGCTCGACCCGGGCGTCACCGCGTTCGTGGGGGCGAACGGGCAGGGCAAGACCAATCTGGTCGAGGCCGTCGGCTATCTGGCCACCCTCGCCAGCCACCGGGTCTCGTCGGACGCCCCGCTGGTCCGCGCCGGGGCCGAGCGGGCCGTGATCCGGGCCGCCGTCACCCAGGGCGAGCGGTCCCAGCTGGTCGAGCTGGAGCTCAACCCGGGCCGGTCCAATCGCGCCAGGATCAATCGATCGTCGCAGGTCAGGCCGCGTGATGTGCTGGGGATCATACGGACCGTACTCTTCGCGCCGGAGGATCTGGCGCTGGTCAAGGGCGATCCGGGCGACCGGCGGCGCTTCCTCGACGAGCTGATCACCGCGCGGTCGCCCCGGATGGCCGGGGTCCGCTCCGACTACGAGCGGGTGCTCAAGCAGCGGAACACCCTGCTGAAGTCGGCGGCGCTGGCCCGGCGGCACGGCGGCCGGGGCGCCGACCTCTCCACCCTCGACGTCTGGGACCAGCATCTGGCCCGCGCCGGTGCCGACCTGCTGGCCCGCCGGGCCGAGCTGATCACGGCCCTCCAGCCACTGACCGACAAGGCGTACGAGTCCCTGGCGCCGGGCGGCGGTCCGGTCGCCCTGGAGTACCGCTCGTCCGCCGCGGCGGCGGCGGCGGACGGCGACCCCGGCCGGGAACCGGCCGAGACGGCGGGAGCGGCGGACGCCGAGCCCTCACCGGACCGCCCCGACGAGCTGTACGAACAGCTGATGGCGGCGCTGGCCGCGTCCCGCAAGCAGGAGATCGAGCGGGGCGTCACCCTGGTCGGGCCGCACCGCGACGAGCTGGTGCTCCGGCTCGGCCGGCTGCCCGCCAAGGGGTACGCGAGCCACGGCGAGTCCTGGTCGTACGCGCTGGCGCTCCGGCTGGCCTCGTACGATCTGCTGCGCGCCGAGGGCAATGAGCCCGTACTGGTCCTGGACGACGTCTTCGCCGAGCTGGACGCCCGGCGGCGGGAGCGGCTGGCGGAGCTGGTGGCACCGGGTGAGCAGGTCCTGGTGACCGCGGCGGTCGGCGACGACGTGCCGGATGTGCTGACCGGGGCGCGGTACGCGGTGGCGGAGGGCGAGGTGACCCGGCTGTGAACGAGAACACGCCGTTCCCGGGGTTCGGAGCCGGTGGGCCGGGTGCCGGTCTGCCGGGCGGTCCGGCGGGTCCGGGCGGGCCCGGAGTTCCCGGTGGGCTCGGTGGGCTCGGTGGTGCGGACGGCGCCCGGGTGCCGGAGCCGTCGGGGATCGATCTGGCCCGGGTCGCGCTGCGTGCCGCGAAGGAACAGGCCCGCGCCCGCGGGGCCGCCGCGCAGGAGCGGCGGCAGGCCCGCCGGGGCGGCGGGCTCCGCTCCGGCGCCCGGGCGGACGGCCGTGATCCGCTGCCGCTGGGCGCCGCGATCAACCGGCTGATCACCGAACGCGGCTGGGAGACCCCGGCCGCCGTGGGCGGGGTGATGGGCCGCTGGCCGCAGATCGTCGGCGAGGGCCTGGCGCAGCACTGCGTACCGCAGCGGTACGACGAGGACGAGCGGGTGCTGACGGTGCAGTGCGACTCCACGGCCTGGGCGACCCAGCTCCGGCTGCTCGCGCCCCGGCTGGTGGCCCGGCTCAACGAGGACCTGGGCCAGGGCACCGTGCGGCTGATCAAGGTGCTGGGGCCGGGCGCGCCGCGCCGGGGTTACGGGCCGCTGCGCGCCCCCGGCAGTACGGGCCCCGGCGACACCTACGGCTGATGCCGTACGACGGGGCCGGGGGCGGGTGGTTCCGGGGCGGTTCCTGAGGCGTACGAGTCCCGGACGGGTTCCGGGCGGATGCCCCGCCGGTCCCGGGACGGTGGGTCCTGTACGGGCCCGGAACCCCGGCCGGTCTCCGGTTCGTACGGCGTTCGGCGCGCCGGGCCCGGCCCGAGGCCGTCGGCCGTGGACCGTCTCCTGTGGATCTCGCCGGGTTCGCGTGCCCTGGTACGCGCTCCCCCCGGGCCCCGGCGACCCGGGAAGTGCCTGACGCCGCGTTGCCGTCGATCGCCGATGGCACCCTGCGCCGCGTGGACTCGCCGCCCGGCCCGGGGACCCCCTCCTCCGCCTTGTGATCGCACACAGCCCCGGCCCCGCTCGCTCATCCTGTCGGAGGCCGCCGAGAAACTCGCCGGCCGTCGCGGGGCCGCCGGACTCGGGGGCGCCGGACTCGGGGGCGCCGCGCCGGGGGCTCGCGGGTTTCGTCGTACGCCCCGCCCGGCGTCGTACGCCCGTAACGCGCTCCGTTCTCCGCCGCCCGCGCCTCCGCGCCGGGGATCCGTCCCCCACGCCCTCTCCCGAACCGCCCGGACCCGCCCCGGAGCCGTCTCCCGGCGGTGGCCCGGCCCTCGCGGGCGCACGGGCGACCGGCCCCGGGCGAGGGGCGGGGGACGCCTGGTGCGGATGGTCTTCCCGGGGCGCTGCCGGACCGTGACGAACGGTTGACAGGCAGAAGCGCTCAACGCCCGTGTGAGCCTCTTGGAGCCCCTCCCCTGATATGGGGAGTCGGACCGACGGTTCCCAGGGCGGCACATGCGGACTCAGCCACCGGCAAACCCCCATTCGTGTCGGCGGTACCGGTAGACTGGTGGACAATCCCGCCACCTTGCGGAACATGTCGAACGACGCAGCCGTCCCCGCCTGCCCGGAGAACGGCTTGTGCTGTGCCAGAAAGGGCGCTTCGTGGCCGATTCCGGCAACCCCAACGAGATCAACCCGTCCACTCCCGCCGACGGAGGCGGCGAGGTCACCGCCTCGTACGACGCCAGCGCGATCACCGTCCTGGAGGGCCTGGACGCGGTCCGCAAGCGGCCCGGAATGTACATCGGCTCCACCGGTGAGCGTGGCCTTCATCACCTCGTCTACGAGGTCGTCGACAACTCCGTCGACGAGGCGCTCGCCGGGCACGCGGACACCATCGACGTCACGATCCTCGCCGACGGCGGGGTCCGGGTCGTCGACAACGGCCGCGGCATCCCGGTGGGGATCGTGCCCTCGGAGAACAAGCCCGCCGTCGAGGTCGTACTGACCGTGCTGCACGCGGGCGGCAAGTTCGGCGGCGGCGGCTACGCCGTCTCCGGCGGTCTGCACGGTGTCGGCGTCTCGGTCGTCAACGCGCTCTCCACCAAGGTCGCGGTCGAGGTCAGGACGGACGGCCACCGCTGGACCCAGGACTACAAGCTCGGCGTCCCCACCGCGCCCCTCGCCAAGAACGAGGCGACGGACGAGACCGGTACGTCGGTCACCTTCTGGGCCGACGGCGACATCTTCGAGACCACCGAGTACTCCTTCGAGACGCTCTCCCGGCGCTTTCAGGAGATGGCCTTCCTGAACAAGGGCCTGACCCTGACGCTGACCGACGAGCGGGAGTCCGCGCGGGCCACCGTGGGTGCCGACTCGGCCGAGGAGCAGGACTCCGACCAGGCGCGCTCGGTCACGTACCACTACGAGGGCGGCATCGTCGACTTCGTCACGTACCTGAACTCGCGCAAGGGTGAGCTGATCCACCCGACCGTCATCGACATCGAGGCCGAGGACAAGGAGCGGATGCTCTCGGCCGAGATCGCGATGCAGTGGAACTCTCAGTACACCGAGGGCGTTTACTCCTTCGCGAACACCATCCACACGCATGAGGGGGGTACGCATGAGGAGGGATTCCGCGCCGCGCTCACGGGCCTGGTCAACCGGTACGCCCGGGACAAGAAGCTGCTCCGCGAGAAGGACGACAACTTCTCCGGCGAGGATATCCGCGAGGGCCTGACGGCGATCATCTCGGTCAAGCTGGGCGAGCCGCAGTTCGAGGGCCAGACCAAGACCAAGCTGGGCAACACGGAGGCGAAGACCTTCGTCCAGAAGGTGGTGCACGAGCACCTCACGGACTGGTTCGACCGCAACCCCAACGAGGCCGCGGACATCGTCCGCAAGGCCGTCCAGGCGCAGACCGCCCGGGTCGCCGCCCGCAAGGCCCGCGATCTGACCCGCCGCAAGGGTCTGCTGGAGTCCGCGTCCCTGCCGGGCAAGCTCAGCGACTGCCAGTCGAACGACCCGACGAAGTGCGAGATCTTCATCGTCGAGGGCGACTCGGCCGGCGGCTCGGCGAAGTCCGGCCGCAACCCGATGTACCAGGCCATCCTGCCGATCCGCGGCAAGATCCTGAACGTCGAGAAGGCCCGGATCGACAAGATCCTCCAGAACACCGAGGTCCAGGCGCTGATCTCGGCCTTCGGTACCGGGGTCCACGAGGACTTCGACATCGAGAAGCTCCGCTATCACAAGATCATCCTGATGGCGGACGCCGATGTCGACGGCCAGCACATCAACACCCTGCTGCTGACGTTCCTCTTCCGCTTCATGCGGCCCCTGGTCGAGGCCGGACACGTCTTCCTCTCCCGCCCCCCGCTCTACAAGATCAAGTGGGGTCGGGACGACTTCGAGTACGCGTACTCGGACCGGGAGCGCGACGCCCTGGTCGAGCTGGGCAAGCAGCAGGGGAAGCGGATCCGGGAGGACTCGATCCAGCGCTTCAAGGGTCTGGGCGAGATGAACGCCGAGGAGCTGCGCGTCACCACGATGGACGTCGAGCACCGGGTCCTCGGCCAGGTCACGCTGGACGACGCCGCCCAGGCCGACGATCTCTTCTCGGTGCTGATGGGTGAGGACGTCGAGGCCCGGCGCTCCTTCATCCAGCGCAATGCCAAGGACGTCCGCTTCCTCGACATCTGAGTCGGTCTCCGCTGACCGTACGAAAGGATCCAAGACCAGCAATGGCCGACGAGAACACTCCTGCCACCACCGAGGACCCCGCGGGCGACGCCGCCGCGGACGAGCAGCCGCAGATGCGGATCGAGCCCGTCGGGCTCGAGACGGAGATGCAGCGCTCCTACCTCGACTACGCGATGTCCGTGATCGTCTCGCGTGCGCTGCCCGATGTCCGGGACGGCCTCAAGCCGGTTCACCGCCGGGTGCTGTACGCGATGTACGACGGCGGTTACCGGCCCGAGAAGGGCTTCTACAAGTGCGCCCGCGTCGTCGGTGACGTCATGGGTACGTACCACCCGCACGGCGACTCCTCGATCTACGACGCCCTGGTCCGGCTGGCCCAGCCGTGGTCGATGCGGATGCCGCTGGTCGACTCCAACGGCAACTTCGGTTCCCCGGGCAACGACCCGGCCGCCGCCATGCGGTACACCGAGTGCAAGATGATGCCGCTGTCGATGGAGATGCTCCGGGACATCGACGAGGACACCGTCGACTTCCAGGACAACTACGACGGCCGTAACCAGGAGCCGACGGTCCTCCCGGCGCGCTTCCCGAACCTGCTGGTCAACGGCTCCGCCGGGATCGCGGTCGGCATGGCGACCAATATCCCGCCGCACAATCTGCGCGAGGTCGCGGCCGGTGCCCAGTGGGCGCTGGAGCACCCCGACGCCTCCCACGAGGAGCTGCTCGACGCGCTGATCGAGCGGATCAAGGGCCCGGACTTCCCGACCGGCGCGCTGGTCGTGGGCCGTAAGGGCATCGAGGAGGCGTACCGTACCGGCCGCGGCTCCATCACGATGCGCGCGGTGGTCGAGGTCGAGGAGATCCAGAACCGGCAGTGCCTGGTGGTCACCGAGCTGCCGTACCAGGTCAACCCGGACAACCTCGCGCAGAAGATTGCCGACCTGGTCAAGGACGGCAAGATCGGCGGGATCGCCGACGTACGCGACGAGACCTCGTCCCGGACCGGCCAGCGGCTGGTGATCGTCCTCAAGCGGGACGCGGTCGCCAAGGTCGTCCTCAACAACCTCTACAAGCACACCGACCTCCAGACCAACTTCGGCGCCAATATGCTGGCGCTGGTCGACGGGGTGCCGCGGACGCTCTCGCTGGACGCGTTTATCCGCCACTGGGTGACCCACCAGATCGAGGTCATCGTCCGGCGGACCAGGTTCCGGCTCCGCAAGGCGGAGGAGCGGGCCCACATCCTGCGCGGTCTGCTCAAGGCGCTCGACGCGATCGACGAGGTCATCGCGCTGATCCGGCGCAGCGACACCGTCGAGATCGCCCGCGGCGGCCTGATGGACCTGCTGGCCATCGACGAGCTCCAGGCCAACGCGATCCTGGAGATGCAGCTCCGCAGGCTGGCCGCCCTGGAGCGGCAGAAGATCATCCAGGAGCACGACGAGCTCCAGGCGAAGATCAACGAGTACAACGCGATCCTCGCCTCGCCCGCCCGGCAGCGGGGGATCGTCAGCGACGAGCTGGCCGTCCTGGTCGAGAAGTACGGCGACGACCGCCGCTCGCAGCTGGTGCCCTTCGACGGCGATATGTCCATCGAGGACCTGATCGCCGAGGAGGACATCGTCGTCACGATCACCCGCGGCGGCTATGTGAAGCGGACCAAGACCGACGACTACCGTTCGCAGAAGCGCGGCGGCAAGGGGGTG
Organism: Streptomyces sp. NPDC006798; assembly: GCF_040635975.1. NCBI lineage: Bacteria > Bacillati > Actinomycetota > Actinomycetes > Kitasatosporales > Streptomycetaceae > Streptomyces > Streptomyces sp. NPDC006798. Next base: position 69,657 of record NZ_JBEYIS010000026.1, read on the forward strand.
CGGGGCACCAAGCTGAAGGAGGACGACATCGTCGACCACTTCTTCGTCTCCACCACCCACCACTGGCTGCTCTTCTTCACCAACAAGGGCCGGGTCTACCGGGCCAAGGCGTACGAGCTGCCGGACGTCGGCCGGGACGCCCGCGGCCAGCACGTCGCCAACCTGCTCGCCTTCCAGCCGGACGAGCGGATCGCCGAGATCCTGGCCATCCGGGACTACGCGGCCGCGCCGTATCTGGTCCTCGCCACCAAGGGCGGCCTGGTCAAGAAGACCCCGCTGAAGGATTACGACTCGCCCCGCTCCGGCGGTGTGATCGCGATCAACCTCCGGGAGACCGAGAGCGGCGCCGACGACGAGCTGATCGGGGCGGAGCTGGTCTCGGCCGAGGACGATCTGCTGCTGATCAGCAAGAAGGCGCAGTCGATCCGGTTCACCGCGACGGACGAGGCGCTGCGCCCGATGGGACGCGCCACTTCGGGTGTCAAGGGGATGAGTTTCCGCGAGGGCGACGAACTGCTCTCGATGAATGTCGTCCGGCCCGGTACGTTCGTCTTCACCGCAACCGACGGCGGGTACGCGAAGCGGACCGCGGTCGACGAGTACCGCGTCCAGGGCCGCGGCGGCCTCGGCATCAAGGCCGCCAAGATCGTGGAGGACCGCGGCTCGCTCGTGGGCGCGCTGGTGGTCGAGGAGTCCGACGAGATTCTGGCCATCACCCTCGGCGGTGGTGTGATTCGTACGCGAGTCAATGAAGTCCGGGAGACCGGCCGTGACACCATGGGTGTCCAGCTGATCAACCTGGGCAAGCGCGATGCCGTGGTCGGTATCGCCCGCAACGCCGAGGCCGGCCGCGAGGCCGAGGAAGTCGACGGAACCGAAGTCGGATCCGACGGAACCGAATCGGCTCCCGTGACCTCTGTTGAGGTCAGGGGGATCGGTGTGGCCGGCGGTGAACCGGCCGAGGCGGCTGCCGAGGGCACTGAGTCCTCGGCCCGGGAGCACGAGGAGTAAAGGCGTGAGTGGAGCCACGGGAGCCGGGCCGGCCGCAGCCGGAGCTGCCAAGAGGAACGGCCCCCGTGGCTCTGCCACGGACTCCCAGGGGGGTGCGGTGGACACGGACGGGCGTTCCCCGGTCTTCGACGGCAAGCGCCCGGCGGCCCAGCCCGCTTCGGGGCCCTACCGCCCCCCGCAGGCGTATCAGTCGGCGGACGGCGACGAGGGCGTCCGGATGCCCCGTACGGGCGCCCGGACCACCCCCCGGACCCGGAAGGCCCGGCTGCGGGTCGCCAAGGCCGACCCGTGGTCGGTGATGAAGGTCAGCTTTCTGCTCTCCATCGCGCTCGGGATCTGCACCATCGTCGCCTCGGCGGTGCTGTGGACGGTGATGGACGCCATGGGCGTCTTCTCCACCGTCGGCGGCACGATCAGCGAGGCCACGGGCTCGAACGAGAGCAACGGCTTCGACCTCCAGGCGTTCCTCTCGCTCCCCCGGGTGCTGATCTTCACCTCGGTGATCGCGGTCATCGATGTGGTCCTGGTCACGGCCCTGGCGACGCTGGGCGCCTTTATCTACAACCTTTCCGCGGGCTTCGTGGGCGGCGTCGAGCTGACCCTGGCGGAGGACGAGTAGACCCACCCGGCCACCGCGCCGGGCTCGTTGTCGGGGGAGGCCCCCGGGTGTCCGCACCCGGGGGCCTCCCCCGCTCCGGCGGCCCCTGCGCGCGGCCTCGTTCCGCCCTTTCGCGGGGGTCGCGTTTACGGATTTGGGCGCTGCGCCGCACGTGCGCTAATCTTCAGAGGTCAGCGCGGAGCGCGGCGGGGCTATAGCTCAGTTGGTTAGAGCGCATCCCTGATAAGGATGAGGCCACAGGTTCAAATCCTGTTAGCCCCACAGTGTGTAACACCAGGTCAGAAGCCCTGTAGAACCTCCGGGATCTACAGGGCTTCTACCATTTGGGCGCTCCCTACCCCGCCCCTACCCCGGCGCGGTCCCTTTCGGCCTCTCGTAGTCCATTCCGATCAACAGTGTGTAGACGTGTTGTAGCTGTGGGTACAGTGTCTGGTGGGGAGACGGTGGAGAGTCGCCCGCCGTCTGACGTGCAACCCCTATGTGGCCCGGTGGGACTGTCGGGAGGCTTTCCTGCCGGAAGGGGCGCCCCCCTGCGCATCAGCGCAGGGGGGCGCCTTCATAGGGGCCGAGGAAGAGCGACCGCCGGGCAGCCCGAGACCCTTGCGCCAAGTGCCCTAGACGCGCAGCGGCCCGCAGCGGACGTGCATCACGCTGCGGGCCGTGCGCCACCGCGACCATCAGGCCGCGGAGTCTCTGGGGAGGGTAGACAGGGGGTCTGACAACCACCCGCCCTCAAGGGGGTAGAGCCCGGGGATCTGGCCCGGCCGCAGGTCCCCAACCCTGCGGCCGGGGGCTCAGCGGGCCAGTGGATCGGCCGGCGGTATCGGGCGGCGGTTGGGACGGCAGCCCGGATGCGCGTACAGAGCGCCCACCGGGAATCGCCGGAACACGCGGTGAGCCTCGACCGGCTCGACAGGCTTCTGGCACCGCGTACACACTGGCCACCCATCAGGCCAGGAGGGCTCTGCACCGGGCGCGTCCTGAGTCACCGGCGCGTCCCGTTCGTCTCCCGTACCCGCTCCCGGAGAGCGGCCATGGTGGCGCTCTCGCCCTCTCCAGGGCCATCGGGACAAACAGGCTGCCCGCACTGGCACAGCGGCCAGGGCGATGGGGCGGGGTCGAGAGATGCGTAGGGAGAAGAGCTGCCCGCGATCCGTCGAATCTCAGTACGATCCACCACTTCGACTTCCTTCTGTCGGCGGTACCACCGGGCCGGTCACGGGCCTCTTCTGCAGTCCCTGCCGCGATCAGTCGTAGGAGTCCGGCGCAGCATCAAGGGTCGACACCCCGGATATGCTCGGCAGCTGGTCCTCCGCGACCTCGCCGAGGACCACCATGGCCACAAGGCCGAGCCCTGCCACGATGGCCCCACCGAGCGCGGACGCAGCGCCAACTCCATCGCCCACGTGATAACTCACAGGCGCGCCCGGACCTTGTCGTGGTACATCGCCAGCGTCTCCACCAGGCCCGATAACCGGATGAGCGTCGCGGCTGGATCCCCGTCCGCCTCGGCCACCGGATCTTCGACAATCTGACGCGCATACCGGATGGTGTCGAGGACGACCGTACGGTGCGTGCCGCGAAGGGTCCGGCCATATGCCTCCCCGGGGACCATGAGTGCCGTCGCGTACTCACGGAGCCGGTGTCGCAGCCCATCGACCGTAGGCCCGGTGGGCTGCGTACCGGCCAGCTCCAGCCCAAGCCGGACATCCGCATGCATCTCCGATAGGTCGATATCGGCGGCGGTCGGCAGCCCGGTGACGTACTTCTTGACCGGCGGATAGACGTCGTCTCCCAAGTAACGGTGGAGGGTTCCGGGGGGAGCCCAGATCACACCGTTGACCTCGGCCGGTGCCGCTGCAGTCGGCCGGGGGCTCGTGCCCTGCGCGACGTGGCAGACGACGTACGCGATGAACTGGCCGGAGATCCGGTGGACCCGAGCGCCGAGGAATGCCCCGGCCGTCACGGTGAGTCCGGTCTCTTCCCTGATCTCGCGTACGGCTGCGATCTCGGGGGTCTCGTCAGGTTCGATCCATCCGCCAGGGAAGGCCCAGCCGCTCGGCGGGCCGGTGCGACGGGCGAGGAGTACGGCTCCGTCTGCGCGGGCCACGATGCCCACCGCCACAGCGGGCCGGGCCGCGGGCGGCCGTTCGTCAGTACCAATCGTCACGGCGACTCCACCTAGTCGTCCACCCCCGGACCCGGGCAGGTCGCAAGGGTTTCTGCTGTCTGGTGAATAGCGTCGTCGCGTTGGCGGGGCGGCTGAATGACCGGCGGGTGTTACCTAGGCGGTAATAGCATCGTTGATGCTCCAGTTAGGCGCCCTGCCGCGCGTAGGATCTCTGGAAGTCGGCACCCGATATGGACACCACCCCCGGCCCGCTCGCCCCCGACATCCTCGACAGAGGAGACCTTCGACAGGCACTCGCGGAGCACGACTTCGGAGGCGCCTTCGCACTCATCAAAAAGTACGGCGGCCTCTCCCAGAACCGCATCGCGTCCGCGTGCCAGCTCACCCCGGGCAAGGTCTCCCTCATCATCAACCGCCAGCACCAGGTCACGAGCTTCGACGTCATCAGTCGGATCGCCGACGGACTGCGCATCCCCGGCCGCCTGGTCGGGCTCGCCCCCCGCGCGTGGGAGACCGAGCAGCCCGCACCGCCCCCGGTGTCCAGGGCCGAGCAGCCTGCCGCGGACGAGGTTCCATGGCGGGCGGCTACGACCGTGGGCATGGCCGCGACCCTGACACGGAGCGATCTCGTGATGGACCGACGCGAAGCCACCCGAGCCCTCGCCGGAAGCGCCATCACCGGCGCCGCCTTACTCGACCCGCTCGAAGGATGGCTGAAGCCGCCGGGCCCGAGAGCGGAGCGCCGCCCGGCCGGGAGACTCGGCCTGCGGGAAGTCGACGAACTTGCCGCCACGGCGAAAGTCTTCCGAGCCTGGGACCACCAGTACGGCGGCGGCCTCCGGCGCAAAGCGGTCGTCGGACAGCTCAGCGAGGTTGCCGCCCACCTTGATGAACACCAGTTGCCGCAGGTCGAGCAGCAGCTGTACAGGGTGATGGCCCAGCTGGCCGGTACGGCGGCCACCATGGCGTGGGATAGCGGACTCCAGCGCCGCGCCCAGGACTACTACCTCCTAGCCCTCCGTGCCTCCCATGCCGGGGGTGACACGGCCTTCGGCGCCAACATTCTCGCCGGGATGGCCCGACAGCTTCTGTACCGCGACCGGCCATACGACGCCCTCGACCTCATCCGCCTCGCCCAGGATGGCGCCCGCCACGTTGCCGGTCCCCGGGTACGGGCCATGCTCCACACCCGCGAAGCCTGGGCCTACGCATCCCTCGGCCGGATCGCCGCCTTCGAGCGGGCCACCGGCCAGGCCCGGGAATCCCTCGCCGACGCCGACGCCGATACCGAGCCGTACTGGATCGCGTACTTCGATGATGCTGAACTCTCCGGGACGACGGGCGGGCGGCTGCTCGACCTCGCCCGGCAGGACCCTCGGCAGCACGCCGAGGCAGCAGCCGACGCGATCGGCCGGGCGCTGGCGCAGCGTGGCCCGGAGGCTGGGCGGAGCCACGCCCTCGACCGCATCGGCCTCGCTCGCTGCCATTTCCTTCTCGGCGATCTTCGCGAAGGCGTCGCCGAGACGCACCGCGCAGTCGACGCGGCTCAGGCCACCCGGTCGGCCCGGGTCAGGTCCCAGATAGGGAAGTTGTACCCGCTCACCGTCGGCAGCACGGCCCGGCCCGTACAGGAAGCACGCGATAGGATCCGCGATCTGCTGTCGACCTGAGAGGGGCCCGCCGTGGTGACCATCGCCGTGACCGGACACATGGACCTGACCGCCGAGACGATTCCGCTCGTCCGCGCCGCCCTCCGCGACCTGCTCGCTGGACACGGGGGTAACCTCACCGGGGTGTCATGCATCGCCGCCGGATCTGACAGCCTCTTTGCCGAGGCCGTGCTCGATGCGGGCGGGAGGCTCGTGGTCGTCATCCCGTCCCGGGACTACCGGCAGGCCAAGGTCAAGCCTACCCATGCCGAGCTGTTCGACCGACTCCACGCGGCGGCGACCGATGTCGTCGTGATGCCGTACGAGACCGCGGACCGGCAGGCGTACGAGGCGGCCAACCGGGAACTGCTCTCCCGGTCGGACCGGCTTGTCGCCGTCTGGGACGGAACCCCGCCCTCCGGGAAGGGCGGCGGTACCGCCGATACCGTTCTCGACGCACGCGCGGCGGGAACCCCTGTGGATGTCGTCTGGCCCGAGGGCGCGGCCCGGCGAGGCTGACCAGGGCCGGGGCCGTCGTACGTCACCCTGATGACGTACCGCCGAGGACGGTGGCGAGGGCGGCGGCGCTAGCTTTCAGCAGCGCCGCGTACGTCGGATCTCCCTCGCGCTCGGCCGAGACCATCAGCAGACGGCGAGCTGTCTCGACTGCTGCCCGCTGCGGCGCTGGCAGGCCCGGGGCCTGGTCCTCCTGCCGGTCCTCGGGCAGCCGGTCGAGGCGCACCATGACTCCGCCGGTGCCCTCTTGGGCGGTCACCGACCAGTCGACCGCCCGCACCCGGTACTCGGATTGCTGCCAGGTCTCTCCGTCGTCCTCGGTGATCAGTACCTCTTCGCCGACCCGGGGCACTGCGGGCAGGTCGACCGTGAGCTGCTCGTCGTACGGCTTGGCGTCGGGCCGGAACCCGAACACCCGGTCCCCGAGCTGAAGATCCATCTTCATGTCGCGCTTCCTCCTTCTCGCCGGGTGCCCCGGCGATCACCTGTCGGTACTGCTCGGTTCGAGGCCGTCGTCTCCACCGATACGGGGGATCCTGCCGTGGCTCGAGGTGGTCCGAGGGCAGAACGTGTCAGATCTCTGACAGAACAGCGGTCTTGCCGATGTCGACTCGACGCGCGCCGTACCGTCACCGGCATGTGGACCACACTCATCGCCGTGATCGGCACGCTCTCCGGAGTCGCGCTCGCCAGCACCACCCAGATCTGGGCGGACCGCCGCGCCCGTACGCACCAGCACCGCCAGGACGTCGCCGCCGCGGCGGCCGCGCTCCTCGACGCCGTGCTCTCGTACCGGGAGATCTACTGGCTGCGCGTCGACTCCATCCGTGGTGGCGAGGCTGATCCGGTCGACCGGGCCGCCGTCTACCGGGCCCGTAGCGAGGTGACCCGGGCGCGGGACCGGCTCGCCCTCGCCACCGCCGACCCGGCCCTGATAGCGGCGGCCGAGGAGGCGGCCTGGTCCGCGATCGATCTCTCGGACGTACGCCTCGGCGCTCCTTCCAGCGGGCGGTTCGCGGCGGAGGTCGAGGAGGCGCTGGACCGTGGGCGGGAGAGGACCCGCGACGCGCACACCGCGCTCCGCGTCGCGGTGACCGAGTACGTCCACGGCCAGTAACAGCCCGCCCATGGCGAAAGGCCCCGTCCGCCCCGGTGAGGGGCGGACGGGGCCGTTCTATTCGTCGGATGCTGCGGCGGTACGGCGATCGACGCGGTCGACCGCGTCCCTCAAGGACGTGCCCGAGTTCGGCAGCAGCTCATGCTCAACCGCCGTCACCCGCCGCTCTATGGCCTCGAGCCGCTCCATCACCCCAGGGCGGGGAGGGACTCCGGGCCGTCCTTCCTCGCCGGTCCAGTCGTCGGCGATCTGCTCGACGTGCACCAGGACGCGGTGGGTCCAGCGGATGACGGGGGCGATGGCGAGCAGCGCCGCAGCGCCGCCGCCCAGCCAGAGCAGAAGTTCCACGTTCACCCCCCGCGGCGGATCAGGTCGGATATGCCGCCGTCCGGGGTGGGGGTGTCCGTGCGGAGCCATCCGGGGAGGAGGCGCTGGACGCCGGGCAGCGCCATGACCCGGGCCAGTCCGGCCGCGACGGCCAGGGCGCCGGCCACCCACGGCAGGGTCGCCGGGATCCCGGACTCGGCCACGATCGCGGGGAGCATGACGGCCAGGCCGACGGCGGTCTGGAGCGCGGTGCGCAGGGTGCGCTTGGTGGGGTCCTTCATGGTGGTCCTCTCAGGGGGTGACGGTGAAGCCTCGGCGCGTACCGAGGGCTCGGAGGGATGAGGGGCCGGGGATGCCGTCGGCGTCGCCGCCCGTGTAGCCGAGGCCGCGCTGCCAGGCGGCGTACGCCTTCTTGGTGGCGGTGCCGTAGTGGCCGTCGGCGAGGGAGGCGGTGAGCAGGCCCTCCTTGACCAGGGCCTGCTCCACGATCTTCACCCCGGGATACGAGACGGGGGCGCTCGGCCTGGAGGGGTCCCGGCGGGCGGCGGCGACGATCTTCGAGAGGTCGACCACGGGTGCGGTGGGTGAGGTCGGCGGCTTCGGCTTGGCCGGTGCCGTTGCCAGCCTCTTCGCGATCCGGTCCCGCAGGGTGGGCATGGCGAAGCCACGGGGGTCGACCTTGTCGTCGGACCACTCGAGATGGCCGATCACCGACTTCGCCGACCAGCCGTGGATCCGGCAGAGTGCGGTCGCGGCCCGTTCGATCGCGTCGAGCTGGGCTGCGGGCCAGGGGTCCTTGCCGTCGCCGAGGTTCTCGCACTCGAATCCGTAGAAGTGGCGGTTGCCGTCGATGCCGTCCTTGTTGCCCTTGGTGGGGGCGGGGGGCCTGGCGCCGTACGACTCGGCCGTGACGGCGGCCAGGACGGCGGGGTCGCCGCCGCCCGCGTGGTTGGTCCGGCCCCAGCCGATCAGATGGACCGTGCCGTCCTTGGTGATCACTCCGTGGCAGAGGGGGCCGGGGAGGGTGGGGTGGCCGCGTCGGCAGAGGGCGACCGGATCCGTCGGGCGCCGGGTGACGGTGTGATGGATCATCACTCCGTTGACGGGTCCCCAGGGGCGGCCGCCCGCGGTCCGGGTGTGGTTCTGCCAGTTGCCGACTTCGGCGATCTTCACGCCCTCGGCGCGGAGGGCGGCCTCGAACTGGGCGGCGGTCATCGGTTTTGCCATCGGTGCCTCCGGGCATGACGGAACCCCCGGGCCAGAGGCGGCACGGGGGTTCGCGGGTCGTGGGTCAGCGGGGTTTGTGGATGATGAGGGCGTCGAGATGGACGCCGGACGTGGTGGCACCGGCGGCAGTGGGGACGGAGACGGTGAGCGCCCCGGACGTCATGATCGCCAGCCGGGCCGGGTAGTGGGCGCTGTTGCTGGCGAACGTCGCGGTCCCGCGTTCGGCGGTGGGCCGGTAGTCGGGGTTGAAGGTGAAGACGGAGACCGTGGCCCCGGCGGTGATGCCGGTGGTGTTGACGCGGCCGGTGTACTCCCAGACGAGGGAGCCGTGGATCCGGAGGATCCTCATCTCCGGTGCGGGGGACCCGGGGGATCCGGCGGCGGTGTAGGTGCCGAGGAGGCCGATGCTGGTCCAGTCCATGACCAGCTCGACCAGCTCGGTGTTGAGGTCGTCGGCGCGGATGCGGGATCCGGCGGCGAACGGTCCGGACACAGAACCTCCTAGAGGGCGAGGATTGAGGGGTTCGCGAGGCGGACGGCGGCCTGGGCGAGGTGGGGTTTGGTGATGCCGTTGACCGAGCGGGTCACGGTCAGCCGCTGGTGGCGGCGCTCGACCAGGTCGTCCACGGTGACGGTGACGGGCAGGCCGGTCGCGCCGGTGCCGAGCAGTGTGCGGATGCCGACCGGGCTGGACCCGGTCAGGGAGAAGTCCTCGGCTGCGACGTGCCAGATCGTCGGCTCCGTCCCCGTGGCGGCCCAGGCCCGGGCCCGCAGGACAGTGCCGGTGATCTGCAGGCGTACGGCGATCCGGACGGCCGCGCTGTGGGTGAGGCCGGGGACGGTGACCCCGGCCAGCTCGGTCTCGGTGTCGATCATCTTGCGCAGTGACAGCAGCACGGCCCCGGTGGTGGTCAGCTCGAGGCGGGCCGAGTAGTAGGTGTCGACGCCGGTGGCGCGGCAGAGGAGGGCGATGTAGGTGGAGGCGCCGGTGGCGAGAGGGGCGCCGACGGTGGCGGAGACGTCGACGCTGACGTAGATGCCGACGCTCGGAACCGGGATGACGGCCATCCTGGGTGTGTTGGTGGCGGCGTGGGTGATCCGGCCCAGCCCGCCGCTGACGGAGAAGTCGGCGGCCCCACCGCCGTAGACCTGCCAGGGCTGCCCGTCCGGTGGTGCTCCCCACCCGCCGGTGACGGTCCGGCCGAACGTATCGGCCAGCCGGGGCGCGACGGCGGTGACCCGCATGACCTCGCCCCCGACCGCGACGTCGAACGGCCAATCGGCCGGGTCGGTGGTCCATAGAGGCCCGGTGGTGGTGGCGACCTCGAGGGCCGTGGCGCTGCTGGACACCGCAGCGAGGGTGAGCGACCCGGAGGTGTCGGCCCGGCCGCCAATGGGATCGTCCAGGACGGCGACGGTCCACGGCCCGCCCGGCGCGCACGTGAACACGATGGTCCAGCCGTCGGGTCCGCACGTTTCGGTGTAGCCGCGGATCAGCAGATCGACTGGGCCCGGGCCGTGGGAGCGCGGGGGGTTGAGGATCCGGAGGACGTCGCCGACGTCGGCGCGGAGGATCTGGTCGACCAGCGCCGCGACCCGCGGGTTGCCGAGGTTCAGGGTGATCTTGGCGTAGCGGGTGCCGGGGTGGGTGCCGAGGTGGAGCATCCATCCGGCGTGCTGCGCGGGCTGTCCGTCGTCGTACAGGTTGAGGGTGTGCGAGACGTCGTACAGCCCCACTCCGGCGGGCGGGTCCTGGATCGACAGGGGGCCTTCGGTGAGGACGGCCCGCCCGGGCGAACCGCCTTTCCGTACGACGGTGACGTCGTTCTCGGACGCCTTGTCGTCCGGCGCGGGACGGAACGGCGGGCTGATGACCCCGGTCGCGTAGTCGAGGACGAGAGCGGGGGTCTGGTTGTAGAGGGTGTCCCGGCCCCGGTAGACGAGGGCCAGGGCGTCGCGCTGCTCGAGGACCAGGCCGTGATCGGCGTCCCCCGCCTCCGCGAGGGCGTCCAGGAGGGTCTCCTGGTACTGCGGCCCGAGCCGGGTCTGCTCGGCGATGACCCCGGACGCGGACACCGGGATCCCTTTCTCTTGCGCGGTCCGTACGACCCGGGCCCCGGCGGTCTCTCCGGCGTACCCGGCGAGGGTCGCGTAGATCTGGGCCGGGCTGGGCGCCCCGAGGCGGCTCCAGTAGGAGAGGTACCCGAGCGCCGGGGTCCCGCCGCCGTCGGGCCCGACCGGGTTGGTGTCCCACGCCAGCATGAGGGCGCGGGCCTCGCGGATGCCCTCGCCCACGGTGGCGGACAGGACGAGGGTGCCGTCGATGTGCACCTGGACGCCGGTGGTCGCACCGGCCGGGATGGTGGTGAGCCGGATGTGATGCGGCCCGGGCGTGAACGGGACGAGACTTTCGCCGGTGGCGACCAGGGCGGTGGAGGAGGTGTCGGTGGTGGTGATGACGCGGGTGATCCGCACCGTGCCGTCCGCGCTGATCTGCACGCGGAGGTCGTACCGGGGGTCGACGTCCGTGCCGTACCCGCGGTCCTCCACCACCAGGGTCTCGTCCCGCGAGGCGCCGGAGCGCACCCACTCGGCGCACCACCCCTCGACCCGCGCGGCCCCGTCGAACGGGACCGGCGCGGTGACGTAGCCGACGGTCTGCGAGGGGGCCTGCAGGACGGGCTCGATCCAGTCGGCGAGCGTCCCGCCGGACCAGCCGGGCACGCCGGTGCCGGAGGCGATGACCGCCCGGGCCGGGCTCGTACCGGCGAGCGGGGCGCCGGCCAGCGCGCGGTCGCCGTCGGTCAGGGGCCAGCAGGCGATCAGCGCCTCCCGGGGGGCGGCGAAGAACCGGGCGATCGCGCTGCCGAGGGGCTTGGCTCCGGCGGCGAGGCGGCGGGTGATGCCGGTCGGGGCGATGGGGACGATCGCGTCCGCCCCGGACGCGTCGTGCTCCTGCGGCCAGGCCGGGATCTCCCCGACCAGCCGGACGTGCCGCCGGGTGAAATAGGCGCCGCGCTGCAGGGTCCAGAGGAGGCCCGTGGTGTCGGTGATCGTGGTCGCGCCGGTCTGCCCGGCCGCCAGGTCGAGGTCGGCCCGCAGCGGGCCGTCGATCCCGGCCCGCAGCTGGACCCGGTAGACGGCGCCGGTGAACGCGCCCAGCGCCGAGCCGTCCGGCAACGCGTTGAACTGGCTGCCGTGGCCGACTTCGAGCGGCGCGGCCGTCCCGTGGTGGACGGCCGTGGTCCCGGCCAGCACCACCGGGTCCCCGACCGGCTCCCACGGCCCGGCGATTCCCCGCGACCACCAGAACCGCACCGTGCAGCCCGCGGCCCCGTTGTCGGCGTCGAGGGTCGCCCGGACGGTGATCCGCTGCCCGCGGTGCGCGGGGACCGGGGCCGTCGCGGTCGCGACCCTGCGCAGGGTGGTGCCGTCGGGGTGCCAGATCAGAACGAGCCGCCCGGCGGTGCCGAGTTCGAGGGCCCAGCAGCGGTTGGTCCCGGCGGTGGCGATGCGGACGGCGAGCATCTGCGGCCGCGCCCAGTCGGTTGCCGCCGCCTCGACCCGGACGTCGAGGTCCCCGGTGACCGAGAGGGCAGCGGCGGCCGGGGTGGTGATCCGGTCGCCGCCGGACGCGGTCGACCCCGGCAGGTAGAGCCACGGCGACCCCGCCTCCACGGAGTACCTCAGCGGGGTGTTGCGGCCGATCAGCCCGTACAGCACGCCTTCGGGATCGAGCGGCGCCAGGTCCCCGCCGCGGTTGTCCAGGATCAGGGTGCCGTTGGTGGGGTCGGGGCGGGACGACCCGCCCGCCTCCGACCCGAACCCCCGGGCAATGGTGACCGTGCCGCGGGCGAGATAGCTCACCGGGACCCACTGGCCCAGGTAGTACAGCTCCGTGACGCGAACCGGCGGGATCTGCACGCGCGCTCCTCTCTATCCTTCGGCGAGGCGTACGACGGAGCCGCCCGCCCGGTTGCGTACGACGGCCCGGAAGAAGTCGGTGAACTCGCTCTCGGCACCGGCGACCTCGAGGACGGTGCGGACCTCGAGCTGGCCGCCGCCGGTCTCCCTGACCGGGGCGGCGACGGACCGGAGCATGCCGTCGAGCCGGGACAGCGGCAGGACGGCTTCGTCCTCGCGGCCCTCGCCGACCATGGCGAGCGTCGGCCCGGTCACGACCCCGCCTTCGGCGAGGTACGGGATGTCGGGGGTGTGGAGGGTGAAGGACGGGATGTCCATCCCCATGAAGTTCCCGCCGCCGATCGTGAAGCTGAGCGAGTTCCATTTCCAGATCAGCCAGTTGATCGCGTCCACGAAGCTGTATCTCAGCCCGTCCCACATGCCGCGGGAGGCGGCCCAGATCCGGCCGGGCAGGGCGGCGACCCACCCGACGATGCTCCCGAGCCACGAGGCGACATGGCCCGGGACGGCGGCCAGGGCCGAGATCGCGATCATCACTCCGTGGACGCCCATCTCGACATGCCCCGTGATCGCGCCCCACGCCGTACTGACCGCACCGGCGACGGCGTTCCAGACGCTCACGGAGACGTCACGGACCCAGTTCCACGCGGAGGACACACCGCTGGTGATCCCGTCCCACGTCGCACTCGCCGCGTCCTCTATCCAGCCCCACGCGGCGCTGAGCGCTCCGGTGATCCCGTCCCACGCCGCGCTCGTCGCCGCAGAGACCGCGTCCCAGTTGGCGATGATGAGCGCGATGACGGCGATCAGCGCGATGATCCCCGCGATGATCCACGTCCCCGGCCAGGCCCACAGCGCGGCGTTCCAGGCCCATTGGGCGACGACGGCCAGGCCGATCCCGATACCGAGCGCGAGCACGGCCGGGATCAGGATCTTCACGACCTCGGGATGCTCGGCCAGGACGCTCGCGACGGCGGTGAGAGCCGGGGCGAGTGCCTCGCCCAGAGTGACCGCCAGGGTCCGCCACGCGGACTCGATACTGGCGGACTGCGCCATCGCGTCCGTCGCGGCCTTCGCCGACCCGGCCGCCTGGTCCATACCCGACTTCGCGGCGGCGGTAGCCGGATCCATCGCCCACAGAGCCTTGGCCGATTCACCGGCCATGTCGCCGAACAGGGCAACGCCGAGCTGCGCCTGCTTGGCCGGGTCCTTGACCCCGCGCAGCGCGTCGATCGTCTTCTGGAGCGCGGCCTTCGCGGGCTCGCCGCCGCGGTTGATGTCGGCGAGCATCTGCTTCGCGGGCAGGCCGAGGGCCTTGAAGCCTTCGGCCGCGCGGTCGGTCTCCTCGCTGGTGATCCGGGCGAACTCGTGGAGAACGTCCGCGGCCTGGTCGATGTCCCGCCCGCCCGCCTGGACGTACTGGCTCATCATCCCGAACGCGTCCTGCGCGTCCAGGCCGATGCGCTTGAAGTGCGTGCCGTACTCCGTGATCACGGCAGGGATGTCCGCGACCATGCTCTTGGGCAGGGTCTGGGCTGCCTTCGTGATCACGTCGAAGGCTTCGACGCCGTCCTTGACCAGCCCCTGTTTGATCAGGGCTCCGGCGGCCGTGGCGGTCTCGCCGACGTCCATCTCGAACGCGTCGCCGAGCACCACGGCGCTCTTGGTGAGCTGGGCCAGTTCGGCGTCGCCGATCTTCCCCATGCCGCCCATCGCCGACGCGACGCTGCCGAGGGCGTCGTTGACACCGTCGATCGAGTCCGAGAACCCTTCGGAGTAGACCTTTCCGGCGATGTCCCCGGCCCGCTTCGCCTCTTCCTGGCTCAGGTTGAGCTGGGTGGTGAGCTTGGCGTTGGCGTGCTTGGCGTCCATGGCCGTGGTGAGGCCGGTCATGAACAGGGCGCCGACCGCCGCCCCGGCGGCCGCGGCCTGCATGCCGCCGAGGGACTGTTCCATCTGCCCGGCGGCCTGGTCGGTCTCGGCGGCGGCCGCGGTCGCTCCGTCGCCGATCCCTTCCAGCGCGGTCTCGGCCTGCCCGGCGGCCTGCCGCACGTCGGCGGCGGCCCGGTCGGCGGCGGTGCCGACGTCGCCGATCTCGGTAGCGGCCCGGCCCGCGGCCGCCGCCGTGGCGGCGGCCGCCTGGTCGGCCGCGCCGCCGATCTCCCTGATCGCCAGCTCGGCGGCGTCGCCCGCCTGGCCGACGGCGGTCGCGACCTGGTCGGCCGCGCCGCTGACGGACGCGAGGGACTGCTCTACCTGGTCGGCCGCACCGGCGGCCCCGGCGGTCAGCTCGTCGGCCTGGATCCCGACCGCCACGAGCAGCTGGTCAAGAATGCTCATGCCCGCCCCCTCCCGTGAGGTCCGTTCCGCCCAGGGCGCGGTTCATGGCCGTGACGGCGGTGAGCATCTCTTCCCACTCCATGCCGGGCGCGCCCTGGTCCCACTTGGGCAGGAAATCCTTGGGGTCGCGGGCCCGCTGGCCTTTGCCGCGGGCCGTGTTGGCGACCGTGGCGGTGAGGGTGGCGAAGAGGAGGTCCAGGCGCTCAGGTCCGAGGGGCCCGGTGACCCGCTCGTACGCCATCCAGTCGGTGAGCTGGGCGGAGGTGTGGCGGATGAGGACGTCGTCTACCGTCCAGCCGAGAGCGAGCGCTAGCCGGTGGTAGAAGCGCCAGTCGGCTCGTCCTCGGATTTTCCCTCAGCCTCGGCCATGTCCTCCTTACGGAGCCCGGACAGCCTGGCGGCAACCTTGGACAGGCGCTCGAGGACGGCGCCGTTCTTCGCGCCGAGGGCCTTGACCTCCTTGTCGGAGTACAGCCGTTCACCCTCGGCGTCGACCAGGCACTTCGCGAGGAGCTTGGCGGTCTGGTCGGCCATGTTGAGTCGCTGGACCGACCCGCCCGATCCCATGACCACCAGCGAGGACTGGTAGGCGTTGCGTTCGGAGCCGGACATGCCCTGGACCCGGACGTCGCCGCCCCACTCCGGGACGGGGACGTCCTCCCAGGCACGGTCGTCGGCGGCGTCGATCTCAGCTCGGGTCAGAAGTGCCATGAGGTGTTTTGCCTTTCGAGGCGTTGAGGACATCGACCGTGGTGGCGAGCAGCGTGAGGGTCACACTGGGCACCTGGTCGGGGTCGACGGGGAGGCGTACGGAGTCGCGCCCGATCGCCCCGGCCGGGATCTCGACGCCGTCCACGACGATGCGGGTGCGGGTGCCCTCGCGGGTGATCCGGATCAGATTGGCGGTCATGCGAGGACTGGCGCCCCGGACACCTTGAACGTGAGCGCGGCTGAGAGCTTGTCGTCGACCGGCGCGGACGGCTCGAAGCCGGTGAGGATCGACCTGAGGGTCCAGGTCGTCTGGGCCGGGTCCGGGAAGAGCAGCCGGTACGAGCGGGGATCGGGGTCGTTGAAGTCCGCGACCAGGGCGTCGTGGTCTGAGGGGTCGTAGTTGACGTCGATGGAGACCTCGCCGCCGTCCTTGAGTCCGCCGATGAACTCCATCCAGGCGCCGGGGGACTGGTGGGTCGTGACGTCGATGGTGTTCCGGGACAGGCCCGGGCCGCTCACGCTGGTGACGTGGGCGATCGGGGTGAACACCTCGGGTGCGGCGCCGTCGCCGCGGGCGAAGGCGACACCGAATGCGTTGAGTCCGGCCATGCCGAAACCCTCCTCAGGGTCAGGGGATCTGTTCGGTGAGCACCCGGAACCGCAGGATCAGGTGGCGGATGTCGCCGGGGGGCTCGGGGTCTTGGAGCGTCTGGGAGAACTCGAAGAGGGTGGCGACGTGGTGGTAGCCGGGGACGTCGAGGGGCTGGTGGTCGAGCAGCTCGGCAACGCGGGCCCCGATCCGCAGGGCCTGTGCGAATCCCCGGCTCCGGGTCCAGACGTGCAGAACGGGAACGGTCTGCCAGCCATGCCGGTCGTGGGCGTTGTCGGGCGTCTCTGTGGCTTCTCCGATGACGGTGAAGGGGTACGGGGCGGTCTCGGGGAGGTAGTCGAAGACGCCCCCGGGGGCCAGGCCAGTCAGCTCCTGGTCGTCGGTCAGCCGCCGGTAGACCGCCCCCTGGATTTCCAGCATCGGGGAGCGGGCGGTCATCGCAGGACCTGCCGGACCTCGGCGGTGAGCCGGGCCCGGTACCGCGTCCGCTCCGCCTCGAGGGCGGGGCGGAGCGCCGGGCGGGCCGGGGCCCGGCGCGTTCCGTGCTCGAGGAACCGGGCGTAGTACTCCGGATCCTCGAACCAGCCCACCAGCGCCGTGAGCCCGTTGTGTTCATACCGGATGTCGACCGTGTCGCGGAGGTTGCCGGAGTGGACCCGGACGGTGTCCCGGGTGTCGTCCCGGACCGCCTCGGCCGACTCCCGTACCGCCTTCTTCAGGGCCTCCACGATCTCGTCGGGGAGGGTTTCGAGGCGCTGCCGGAGCCGGGCCGCGCCGAGGATACGGACGGTGGCACGCCGCCGACGGGCCACGGCAGCCTCACTTCCTGCCGAGGAGTCTGCGGATCTCCCGCAGTTCTCCGGCGATGGCGAGCAGCGCCCATACGGCGGCTGTCCCGGTGTGGTCGCCTGGGGCGGGGGGATTGTCGGAGAGGTGCTGCTCGGCGGCCTGTCGGCACTCCAACGGTTCGACGGGCAGAGGGCGGCCGCTGCCCGCCGGGGGCGTGGTCATGTGCCGAGTTCCAGCGCCCCGACGGTCACCGAGGTCACCGCGTCGTACGTGATCGCGGCCCGGCCGTTGGTTCCGGAGAACAGGCGGGACAGCGGGAGCAGGGCCTCCTTGCCCGCGGCCACGACGGTGGCGGGATTCTCGATGTCGAGGCCGGAGACCCGGCCCGGGGTGGCGAGGGTGACCGTGACTGGGCTGGCGCCGCCGTTCTTCACGAAGAGGAACCGGCCCGGTCCGACGGGGGCGGTGTCTCCGCCCGCGGCCGCCGCTACGGCGGCCGCGGCGAGATCGGCGAGTCCGCCGTCGACGGGGATGACGGTCAGGTTCAGGTTGGCCATCGGATGACTCCTTCGGGCTGGACGAGGTGGCATTCGGCCCGGCGGTAGCGGGTGGCGGACGGCTCGGCGACGGCCAGCACCCGCAGTACCTGGCCCCGGCCGCGCAGTTCGTCGCCCCGGGCGACGTCCGCGCCGGGCAGCAGATAGACGGTGTGGGTGTGCTCGGATCCGGCCTGTTGGGCCAGCATCCGGTCGGAGGTGCCCGGCTGGTCGACCTTGGCCCGTACGTCAACCGGCTGACGTACGTACGTGACTGTCTGGCCGCCGTATCCGTCCGGGTCCGTCTGGGGCCGCCAGACCTCGAGAGTCCGGTTGAGCCGGTGGCCGATGCTCATGTCCGGGCCCGGTAGGCGCCGATGGTCCGCCGGTCGGCCTCCGTGAGCTGCATGCCGAGGGCCTCCGCCGAGAAGCTGCGGGCGTGGTCGCCCAGGGTTTCGGACGCGAGCATTTCGGGGTTGGCCCAGGCGGCGGCGGCGAGCCGGAGCCCGATGCGCTTCAGGCCGGGCGGCAAGGTGGTGAACCCGGCGGTGACGACCGCTTCTACTGCGCGGTCGTGGGCGGGCCAGTGGGCGCCGATGCGGGTGAGGACACCGGCCGCCGACCAGGTGTAGTCCGCGTGGCGGCCGTGGACCAGGACGTCGCCGTCCACCGTCACCGACACGACGGCGGTGACCGGCCACCGGGGAAGGATCAGCCGGTCCGTGCCCGTGCCGGACTGGTAGGGGCCGTCCTGGCGGGACGGGCCGTCCAGTACCAGGGTGTCCGTTGCCGACTCGAGGGCCTGGCCGGCCTCCTCCTCGATGACGCCGAGCGCCAGGTCGAGGAGGAGGACGGCCGTGGCGGAGTCGTCTTCGGTGAAGGGCTCGCTGATACGGAGCAGAGAGCGCAGTTCGGCGGGGGCGGCGATCGCCATCAGTCCCCGCCCCCGCCGGTGCCGTCGTCGCTGTCGCGGCGGTGTTCCATCTCCGCGACGACGGCGGCAAGCACGTCGGCCTTCTTCGTGGCGTCGCCGAGGTCGATGCCTTCGGCGTCCGCGAACGCTTTGAGCTGGTCGGCGGTCATCTTCTCCACCGCAGGCCCGTCGCCGTCCGGGCCGGGGGCGGTGTCTGCCGGAGCGGGACGCCGGGGCGGGGACGGCGGCCCGTCGGCCGGACGGCAGTCGCCGGAGGCGATCCGCTTCCGTGCCTCGGCCGGAGGCAGGTCGATGACCGCCCCGGGCTGGTGGTTGCCGTGCACCGGGCTGCACATCAGCCGCAGCATCTCTACGCGCATGGGGGGCTCCTCAGGGCTGGATGCGGCCGTGACCGCGGACGACGGTGGCGCCGAAGACGGCGTTCCCGGCCGAGGTGGTCGCCACGACTCGCAGGTAGCGGCGGATGCCGTGGTAGCCGATCACCGTGGTCGTGGCCGCGGTCAGGGTGGCCGGTTCGGCCCCGTCGAGGAGTCCGTCGGGGACGGCGGTGTATCCGGACGCGGGCTGGTCCGACTCCTGGACCTCGACGGCGAAGGTGTTGTTGGTGACCGCTCCGACGGTCACCACCACGGCGGCGGCGTCGTAGTTGGCGAGGTCCACCCCGGTACCGGTGGCCGTGGCGGTGTACGCGGCCGGGGCGATGGTCTGGACGGGTGCGATGTGGGACTTGATGTCTGAGCGCATGGCGGGCTCCCTCCCGGGCCCGGCGCGGCGGCCGGGCCGGAACGTGGCGGACGGGACGGTTACGGGACGACGTCGTTGGCCTGGAGGCGGACGAACGCCTCCTCCAGGACGGGCATCCCGTCGGCCTCCTGGCGGCCGATGAAACCGATCTGGTTGCTCTCGGCGTACAGCTCGACCAGGCGCTGGACCTCGAACTGGAGGGACTCGGCGATCCAGTAGTAGGAGAAGTCCCCGAGTATGCCGACGTAGTCGTTGTCGGCGAACGTCGAGGGCGCGAACTCGGACGTGATGAACGGCAGGTCGAGGATCGTGTCCGGCTGGTCGGAGGCCAGGCCCGCGCGCCAGACGTAGTTGCCCTGCCCGTCCTTCAGCTTGCGGACGGAGGCGACGACCAGGCGGTGGAACAGCCACTGGGCCTTCTTGTGGTACTGGCCCTTGAGGGTGTACTTGGCGGTGATCAGGTCGTCGGCCGCGTTCCCGTTCGCGACGTTGACCAGCCCGGTCCCGGAGGTGGAGACCTGGACGTCGCGGCCGGTGGAGATCCCCATCGGCGACGCGGTGAACACCCCGAGCGGCTTCTTGTTGCCGTCACCGGTCATGTACGCCTTCTCGGCAGCCGTACCGAACCGGTACTCCATGCGCTCCCTGACCAGCTGCTCGGAGCTGATCACCGAGGTGCGCAGCAGCTTGCGGCTGATCTTCACCCGCTTGGCCAGCGGGTTCGGCGTCAGCTCCCGCTTCTTGAACCGCAGGCTGTCGTCCTGCCCGCCGGTGGCCAGTTCGCTGGTCCACTCCGCGTCGCCCAGGTCGGTGTCCAGAGCGGGCACTCCGAGGGAATCGGACTGGGTCAGCTGGTACACGGTTGCCAGACCGCGCATCGGGACCAGGTCGTCCACCCCCTTGAGGAGGTCCTTCACGAACTGGGTCGGCGCGGTGAGGAACCCGCCCTCGGGATCGTTGCCCGCGTTCAGCGCGCGGGCCTGCGCGTCGGTGAGCGCCCGCCGCCCGCCGAGGAAGTAGGCCCGCAGCGCGGCCATAGCCTCCTCGCCGCCGCGGCCGCCGTCCTCGTCGGGGTCGGCGGCCGCGCGGTCGTCGGCGTCCAGCCGCTCCGCGCGCGTGATCGTGCGGTCCACACCGTCCCGCTCGTCCATCAGCTTGTCGAAGCGGGATTCCTCCTCGGGGGTCATGCTGCGGCCGTCGTCCTCCGCGGCCCGCATGATCGCCTGGGCGTCAGCGCCCAGCTTGGTGCGCTTGGCGCGCAGCTCCCGGATGTTGGGCACGGCTGTCTCTCCGTTCAGGGATGGGGTGCGCCCCGCGCTTCCGCGCGGGGCGAAAGGGGGTCAGACACCGGCGAGGCGCCGGAGGCGGGCGAGATCGACGGGAGCCTGCCGGGCGTCATCGTCGTCCTGGCCGTCGTCGCCGGTCCCGCCAGCGGCGTCGAGCAGCTCGGTCAGCGCGGTGACCGCGTTCTGCACCAGCAGCTTGTTCTTCTTCGACAGCACCGCTCCCGCCCGGGCGCCGTCGCCGAGTTCGGCAAGCTGGGACATCACGGCCTGCGTGAACTCGTCGGGGGCGTAGCGGGCGTCGAGGGCCCGCATCAGGTCGGAGTCGGAGGCGCTGCGCCCGGACTCGACCACCGCGTTTGGGTCCATGGGCAGCGGGACGGCCGAGACCTCGAAAAGCTCCCAGCCCTCCGGCACGCCCTCCTCGTCCACGCCCCAGACGTCGAACCCGATGGAGAACGCGTTCATGAACCCGCCGCGGTACTTCCCTTCGACCCGGCGGGCGAAGTCGTCCTCCTGGTCGAAGAGGATGTCCATCTTCAGCTGGTCGCTGTCGATCCACGTCCTGTCGGAGCGGCCGATGGGGAGGCCGTCGCGGCCCCAGTACGAATGGCCGTAGCCGACGACCGGGTTCGACTCGAACCGCTCGAGGCGGGCGCCGGTCATGGTGAGGTTGAGGCCGTCGCCCTTGCGGCCCTCGGTCGCGGCCACGATGGTCAGCGGTTTCCCGGCCGCGTCGTCGCCCTCGGCGCGCTGGACGTAGCCGCGCACGTAGTGCCGCTGTCCCTTCATCTGTCCCTCCCAGGGTGTCGTATCTGCCGGTCGGCAGGCGGCCCGCACGGGCCGCGCTGCCGGACCCGAACGGGGCCGGAGACGGTGCGCTGGTCAGTCGACAAGGGGCACCACCTGACACAGGCACCCGGCGTGTACCGGCGGGTGGAAGGTGTTCCGCTTGGCGACCAGCTTTTCGCCCTCGGCTTCGCCGTCGACCTCGTCGCCCTTGGCGATGAACGGGGTCTCGATCTCCCGTACGGAACCGTCGAGGCGCTGGCAGTACGGGCAGTTCTTGGAGCCGCGGGCGACCCACTGGATCTTCGTGACCCCGGCCTCTTTCCAGGTCTCACGGGCTGCGGCGTTGGGGAGCTGGGCGGTTTCCCAGCGGGCGGTCTGCGCGGGCCGCTCGGTCTGCCACTTCGCGATCCGGTCCACGACGGCCTCTGCGGCCGCCTCGGTGGTGTCCGTGTTGTCGGCGGCGTTCCGCAGCTGCCCGAAGGAGGACGAGATCCGGTACGCGACGTGGGCCTGGACGTAGGCACGGGCCCACACCGACAGGTCCACCGGCTCCTCGTATCCGACTTCCTCGGCGGCGTCCGTCGCGACGTCGGCCGCGAACGCGGTCATGAGCGGCAGCCACAGTTCGGAGAGCCGGTCGGCGATCGGACCGTCGCCCGAGTACAGCGCGGACAGGGCAGCCAGGAATCCGGCCAGCGACCGGGCGCCGCGTTCCGGCTCGAGGTGCTCGGCCACCAGGGCCCGGACCCGCGCGGCCTCGAGGTCGGCCACCTCCTGGTCGGACTCCTCGATCCGGGCTCCGTACACCTCGGCCAGGGATTCCCGCACGGTGGTCCGCCCGGCGTACAGCCGGGCCCGCCGCCCGGCCGCGCCGACAGCGGAGCGGCCGGCGGGCACCATGTTCAGCGGCACCAGGTACGCGTCCCCGCCGTCGACCGGGTTGAGGTTCTCCTTGTCGCGGACGTCGTTGGCGGAGAGCCACCCCCACTGGCGGCCGACCGCGTACGCCTGGTACCGGGTCAGGGTGTCGCCGCGCAGAAGGGAGTCGACGAGGAACTCGGCGAAGAACCGGGTGCGCTCCTCGGGGAGGAGGAGCTGGGTGAGGATCGCCTGCTCCCACCGGACCAGCCAGATGTTCAGCGCGGAGGCCACGTAGTCGAGCTGCTGCTGCTCGATGTTGGAGAACGTTGCCCGCTCGAGGTCGTTGATCTTGTGCGAGGGGAGGCGGAGCCACCGCGCCATCTCGGTGACCTGGAGCTTCCTCGTCTCGAGGAACTGGGCGGAGTCGTTGGGGATGCCGACCTGCTGCCAGGTCACCCCCTCTTCCAGGATCGCGACGCGGTGGGCGCGGTCGATCCCGCGGTGGATGTTCTCCCAGTCGTCCGCCATCCGCCGCCGTGCCTCCGGGGAGAGGTTCCCCGGGTGGGTCAGGGTGCCTCCGGGCGCGGCCGCGTTGGAGAAGACCTTGGCGCCGTGGTGCTCGGTGGCCAGCCCGAGGCCGATGGCGTTCGCCGCCAGCTCGACCACCGGGTAGCCGCGGATCCCGTCGAACCCGAGGCCGCCGATGTGCAGAACCTCGTGCGGCAGCAGGGTCGCGGAGATGCCGTTGGTCTCGTCGCGGTACTGATAGAGCCGCCGGAACCGGCCCGGGCCGGTCCGCTTGACGCAGATCTTCAGCCGGTCCGGGCGCAGGGGCCAGATCTCCTCGATCGTCCCGGTGCGTTCGTGGGTGACGACCTGGGCGACGGCGTCGCCCCAGGTGATCGCGTGGCCCATGAGCGTCTCGCGCAGCCATGCCGAGGACATCATGTCGTTGGGCTGGTCGTGCAGCAGCCCGTACAGCGGATGTCCGGCGGCGCGCTGCTTGCCCCGTGGCTTCAGCCGCTCGTACAGGAACAGCGGCAGCCCGGCCAGATCTTCGGACAGCACCCGCACCCCGGCGAAGAACGGCGAGTACATCAGGGCCGTCTCCTGGTCGACCCGGATACCCGCACTGTTCGCGGTTCCCCCGGTGAACCAGTCCTCCACCCATTTCTCGGGGGTGGCGATCCCGGACACGGGACCGGCCGCCGCCCGTGCCGCCTGCCGCAGCCAGCCCATCAGCCGCTCTCCTTCCCGCTGTCGGCGCGGGCATCAGCCCGTCCGGCGAGAACGCCGCCGCCGATCCCGACGACCAGGAGCGCGGCCCCGGCGACGGTGATACCGAGCCAGAGCTGAAGCAGCCCGAGCCCGAGCCCGAGGCCCGCAATACCGATCAGGGCGATCACGTCCCAACGGTCCACGCCCTCACCACCTCCATGGGGGTCAGAGGGCCATGCCCTGGGTCTCGTAGACGGACGGCGCGGGCATGCCGCGCATCCCGCCGTCGATCGCGAACAGCGCAGCCACCAGGCCGTCGATCCGCTTGCCGGTCTTGTCCCGCTGCGGCTTCACCGGCCGCATCCGGTCCGGGTCGTCCCGCGGCGACTTGGACTCGATGGTGTCCGCCATCCACCGGGCGACGGGGTTTCCGAAGTGCGCGTACTCCCGGGCCTTCAGCCCCCGCATCACCTCGGCCATCGGCGGCGTCATCCGCAGGTACGTGGTGTCGGACTCGACCATCTTGAGCCGGGTCCGTTTCACGATCTCCTGCCGTACCGGCTCACCGGACCACTTGTCGTAGGTGATGTCCACGATCCGGAACAGCTGGTGGTCAGTCTCGACGTCGTCGTAGATCGTGTCGTAGTCGATGGTGTCGCCGTCGGTGAGCGTGATCCATCCGTCCGCTGCCCACTCGGAGAACCGGCCGCTGGTGTGTTCGTCCAGTACCGGGGCCACGGACTCGGGCGCCCAGAACCGCCACAGCAGTTCACCGGTGGGGAAGTGCAGACACCAGGCGGTGAGGTCGAGCTTGGAGGAGAGATCGAGCCCGGCCCAGCAGCGCTGGCCCTCGAGCCGCCCGGCGATCCACCCCGGCGTCGGCGCGATCTCCCGCGCGTTCAGGTCCCACAGGTCCATCGGGATCCAGCGGGACACCTGGGACACCCGCTGGTTGAGCCGGAACTGCCGGAACCCGTTCTCCGCGGAGTGGTTCTGCCGGGCCTCCTCGGCCTCCTCCCGCAGGGACTGAATGTTGAGGAACGACCCGAGCGCGGGGTTGGGCCAGTACCAGTTCGCCTCGTCCCACGGGTCGATCGAGACTGGCAGGTCCGGACGGCCGGGGAACAACCGGTGCAGCCGGTCCAGCTCGTCGGCGGTACGGGGCATCTTGCGGACGTACACGAAATGGTGCGGCGCCCGGGCGGGCTGCTCCATGACCCGGTCGGCCTCATCGATGAAGTCCGCACCGAAGGACACCTGGTCGGACGTCTCAGTCGTGATCGCCAGCATCAGGGCCTGGGTCCGGGCACCGGCGGCCGTACGCATCGCCTTCCACAGCGAGTCGTCCGGCTGCGACAGCACCTCGTCCAGGATGAACGCGTGCGGGTTGTGCCCCAGCTCGACATCGGCGTCGGCCGGGATCACCTCGTAGTGAGAGCCCGACGTCTCGTCCACCAACCGCCGCGCGTTGCGGATATGGGTGAGCCGCCGCGCCAGCAGGGGGGAGCGCCGCATCATCTTCACGGCGGGCTCGAACACCTTCCCGGCCTGCCGGGTCGTCGCTGCCGCGCCGTACACCTCGGCGGAGTCCTCCCCGTCCCCGCACAGCATGTACAGCGCGATCCCCGACAGCAGCGCCGACTTCCCGTTCTTCCTCCCCATGACGATGGTCGCCCGGGTATAGCGGCGTACGTACCGGCCCCACTGCTCGGACCAGATGACCTCGCCGAAAAGAGGCCGGATGATCTCGTGTTCCTGCCACGGGGCCAGCACGAACCGGGTGTTCGCCAGCGCCCCGGCAGGGTGCACCAGCAGCTCGGCGAAGAACGCGACCACCCGGTCGGCGCGCGGCTCGCAGTAATGCGCGCCCCGGCGGCTGCACGTCTTCCCGTCGAGGGTGTAGCCGCACACGCCGCCGCGGCGGGACGACGGCCGCCACCGCTTGTGGTGCTGGACGGTTACCGCCCTGCGGCGCCCCCCGGGGCGACTGCCCGCAGGGGCGCGGGGCGGGCGCCGGGTCATGGTCCGGGCGGTCATCGGCGGCCCCCTCCCGCACGGTCAGGACAGCAGCCGCTCCGCCCCGCCCGCCTCGGCCGTCCCGCCGATCTTCAGCTGCGCCCGGTCGCTGGGGGTGAGACCGAACCGGGCGCCGTACCGCTGGACCTGGGCGTCGGCGGCGTCCAGCGCGAGCAGCCACGGGTTCTTGCCCATGCGGGCACCGGTCTGGTCGCCGTTCTTGTTGAACACGGGGTGCTCCACCACGGCTCCTTCGGCGGCCACGTGCTCGGCGGCGTCCCGGCGCCGGGCCACCGCGTCACACCAGTTCGCGTACGCCTCGGTGTCCCACGAGGTGAGCACGCCCTTGGAGATCAGGTCGTCCGCCAGGGCGTGCCAGACCTTGAGGGCTGCCTCACCAAGCCACTCCGGCGGCACGACATCACCGTCGTCGGGCTGCGGCTCGGCCGTGTTGATCCGGTCCTTGCGGTCACCGTGCAGCACCCGCAGGGCCGTCGGCTTCGGCGCCGGTCCGCGCTTCCCCACGAGTCCCCCTCACCCTCCATCAGGTCACGGACGGTAGCGGCCAGGGTCCCGGGTACGGCGGATCCCGATACCTGTCAGAGCGCAGGTGGGCTCCCCCCCGCGTTCCGCGGGCCCCCTGGCCAGCGATCCAGGCCCCCCTCCCCGGTCACCCTCAGTACCGGGGACCAGGCTGATGCCAGCCGCCGGGCTGGTGGCGCGCGGTCTCGGACGAGTGGCACCGGGCGCACAGACCGCGGCCGCGCCTCGGGTCGTGCTCGTCCAGCCCGCGCTCCCGCAGCTCCCGTTTCGACAGCGGCCAGTGGTCGGCGTGCGCCGAGGGCGCCTTGCGGCACACCACGCACACGGGGTCGCGCGCCAGGACAGCGGAGCGGAACCGGGACTCGTGTTCGCGGCCGTACCCCTGCGCGGCCGCCGACGGACGGGGCCTGCGCCGCGTCGGCGCGCACGACGCACACACGGCCGTACCGGGCAGGGGGGTACCCCCGCAGCCGGGCGTAGTACAGCGACGGGGCGCACGGCTGGGCACCGCCTCACCTCCTTCGCCATCGCCGGGGGGAGACCCGGGGTACCAACGGACGGAATCCGTCCTACCGTGCCGGTATGGACTATCCGACGTACAGCACGCGTTCAGGGCTGAGCGCACTGCCTCAGACCCGTATCTGTCCGGACTGCCGCACGACGGCACGGATCAAGTGGAAGAAGGAGGACAAGGGCCTGGAGCGGACCCTGGACCCGAGCGGGTCGGTGTGGTGGCCCTGCCACACGCCGAACTGCCCCGGGGAGGAGGGCATCATCAACAGCTGACCGCGACTGAGGGCGGACCCGGCCGACGGGGAGCGGCCGGGCTCGAGGCATCAGCGGTCAGAAGGTGGGGCAGAGGTTCTTGTGCACGGCGGCGAGGATCGCCGTACCGGTCGTGTGTGTGGCGATGTCCGGGAGCCGGGTGTCGACAGTGAACCGCCCGAGCGCCTGCTGAGGCAGTGTGGACTTGTCCTTCACCGACTTGATCGACCTGCACTGGTTCAGCCCGCGGCTGATGGCCTGGTCTTCCTTGCCGGGCTTGACGATGCGCGGGTCGATCGCGTTGAGCGCGGCGATATACGCGGCGGCCACCGTGGCGTCGGGCTTCGGCGGGAGGCCGGCCTTCTCACGCGCCTTCGCCAGATCCTCGGCGGACGGCTCCTTCGCCGACGGGGTTGCCGTCGGCGGCGGCTTGATGGTCTTGGTGGGCTCGGGCTTGCTCTCGGTGGAGCAGGCGGTGGCGGTGAGCAACAGAGCGGCGGCCAGGGCGGCGGGGATGGTGTGTCGGGTACGCATCCGTTCAGCGTGCCGGGGCTCCGCCGGGGCGCGCGGGGGATGCCGGGGTGCTGTGACGGGTCTGTGATCCGGTGTGTGGCGTATGGGGCGCAGGGGGTGGGTGGGGCGCAGGGCCGGGGCCGATGCCGACGAGGCGGAGCGCGCCGGGGCGGGTGGCTGCTTCGGCGCGGGCGAGGTCGCCGATCCGGTAGAGGGGGCGGCCGCGGGGGTCGAGTCCGCCGCGGGGGAGGTGGCCGCGGGCGGCCCACTGCCGTACGGCGGCGGGGGTGACGGCGGCTGCTCCGGCGGTGAGTTGCTGGCGCCAGGTGGTGGCGAGGGCGGCGGCCTCGGCGGTGGTGAACAGGGTCACGGCGGGCGCCTCCTCTCATGGGTCAGCCCCCGGCGTGGCGGGGGCTGGTCCGTGATCTGGGCGCACCTGTAGCGCTGCTTCAGTGTGACGCTAGCTGCTGATCTTGTCCAGCGGGCTGCTCTCCGAGGTGGGCATGTCCGGGTAGTACTCGGCGAGTTCGCGGGCGATGCCGTCGAGGGTGTCGAGGGTGTGGCGCAGCTGCGCCAGCCACCCCCGGGCAACCGTGCGGGGGACGACGGCGTAGGCGACTCGTGCGTCGCGGACGGCGGCGGCCGCGTCGGCGAGCTGGCGCAGTGCGGTGTCGGTTTCGGCGGCGCGCCGTGCACGCGGGGTGAGGTGCGCCGGGTGCGCCGGGGCGGGCCCGGCGGGTGCGTCGTCGGTGCGTCGTGCCTGGTCGTCGGGGGTGGGGTGGGCGGCGATGGCGGCGAGGTCGCGGCGGACGGTGGCTTCGCCGATCCCGAGGGTGCGGGCGATGGCGCGGCCGGAGAGCCCTGCGTCGGAGTGGCGGCGCACGGCGGCGCGGCGCGCGTCGAGGGGTGCGCCGGTGGTGTCGGCGGGTGCGTCGGTGTGCGTCATGGGGTGGGGTCCTGGGCGGTCGCGGAGGCGGCGAGGAGGTGGAGGGCGGTTCGGGCGAGGGCGGGCATCACGGTCCGGTCGTGGCGCTGGTACTCGTTCTCGGTGAGGAGGCGGCCGCAGACCTGGCAGCTGATGTAGGTGTCCCAGTCGGTACGGACGAGCCCGAAGGCGCCGCAGGGGCAGGGGGTGGGCAGCGGGTGGCGGCGGGGGGCGGTGAGGGTGATCGCCCGGGCCGCGCGGACGGCGTCGAGCAGCTCGGTATGGAAGTCGGCGATCCACGGGCGGGTGACGAGGTGGCGGTGGTGGCGGGCGAGCCAGGCGGCGTGGGCGGTAGCGGGCCCGGGCGGGACCGGGACGCCGAGGTCGTCGGCGAGGGCCAACGCCCAGGACCGCAGGAGCGCGGGGATCGGCGTCGGGCCGGTCTGGTCGTGCCCATGGCCGCGGACCGGGCCCGGGGCGGCGGGGCCGATCAGGGTAAGGACGTCGGCCCGGAGCGGCAGCGGGGAATGGGCGCGGCCGCGCCCGGGGGCCCCGCTGTCGGCGGACGGCCGGACGTCGCGCTGCAGACTCGCGCCCAGGAGCACGAGCTGGTGGGGGAGTTCGCGGAGGAGGGCGGCGATCCGGTCGCCGCAACGGTGGCAGGCCGTCCGGTGCTGCTCCTGGTGGGGGATGGGCCGGGCGCAGACGGCGCACGTCACGGCGTGCCCTCCGTCGATGAGTTGCGGGTGCAGGTGTGCTCGCGGCCGCCGGTGCGGAAACCGGCGTCACAGCAGTCGCGGCGCTGCTCGGCCAGGGCGGTCATCTGCGGCTCTATGCGGTCCTGGGCGGCGTAGACGGCGCCCAGGAACTCTTCGACGGCGGCGGGGCCTTCGTAGTGTTCGAGCTGGGCGAGCAGCGCGCCGAAGGTGTCGGCGAGGACGCAGCGGGGGACGACGATGGCGGCCTCGGCCCGGGCGCGGCCGGAGCCCGTACCGGGGCGCGCGCCGTTGAGCCGGGTGCCTATGAAGTGGAGGTCCACAGAGGCTTGCTGGTGCTGGCACTTCAGGACGGAGGCGATCCCGACCCCGGCCTGGGTAGCGAGCAGGGCGGTGGCGGGGGTGGGGACGAGTCGGAAGTCGGCCATCGGGGTCAGGGCTCCTTGTGGTGGCAGGTGGGTTCGTGGTCGGTCCCGGCGGAGGTCCACCAGATTTCGCAGCAGGCGGCGGCGAGGACGAGGGCCGGAACGTCGGCGGGCTGGGTGTGGGGGCGGGCGGCTTGTTCGGCGGCCCGTGCGGTACGGCGGCGGGCGGTGCGGTCGTGGAGCCGTACGGCGGCGGCCAGGACGGCGATCCCGAGAACGAACCCGACGAGGGTGGCGGTCATGCCGCGGGTCCGGTCCGGGCGCGCCAGGCGGTGAGGACGCTGGCCGGGATCCGGCCCCGGTCGGGCACGTCGAGCCCGGCCTGGGCGGCCCAGGCCCTGACCCTGGCGGGGTCGTGGTCCCGTGCGGTGCCGCGGCGCGCCCGGGCGGGCCGCAGCTCGGCTCGTGCGCCGTTGACCTTCGCGAGTTCGGCCTCGAGCTGGGCGGCCCGGGCGTCGAGGTGGGCGAGGCGGCTGTCCGCGTGGTGGCGGGAGGTGAGGGTGGCGAGGGCATCCCGGGCAGCCGTACCGGCGCGCTGGATCGCGGGATCGGAGTGCTGGGCGGCCCAGGCCAGGAGGGTGTCGACGGACGGTGTTGCCGGGGCCGGGCCGTGCGTGGCTTCGGGGGTGCCCGGCGCGGCGCTGCCGGAAGTGCCGACGGCGGTGGTGGTGGTCATCTTGTTCCTTCGGTGGGCGGTGTGCGGGATACGGGGCGCCGGGTGGCGCGGGACGTGTGGCTGCTCGGCGTCAAGGAGGGCCCGGAGGGCAGCGATCGTCATCCCGCCCGGCCCGGATCCGGGTCCGGGAGGGGGAGGAGGCCGTGCTGGTGGGCGAGGGCGACGGCGTGGCAGCGGGGCGCGCCGGAGGTCTGGACGCCGAGGGTGGTGTAGATGTGGCGCAGGTGGGTGGTGACCGTGTGTCTGCTGAGGCCGAGCAGGGCGGCGGTCGACAGGGTTCCGTGGCCTTCCGCGATCGCGGCGAGGACGTGGAGTTGGCGGGCGGATAGCTCCCCGGGGAGGGGTTCCGGTCGCAGGCCCGCCATCCATCCGCGCTGGTAGGCGATTGCTACGGCGTGCGCGCTGGTTCGGGCCTCGATCCTGCCGCGGAGCCGGACGAGCCGGTGATCGGTGGTCCCCTTCGGGAGTCCGTGAATGCGGGCCAGTTCGGGGAGGCCGTCGCCGCGGGCGAGGCCGGCCAGGAGCGGGAGGTCGTACTCCCGCAGCGCTCCGTCGACCGCCCACCGGCGGCGCCGCCACTGGCCGGGGCCGGGGCCGGTCATCGGGGGCGCCTTTGCCACGGCTGGGGCGCGGGCCGCAGACGGCCGGTGCGCCCGCTGTGCCGCCCGTTGTTGCGCTTGTTCGGGTGGGGGTTGGTGCAGGTGGCCGGGTGGGGCATCGCGCGCCACTCGGCGTGCTCGGGGACGGGCCGGAGGGTGGTGAGGGCGCGGGACCGTACCCGGCCGGTGGCGTCGGTGTACACGGCGGCGTTGCCCGCCGGGTCGGGGCCCGGGTTGACGGGGAGGCGGCGGCCTGCGGCGGTGACGGTCCAGAGGACCGGCCGTCCGCAGCGGGGGCAGGGGGTGAGGTCAGAGGCGTGTGGCATCGGTCCTCCGTAGGGCGGGTGGGGTGCAGTCGGGGCAGGGGCACCAGGTGCGGGGCGGTCCGGGAGCGGGCGGGGGCGGCCAGGGGGGTCGCCGGGGGCCGGAGGGGCCGCCGGGCGGGCGGGAGGCTCGCAGGTCGGCGCAGACCTGGCAGGGGGTGCCGGTGTGCCAGATCCGGCCGGACTCGCACACGTCGAGGCCGCAGCCCCGGCGGACGATCGCGGCTCCGAGCAGCCACCGGCCGGGGTCGCGGGGCGGTTCGGTGGTGGCGTACCGGTGGCGGAGGCGGGCGGCCAGGCGCTCGGGGGCGGTCCCGGTGTCGAGCTGGGCGCCGATGGCCCGGGCCAGTGCCCGGAGCACGTACGGGCTCAGTCCGGGGAGCAGGGGCCGTACGGGCTCGAGGACGCGCCAGATCCGGGGGGAGAGGGTGAGCTGCGGGCCGCCGTACGGGGCCCGGGCCGGACCCGGTCCACCGTGATCCACAGGCGGTGCGGGGTTATCCACAGCTCTACTACCGGTGTCTCGCCTCCGGCGGATGGGCACGGCGGCCGTCGCGGCATCGGGTGAGTCAGGTGTGGGGTCTTCCTCAGTCGCGAGGGATCCCGCACCAAGATCGGTACCCGATCCGTCATCAGAAGCAGGGGGTCCCGGGGCCGGGTTCGGGGTGGGGGCGGGGAGCGGGGGCTGGACGGGCTCGGCGTGGACGTCGTACTGGTGGCGGCCCTGGTGCCCGGCCCGCAGTTGGACCGTGATCCAGCCCAGCCGGGCCAGGTCGCGCACGATCCGGGCGACGGCGGCGGCCTCGAGGGGCTGTCCGGCCCGGCGCCCGGTCCGGTGCCGAAGGACCTGGCCCAGCTCGGCGTACGACACCGGCAGGCCGCGGTCGGTGGAGTACGACAGGGCGGCGTAGGCGCGCAGCTGGCGCGGGGTCAGGCCCTCCGGGGCCCGGGTGGGCACCCACGCCCACGCCTCCGCCGCAGCGGGCCGCCGGACCCGGCGAACTGCGGTCTGGCCCCGCCCGCCGCGGTACGTCCGCCGGGTGGTCGTGAGTTCTACGACGTCGTCGTCCGGCGCGGGCCGGGACAGCGACTTCAGCGCGCGCTCCACGGTGGAGATGGACATGCCGAGCAGCCCGGCGAGGTAGGAGACGCCCGCCTCGCAGCCCTCCGGCCGGGCCGCGAGCGCGGCGATCTTCACGTAGACGGCCACGGCCGCATCCCCGTACGCCGGGGAGGTGACCAGCCTCCACGGCACGCGAACACGCTGCGCGGCCATCGGGTCACCTCCTTTCCGGGGTGTACAGGGGCGTACGGGATGTTCGGGGTGGGTCAGGTGCGGGGCGGGATGGTGAGGGTGAGCGCGGCCGGGCCCGCCGTGCCGGGGATGCGGTGGCGGACGAGCCAGCCGCCGTGGTCCAGCGCGGAGAGCGACGCCCGGGCGCGGCGCGCGTCGATCCCGGCGTCGGAGGCCAGCTGCTCGGGCGCGGGGACCCGGGAGGCGGGGATGTGCCCGTCCCGGTCTGCCACGGCCGCCAGGAGCAGCGCGACCAGCCGGGCGTAGGGGTGGAGGCGGCTGCCCGCCGGGGCGGTCACGGACCGCTCGAACCGGGCCCTCGACCACCCCGGCGCCGGGGTGGCGGGGGTATGGGGAGCGGGCGGGGGCGGCGGCACACGGCGCGGGCGAGCGGCCAGATCACGGGGCGTCGGAGTGGGCATCACGGCTCCTGTCGGACGGCGGACCGGGGTGTGGCAGATGAGCGAGTCGGGCAAGGAGATGAGCGACCTCGGCGGCGCCGTAGGCGTAGTGCACGCACCCGGCCGCGCACCGGAGTTCGGCGGCCGGCGGGCGGATCCACACACCCCGCTCCGGCGCCCACGGGCGGGAGTGCTCGCCGAGGTCGACGTAGAGACCGGGGTGGTCCCGGGGCGGCCAGGCGGTCACGACGGCCCGCCACCGCGGCGGCGCCCCGGGGCGGGCCGTCCGGACATCAGCCGACCGGCCCGGACGGCCCGGCGTGAACGACCCGACCGTCCCGGACCACCGTGATCCGCTGCGGCCCGGCCTCGAACCACAGGTCGTACAGCGGGTCGTCGCTGCCCTCGGCGGCGAACTCGCCGTCGCCGGTGTTCTCGCCGTGAGCGATCCGCCGCATGTCCAGCAGCGGCGGCCCCGCCTCCAGCTCCGGGCCGGAGTGCGCCGAGATCAGGTACGTCTCCCCGGACGCAGCCAGGTCCCCGACCCGCTCGAAGTGGACGTGGACGATGTCACCGGCCCGGGGCGGGTACCAACGGGCCCCGGTGTAGGCCCGGTCGGCGTCGAGGAGGCCATTGATCTCGCCGACGATGTCCCGCGCCTGCTTCGCGGCCGCAGCCTCCTCCACCGGGCTCGGCGCGGTGGCCGCGGGCACGGGGGCGGCGGGGTCGTGGGAGAGGATGCGCTGGTGGACCACGTGGGCGAGCATCTGCACCTGCACCGTCCACACCGGGTCGCCGGTCGCGGCCTGGCCGACGACCACCACAGCGGGCGCGACGTGCGGGTCCGGCTGGGCGAGAGCGCTCTTGATAGCCGCCGTCAGCGGGGTCATCTGGGTTTCGGACACGGAGAACTCCTCAGAACAGAAGGGATGAGGGGGTGGTGGCCGGTGGGCGGGCCGGAGCGGACACGGCCCGCCCACCGGAGATCAGAGAAAGGGAGGAACTAGCGGGGGCCCGGGCGGTGGCGGGGCGCGGTGACCGTGGTCCACCAGGCCCCCGCCCACAGCCGGACCGCCTCACGGCGACGGCCCCGGTCCGGGCGCGTACGACGGCGGTGGTCGACCAGGGCGACGGCGCCGACGACGACCGCGACGGCGGCCGCCAGGGCCCCGACGACGACCGCCAGGCCGACCCCGGCGGCGCCGAGGGCCGCCGACGCGACACCCAGGAGCAGCAGCAGACCGAACGCGATCACCGGTGGTCACCGCCGCCGTCGGCCACCGGGTGAACGCCGCCCGCAGCGCTGCGGGTGTCCTTCCCGGCATCGGCGTCGACCTCGGCGAGCCGGGCCCCGATCCATTTCGCGGCCGCGGCGATCGTCTTCAGCCCCTCCTCGGCGTGCGCCCAGCGCACCGCGCGCAGCCCGTACGGACCGGCATCGGCGGCGGCGGCCGGCGCCGACCCCCCGACCCCCCCGCGGCGCCCCCCCGGCAGCCGGAACTCACCGACGCCCCGCGCCGCCGGGACCCGGCGGCCCCCGGGGCGCGGGAGCCGCCACACCAA